>JAFAHO010000296.1 GCA_019237205.1 Hyphomicrobiales bacterium
AGTACGCGGTCCCGGGCCGCGCGCGCAGCCGCGCTGAAGCGGTCGGGCCGTCGCGCCTCCGGCGATTGCGGCAGCGCGACGAGGAGCGCCGCCTCGGCGATCGAGAGCTTCAGCGGCTCCTTGCCGAAATAGGCGAGCGACGCCGCCCGCACGCCCTCGAGATTGCCGCCGAAGGGCGCGACGGTCAGATAGCGATCGAGCACGCCCGCTTTGCCGACTTCGCGCTCGATTTGCATGGCGCGGGCGATCTGTCTTAGTTTCGCCGATAGCGACCGCTCCGGGCGCGGCTCGATAAGACGCGCGACCTGCATGCTGAGCGTCGATCCGCCGGAGACGACCCGCCCGCGCCATAGAAATTGTCGGGACGCACGCAGAAGCGCGCGGGCGTCGACCCCGCGATGCTCATAAAACCGACCGTCTTCATAGGCGACCAGCATCGCGAGATAGCGCGGATCGACGTCATGCGCCGTCGCCGGAAGCCGCCAGCGGCCGTCGGGCAAGGTGAAGGGCCGCAGCAGCCGGCCATCGCGATCGACGACGACGGTCGAGCCTTCGCGCGAGGCCATGAGATCGATCGGTCCGAGGCTCGCGACGTAGCGCGGCCACGCGATCGTCGCGCCGACGCCGGCGACAAGGGCGAGCGCGACGACAGCGGCGAGCGTAATGAGGACGGGGCGAGTGAGACGATGCGCGCTCATCGCGAGGCGCTACCCCCAGGTGTCATGCCCGCGAAAGCGGGCATCCAGCGGTCGTCGAGAGCCGTGGCTCGAGTTTCCAGCGCGCGCAGCAGGTTTCTGGATGCCCGCGTACGCGGGCATGACAACATACTCACTTCGCTGTCACCTCGAGCTCGCCGAAGGCCGTGCGGCCATAGCGCTCGGGGTCGTACATGTCCTCGGCGGTCGCCGGCGGATAAACGTAACGTCCGGGCGCCACCCCGCGGACCACATAGGCGAGGTTGATGAACGCAGATTGCCCTGGCGCCCGGTCGAACGCGGCGACAAAGCGGTCGTCGCGATATTCGGTATGCGTCGGAACGTCGTTCGACAGCCAGGAGAAGGCATCGATCGAGCCGCCGTCTACCAGAGCAGGATTGTCGATCTCGAGACCTGCGGGAAGCCGGTCGACGATCAGCAGGCGGGCGTAGCGCGCCTCCGACTCGGTCACCTTCAGCGCCACCACGATCCGCTCGTTCTGGGCGATGCTTTTGAGGTCGATCTTGGTTCCATCGAGTTTGTAGAACGTTCGCTCGACCGCGTAGCCGTTCGAGGCGGCGGGTTCGGGCGAGATCGGCGCGCCGGACACGTTGGCGACGAGCTGCGCGGTGCTCTGTCCGCTGTTGGCGATCGCGATCGACTTGCCGAAGAGCGCCGCGCCGCTCCAGCGCCGGTTGAGCGCCCCCTTGACGGGCTCGCCGTCGACGGTGAACGCGGCGAGGCTCGCATGTTCGGCGAGCGCTTCGGCGGCCAACGTCATCCAGGCGTTTTCCTGCGTGCTTGTGTAGGAGCGCTCGGCGCGCGCCGCGTCGAGCATAGCGCCCGCGCGGCCGATCGCGTCGCCCCCGATCTCGCCGCCGATCAGATGGGCTTCGGCGAGCAGGGTCAGCACGGCCGCGGCGTCGCGCAGCCGCGAGCCGTAGTCGGGACGCGAAACGCCTGCGTCACGCTCCGCTTCCAGCGCACCGAGCGCCGCGCCAAGGTCTTTGCCAGCGCGGTCCCGGTCGCCGAGCATCGCCAGCGCGGCCCCGAGCTCGGCTTTGGCGAGCGGCGTCGGGAAGGCGTCGAGCTTGGCGTCCGAGAGATAGCGCAGGTCGCCGATGACCGGCCGCCCGTTGCGCGCGAGCACATAAAGCGAATAGGCGAGCGCCTCAGCGTTGTCCTTGCTCGGCTCTGGCGCATTGACGACGGTGTTGCGCAGCCGGTCGAGCGCCGACTCGAAGGCGAGCTGCGGCACGGCGAAATCGCGCTCGCGCGCCCGGGTGAGGAAATCGGCGACATAGGCGTCGAGCCAGGCGTCGTCGTCGCCGCTGTCGGCCGTCCACAGGCCGAAGGCGCCGTTGGATCCCTGGCGGCTGAGCTCACGCTCAATCGCCTGCTTCACCCTTCCGTCGAGATCGGGATCAATGCCGAGATCATCGATCGATGCGAGCCGGTTGGCGTAAAGCAGCGGCATCGCGATGCTGACCGTCTGTTCCGAGCAGCCGTAAGGGTAGCGGCCGAGCGCCTGCAGCAGGGCCGGCGCGTCGATCGCGCCGAACGGCGAGGCGGAAATCGCGATCGCCCCCGTGCCTGGAATGAAATCGCTTAGCTCATCGCCCGAAATCGTCTGTGTGGCGCCGCCCATGAGCGGCGTCACGGCGCGGCGATAGACGTCGGGCGCGCCAGAGACGATCCCAAGCTTGAAATGCTGCGCCTGATCCGTCTTCGGTCCGGTCAGCCTCAGGTCGAGATCGGCCGTTCCGACGCCCGCCGCCGTGATCGGCAGCGTCGCCAACTGGCGCTGATGCGCCTCGAGCCGCACCGTCTGGCGCAGCGCGGCGGCATCCGCGGTCAGGGGACCATGAACGTCGAGATCGAGGATGTAGTCACCGGGGTCACCCTCGACGTTGTCGATTTCGACATGCATTTGCGAGCGGTCGCCAACGTCGAGGAAGCGCGGGAGCGTCGCGGCGACGACGATCGCGTCGCGCACGACCACGTCGGCCTCGGCCGAGCCGACCTTGTCCTTCGACCACGCGACGGCGGCGAGCCGCACCGAGCCGTTGAAGGCCGGCAGATCGAACGAAACCGTCGCCCGGCCCTGATCGTCGAGCTTCACGACGCCGGAAAAGAGCGCGAGCGGCGCCTGGGTCGGCAGATTGCCCTCGAGATT
Organism: Hyphomicrobiales bacterium; assembly: GCA_019237205.1. GTDB lineage: Bacteria > Pseudomonadota > Alphaproteobacteria > Rhizobiales > Beijerinckiaceae > Roseiarcus. Next base: position 2,872 of record JAFAHO010000296.1, read on the forward strand.
GCCCCCGCCGTCGCCGCCGGTGTGGATCGCGCCCGCCACGCCCTGCATTCCGTCGATCAGCATGCCCCAGAGGTCGCGGATCTCCACCGGCAGCTTGCGCTGGCCGAAGAAATAGGCAGCCGGGTCCGGGGTCTTGAAGCCAGTCAGATTGAGAATGCCGATGTCGACCGCCGACACAGTTACGCGCGCCTCCTCCCCCGGCGCGAGCCCCGCGACCCTGATCGGAAGGCTCATCGGCTCGCGGGGCTTGGCGAGCGGCGGAGCGTCGAGTGTGATGTCGAGCTTGCGCCGCTCGCTCGCAATAGCAAACCAGGCCAGGCCGATGGCGCGGCCGGGCATGCGCTTCATCGCCGCGTCCAGCGGGCGGTGGGTCAGCGCGACGGCATAGGCGCCGGGTCCCCAGTCGGGGTCGACCGTGAATGGAACGACATTGTCGCCCGCGACGAGATCGACGTCGAGGAAGCGCTCTATCTTTTCGCCGACGAGCGCGACCGTCGCCTTGCCGGCGTAGGCCGAATTGATGCGAAGCTTCGCATCGTCGCCCGCCGCATAGTTGGTCTTGTCGAGCGTCACGACGACATTGTCCGGCGTGTCGGCGCTGGCCGTGCCCGACCAGCCGACGTCGAACGTAAAGCTCGTCTCCTCGCCATCCAGCGTCTTGACCTCGAGTCGGTGCGCGCCCCAGCCGATCGGAGTCGAGAACTTGACCGGCGCGTCGGCGGCGATGTCGATCGTTCCCGTCGCGACGCGCTTCGACGACTTGACCGGCTCGAAGCTCCAGCGTCCGTCCGCGTTGAACCACTGGTATTCGTTGGTCACCTGGTAGAGCGACCATTCGGCGCCCTTGCGTGCGACCCGCGACCCGTCGGGGGCGACCGCGATCGCCTCGAACGTCGCGATGTCCCCGGCGCTGAGGCTGCTATCGAAGTCCTTCTTCACGCCGACCATTACGCCTTTGGGGCGGACCGGCAGGGTGAGTGTCCGCTCGACCGTGCGCCCGCCCGGCTCGGCGACGTCGACAATGAGCTTGGCTTCAAGCGGACGGGACGCCGCGCCCTCGGGAAGATCGACCGAGAGAGCGGCGTAGCCTTTGGGGTCAGTCTCCACCTTGTCGGTGAACTGGACCTCGACCGTGTTGAAATCGTCGTCTGCGAGGCCGGCGACATAGCCGGGAAAGCCAGCGAGCGCATCGCCTGCAACCGCCTCAAGGCGGATCGCGCCGGTCACGTCGAGACCGCTCGCCGGCGCGCCATAGAGGAACCTCGCGTCGAGCGAGAGTTCAACCGGCTCTCCTGGGTCAATGTATGGTTTGGCGGAGCGCAGCGTGAAATCGAGGCGCTCGGGAATATAATCCTCGAGCAGGAACTCGACCTCGCCGATGCTGTCGCCCTTCGGGTCGGCGTAGGCTTCAATGGTCCATTTTCCCGCGGCCGAGCCCGGTAGCAGCGGAATGGCGAAGGCCCGCCCACCGAGCCCCTCGTCGGCAAGGGTCGCTCGCTTGTACTCGACGCCGTCGGGCCGCTTGACGACGAGCGTCAGCGGCAGTCCGGGCTTGGCGACGCCCTTCGCGTCGCGCAAGAGCGCGGTCGCAAACACCGTCTCGCCCGAGCGGTAGACGCCGCGCTCGGTGTAAAGGAAGGCGTCGAGCCCCTCCGGCGCATCGCGCCCGCCGACGCCGCGATCGGTCAGGTCGAAAGCGGTTTGGGTCAGGCTCAGAAAATTGTAGTCGGGCCCAAGCGTCGCGACCAAAAGACCCGGCGCGGAGCCGCCTTTGCCGCGCGAAAGGCCCGGATCGAAATCGATCCGTCCGTCGGCGCCTGTCGTCTTCGTCGCAAGCACTTCGTTGTTGCGTGCGACGAGCTTCAATTCGACGCCGGACAGCGGCGCGGCGGAGCCGAGCGACTGCACGAGCGCGTGGACGCCGTCGTCGCCGGAGATCGCCGTCAGGCCGAGATCGGAGACCACCATCCATTGCGTGGCGAGCTGCACGGATTCGGTCTCGTCCGAGCCCGGAACCTTCTCCTTCCACGGGCGCGCCGTGATCAGATAGACCCCGGGCTGCAATGATCCGACCGCGTCAAGCGCCGGAAACTCGGTCACCACGTCCTTGTTGAGTTCGGACGCCACGTCCATCGAACCGCTCCAGACCTTCTGGCCGTCCTGCGACTCGATCTCGTCGGCGCGCGAGGAATCGATCGGCTTCAAGAAATCGTCGCGATTGACGGTCGCGAGCAAGTTGCGGTCGCCGACGCGAAAGACATCGATCCCGACCTTGGACGTGTTGACGGTGACGAGTGGCGCGCCCTCTTGTCCCTGCCGCGGCAGCACGTAGGCCTTGCCGGCAAAATGGGCCTGAGGCGAGCGGTCGCGCACATAAATTTCATAGTCCGCAGACTTCAGGAGCTGCTCGCCGACCGCCGAGGGCAGCCCCTGGCGCAGCACAATCGCATACCGCTCGCCGTGCTTGAGGCCCTCGACGCAGAGCTGCTGGTCCTCGTTGGAAATGGCGGTCTCCGACGCTCCGGAGATCGCGACATAGGGCGAGAAATCGGTCTTTCGCGCGAGCGGATCGGAAAAATTGAAGCAAACGCGCGGCGAGGTCGATTCGTTGTCGACCTTGTAGTCGAGGATGCGGAATCCGTGCTCCGCGCGCATCGCCTCGTAGATTTTTCTGACGTCGATCGAATCGCGACGGTCGAGCGAGGCTTTGAGCGCGTCCAAGGCTGGACGCCATTGCTCGTGGCGCGCGAGCAGATCGCCAAGGAGCGCCAGAGCCTCGCCCTGCGCTTCGGGCGCCGCTGCGTGTTGATAAGCCGCATAAGCCGCGGTCGCGCCCTGCGTCACAAGCTCATAGCGTCCATTCGCCTGGGCGTCGTCGGCCTTGATCGCGACCGTGGCGAAGGCGAGCCAGTTCGCCGGATCTTTCGGCGCCGCTGTGACTGCGGCGGCTGCGAGCTTGGCTGCATCGTCGAACTTCGCGGCCGCCGCCGCGGCAGCAGCGGCCTTGCGCAAGTCTTCCGGCGTCTTTCCCTTCGCCTGCGCCCCGATCGTGGCAGCCTCGGCGCGCAATGTCTCCGCAAGGCGGATCGCGTCGCTCGCCATGTCTTCGCTCGCGAACGGCTTGTTTTCCGCGGCGTCTGCCGCGCCGGCCATCAAGAGCACGAGGCAAATGGCAAGCGAGCGCAGCGCATGAAGCATGGTTCCCAGCCCTCGTTTCCCCCGATGGAGTTCAGTCTTCCGCGCTTCTCCGACGGCCGCAACAACGCTTCCGTCGCACGGAGTCTTACTTTAGCACGGCTCTCGGGCCACCGGCCAGATTCGGCGGAAGGGCGGGCAGCGGCGACAAGAGGCGAACGGGCGCAGCCCTAAGTTTCGCGGCGCCGCGCCATAGCCAATCCCAACGCGTCGGCGATGGTGTTTAGCCTCCTGTCATTCGTCCACAGCTCAGCTCCGGCGGTCAATCGCGTTGCGGCGAGCAGATGCGCGTCGACATAGCCGACGCCGCGTCCGAACAGCGCATGACGATCAATGAACCCGAGGACTTCAGCGTCCGTGGCGACAACGGCAGGAGGCAGGTCCGCAAGGGCGCTGAGCACGGCCACGCGCTGGCGGACGGCGCCCAAAGACAATTCGCCGATGACAAAGGGGTGCGTCAGAACCATTCCGGCGTCGAGCAGCGCCGCCAGCATCGCGTTGCCCGCTCGCAGATGATCGACCCATATCGACGTATCGACCAGGATCACGCTGGGGCTGGCCGGCGCCTGGGCGGTTTCTCGAGATCAAGTTCGCTGCCGCCAAGACGCGCCAGCCGCCGCGCGCTTTCCCGCTCGATCAGGGCCTTGAGCGCCTCGCGGATGAGACCAGACTTCTCCCTCACGCCCGTAAGCATTTGGGCTTTGGCGACAAGTTCGTCGTCCAGCGCCAACGTCGTTCGCATTTTGTCCGTCTCCCGCTGGCGAGTCGACTATCATCGTTTGATGACGAATTCAATGCCCCACTCCGGCTCGCGCTTGAGTTTCGTCGATGCGCATCTTCCTCTAGCATGCCTTCGGCCGCCGTCCGGAATCGCCTGCGGAAGGAATCCAATGAACCGAACTCCCGCCCGCCTCCTGCTCGCGTTGGCCGCCTCAATTCTCGGTGCCGGGCTCGCCCCGGCCCAGACGCCGCTCACGCCGGCCGCCCCGGCCGCCGACGCGGCCTTCGCGGCGCAGAAGTCCGCCTTCGTCGCGCTGCCGCCGGCGACGCGAAAGGCGGCGCAGGACGCGCTGGTCTGGCTCGGCTTCTATAACGGCGCAAGCGACGGCGATTTCGGCAAGCGCACCCGCGACGCCATCGTCGCTTTTGAGCTCAGCCAAAAGGCGGCCGGCGACGGCGTATTGTCGGCGCCTCAGCTTCAGACGCTCATGTCGGGGGCCGACAAGGCCCGCGCGGCGGTCGGCTTCAGGGTCGTCACCGATCCGAAGACTGGCGCCAGGATCGGCGCGCCGACGAAGCTCATGGGCAAGCCGAGCGCAGCAAGGCTCGACTTCGCCTCGAGCGCGGATGCGGACCTCGCCGCGCTCTATGCGCGGCTCTCGGCCGAGACGCCGACCCGCAAGGTCGCCTACAAGGCGATGAGGCCCGGCGTCTTCTTCGTCGTCTCGGGGCAGGACGGCGCGACGAAATTCTATTCGCGGTTCGAGACGACCCTGGGAGCGAGCCCGCCGGTCCGCGGCTTCACCTTCGCCTATCCCGCCGCTCAAGGGGCGCAGCTCGACCGGGTCGCGATCGCGATCGCCAATTCGTTCGAGGCGTTTCCCGTGCAAGCGCCGGCAAGCCCGCCGCTGACCGCGCCGACTGCGTCGGGCAGCCCGCCCGCGCCGATCGCCAAGGCCTTCGCGACGGCGCTAGTCATCGGACCAGGCACGGCGCTGACGGCGCTGACACCCGCCGACTGCCCCAACGCCAGCATCGGCGGCAAGCCCGTCCGCTTCGAGCGGGCGGACCCGGCGACCCGCCTTGCGATCCTCGCGGGCGATTTCGCCGCCAGGGGCAACCCGCCGCGGCTCGGGGCGCTCAAGCCAGATCTCATCGTGCTGAGCACCGGAAGCGACGGGGTCGCGGCGAATTCTGCTTCGTTCGCGGGCGACGCTGCGAAGCCGCTCGTCATTGCCTCGCTCGAAAAAGGTGCAAGCGGCGGTCCGGCGTTCGACCGCGAGGGCGGCCTCGCCGGCCTTATAGCGCCGATTTCCGACGAGCCGAAACGGATCGCCGGCGTCGCGCTGGCCTCGTCCCATCCGATCATTGCTCCCGAGGCAATCGGCGCTTTCCTGGGCGGGGGCGAGATGACGCCCGAACCCGCGGCGCCTCTCAGCGCCGGCGCGATCGCGGCGCGCGAGAAAGAGGCGGTGGTGGCGGTGTTCTGCGAGAAGTAAATCCTGCCTCAGCCGGCTAATCGCGTGCCGGCCGGGCAGCTCGAATCGAGGAGGTCGCCGGCGCCGACCGGCCACCACGCCCCTGGCGCATTGGCGTAGGAGGCCAGGATCACGAATTCGTCCTCGCCTTCGACGCGAAAGCCGGCGACTGCGATCGTCAGGTCGCTCGGGCCGCTCGCCTTGTCGGCAAGAGCCTCGGCGGCGAGCCGAAATGGCTCGACGCCCGCAAGGTCCATCCCCCGGATGCGCGTTCCCCAGAACGTCGTATGGGGAACGACCGCGCCGACCCGCGCCCATTCACCAATCGGCACCTTCGGCGCGGACGCCGCGATTGCACGCCGGGCGGACGGAACGAGGCAGCCCACGTGGATGTGCAGCTGGTCCTGGTCCCGGGCGACGGCCGAGTTGACGACGAGGACGACCGCGTCGCGCTGCGGCGGCCGTCCGTCCGCGCCCTTCAGGATGGATCGCGCGCGCCAGGCTGCGCCGAAATAGTTGGGCGCTCCGGGCGACTGCAGCAACGGGTCTTCGATGCCGACGATCCGTCGCGTCGGGACCAGGATCATGTCATCGGACAGCGGCGGACGCAGGACGACGCTTCCGCGTTCCTCACCGCCGGAAAGATCGACTGCAAGGCACGGAAAGGGAGATCCGGTCAGCTGGAAGTCGGCGACGCAGGCGCGGACGACCTGCCACAGCGCCAGCCGGTCGAGCCCGATGGCGAAGCTCGCGAACGCCATCACGGTCGTCAAGCCGGCGACGACCGAAAGAATCCAGGCTCTTTTCATCCCGCGCTTCACAGCTTCTCTCTCAGCATCGCTCTTAGCCCTCCATGAAGTCCTTGCGTGTGATGCCTTGCGCGAAGAGGAGCGCAGTGAGGTCGCCATGATCAATCCGCGCACGCGCCGCCCGAGGCGCCATTGGGCTCCGCCCGGTAGGCGACGCCGAGGCCCCGCAGCGCGCGAACCCGGCGGCGTCTTGCGCGATGTCATCGACTCTAGCATCACTGAGCGACGCTTTCGCGGGATCGGCGCCGAGCGTGGCGGCGAGGACGGGCATGAGGTTTCCGGACGCTGACATGAAGGACAAGAGGTGAGGCGCGCGCTCCTCATCGCAGGCCCTACGGCGAGCGGCAAGTCTGCGGTCGCGCTGAGGCTCGCGGAACGGTTCGGCATGACGATCATCAACGCCGATTCGATGCAGGTCTATGCGGATTTACGCATCCTGACCGCGCGGCCGAGCGCGAGCGAGGAGGCCCAAGCGCCCCACCGACTGTTCGGCGAGATCGACGGCGGAGTCAACTATTCGGCCGGTCGCTGGGCGCGGCGCGCGCGGGAGATCTTAGCCGAGATCGGCGAGAGGCCGGTGATCTTCGTCGGAGGAACGGGCCTTTACTTCCGCGCGCTGACCGAAGGCTTGTCCGCAATGCCGGCCGTGTCTGTAGCGGTCCGCGATGCGACGCGCGCGAAGGCCGAGGGACGCGCGACCGCGGAACTCCACGCCGAACTCGCTGCGATTGACCCCGACACGGCGGCGCGGCTGAGGCCTTCCGACCGCCAGCGAACCTTGCGCGCGCTCGAAGTCATCGCCGCCACCGGACGCCCGCTCGCTTCGTTCCAGGGCGCGCGTGAGAAGCCGCCGCTCGAGCCCGGCGGCTGGGGAGGCTTCTTCCTCGCCCCTGACCGCGCGACGCTCTACCAGCGCATCGACGCGCGTTTCGATGCGATGATCGCAGCGGGCGCGCTCGATGAGGTCGCGGCGCTCGCGAAGCGCCGACTCGACCCTGCGCTGCCGGTCATGCGCGCGCACGGCGTCCCGCCTCTCATCGCGCATCTGGAAGGGCGGCTCGCGCTTGCCGAGGCCGCCGTGCGCGCAAAGCTCGACACGCGCCATTACGCCAAGCGCCAGTTCACCTGGGCGCGCCACCAACTCAAGGGGTTCGAATGGGTCGCGCCGGAGCAGGCTGTCGAGGCCGGGAGTCGGCGCCTCGGCGCCTGAGTTGCAAGCCCCGGCTTCGGGCGCTAAGTCCCGCCGCGGTCGCCGCCCCCGCAGCGAAACTCTGTTCACCCCTCACATGACGAGAGTCCCGTTGACCCTGATCAAACCCTTTCGTGCCCTGCGGCCCGCCCCCGGGCGCGCAGCGGAGGTCCTCGCGCCGCCTTACGACGTGCTGTCCAGCGCGGAGGCGCGCGAACGCGCCAAAGGAAAGCCGTGGAGCTTTCTGCACGTTTCCAAGGCGGAGATCGACCTCGATCAGACGATCGATCTTTATCACCCCACGGTCTATGCTAAGGCCGCGGAAAATCTCCGACGCATCATCGACGCGGGCGTGCTCGCACGCGACGACACGCCCGGCTACTACGTCTACCGGCTGAAGTGGCGCGACCGCGTCGAGACCGGCTTCGCAGCGGTGGCGTCGCTCCGCGGCTACGCTGAGAACCGCATACGCAAGCATGAGCTGACGACGCCGGTCAAGGAAGACGACCGGGTGCGCCAGATCGAGGCGGTCGGCGCGCAGACCGGCCCGGTGATGCTCGCCTATCCCGAGGCGCCCGCGATCGATGCGCTTCTGGCGCGCGAAGCGAAGCGAGCGCCGGAGGTCGATGTCGTCGTGGACGACGGCGTGCGCCATGAGCTCTGGCCGATCCATGACGAGGCGAGCCTCGCGGCGCTGACGAGCGCCGTCGACGCCCTGCCCGCGCTCTATATCGCCGACGGCCATCATCGCTCCGCCGCAGCTCTGCGCGTGGCCGAGGCGCGAGGGGTGCTGGACGGCTATTTCCTCGCCGTGCTGCTGCCTGCGCATGAGATGACCATCCTCGACTACAACCGCGTGCTGCTTGACTTGAACGGCCTGACCCCGGACGCGGTTTTGCGCGAGATCGGACGCCGCTACACGATCGAGCCGAGCGGCGGCCCGGTGCGGCCGGCGCGCGCGGATGAGGTCGGCATGGTGCTTGGCGAGCGCTGGCGTCGCCTGGCGCTCAAGCCCGAAATCGCGGCGGAGGCCGCGCTGAGCGCCGATCCGGTCGCGCGGCTGCCGGTGACGCTGCTCATGAAAAATGTCATTGAGCCGATCTTCGGCGTCACCGATCCGCGGCGCGACAAGCGGATCGACTTCGTCGGCGGCGGGCGCGGGATCGAGGAACTGGAGCGGCTCGTGTCCTCCGGGAAAATGGCGGTCGCTTTCGCGCTCTATCCGACCGAGATGCGCGATCTCATGGCGGTCGCCGACGCCGGCGCGATCATGCCGCCGAAATCGACCTGGTTTGAGCCCAAGCTCGCCGACGGGATGGTCAGCCACATGCTCGATTGAGCGCCGGGACATCGCGTTCGCGCCAAGCGCGCGCGAAAAACCCGTGCTCGGAAGAATCCGGCCCGCGAACATGGCGAATGGCTCATCGCCTGCATCGAGGGGGCGGCGAAGCTCAAGGACGCCGACCGCCGTTCACGTTCAAGGAACCGAGAGAGTTCAAGAGCGCAGACGGGCGCATCGCCGCCAGCGTCCGCTCGCCCGCCAACGCAACAGCGCAGCTCAAGCGCCTGTCGGCGGCCTTCCTCAATTGGGCCGGCAAAGCCGAGCGGTTGAGCTTCGACGTGCCGACGCTGCCGCTCTTCGTCCATGAGCTTCTGTCGACCCAGGCGATCATCGAGACGCTGAAGAGCCACCGCAAAGATGCGGCGCAGACGGACATGTTCGCTCTGTTCGGGGGCCCACACCGGCCGCTCGCCGACACGATCACCAAAGCCTACGAGTATCAGGAGAATTGGGTGAACCGCCTCATCCTCGGCGACAGCCCCGTCGTGATGAACTCGCTCCTGCGCTACGAGGGCTGATGTCAAGGGAATTTGGTTTGGAAGGAAGTGGAAAAGACAACGGGTTTCAGTAAGTTGAGAGTCTGTTGGCAAGCAGCCCGATCTGAAAAATCTTTCGCGTAAGCACCGCGTAAGGCAGCGAACAAGCGCGCAGCGCGCATCGGCACGGCGCGTTGGGTGTTTGTAAAGAGAGGCTCGATTGAACGTGTCCGAATCCGTTGACCGTCGAAAGTTGATCGGGCTAGGCGAAATGAGATGTACCCGTAGCTCGGCTGGATCGAGCGCCACCCTCCGAAAGGTGGAGGCCACACGTTCGAATCGTGTCGGGCGCGCCATCTCATTGTTCCAAGGTTGGTGTCGAGGGTTCGAACCCTTTCGTCCGCTCCGGTCATGTCCCGCTGGTGGTGTATTTCGCGGGTAGCAGAGTCGCTCGCGACGCGCGCTTAGCGATGCAAGCTGTCACTGGTCTGCTGCTCTTCGTGCCAGTCGCCGCCATGAACAAAGGCGCGGCTGGTCGCCGCCTCCGACATAGAGCGGATATTCCGCGCTCGGCCGGTCGATGATCGTCCAGTCACTCTGTTTCTCGGCGGTCGGCCTGCCGTTTCAAAGAATTTGGAATTCCGGGCGCCCAAGGCGCGCCGGCGCTTTGAGCACGGACAGGCCGGCATTGGCGTCGAACCATGCCGCCAAGATTGAATGCGATCCAACGTCGCGTGATTCTCTCGAGATGAAACGGTCCGGAGTCGCGCGGTTGCGCAGGCAACCTCGATCATTTCGACCAAGGCTTCAATCTCCAGCCGATGGCGCGGTTGGCTCACGCCTCAAGCTGGGAGTTGACAAGAGATCAGTGGTCCCCATAAAATGTAACCAATATGGAAAATATAGACACGCGATGAGTACATGAGCCGAGCCCGGGCCAACGCAGACGTCTTCCGCGCTATCGCCGACCCGACCCGACGCGCGATCCTCGATCGGCTCCGCGCTGGCCCGGCCAATGCCGGCGCGTTGGCCGCAGATTTTGACCAGACTCGCCCCGCAATTTCTAAGCATGTCAAGGTACTACGCGACGCGAGATTGGTCGTAGAGACCCGCAGCGGTCGGGAGAGATACTACAAACTCAACCCTGTGCCGTTGCAGGCAGTGGTCGGCTGGGTCGAAGGTTATCGGAGCTTCTGGCAGTCCAGCCTATCTCGCCTGAAGCGTAACCTGGAAGGAACGTCATGAACACTCTTAGAGGGCGGCGCGGCGCGGCAAGGGCCGTTGCGGATGTGGACGCGGGATCGATTCTTGCGAGTGTCGAAATTGCAGCCGCGCCTGAGCGCATCTTCCAGGCGCTCGCGTCCCGCGAGATCGTCGACTGGTGGGGCAAGCCAAGCGTTTTCGATGCGCGTGAGTGGTCAGGTGACGTCAGGGTCGGCGCTAACTGGCGCGCCTCCGGGATAGGAAGAGAGGGTGTTCGGTGGGAGCTCGAGGGGAAGTTTCTTGAGGTCAATCCGCCCCGCAAGCTCTCCCACACCTGGAACGCGCCAGGCTCCTCAGCGGAGCCCTCAATCGTCACGTATCTCCTCGAGGAGATTGATGGCGGCACACGAGTCACGCTCCGTCATGTGGGTGTATCGGATCGTGACTCCTGCATCGGCGCGTGCATGGGCTGGGAGTCGTCTCTCACGCAGCTCGCCGCGCGCCTTGGCGCGTTGAACCCGTGAGGCGAACCAATGGGATGTCTTATGCGTCTCTTCATCCATCCCGCGTCGCCGAATTGCGTCGCCGCGCTCGCCGTGGCTCGCCGACTTCGAAGCGAGCTGGACATCCGCCATGTAGATCTATTTAGCGGTGAACATCGGAATCCCGAATTTCTGACATTGAATCCAAATGGACTTGTACCCGTCCTACGAGACGGTGACTTCGTGCTCTGGGAAACCGTCGCCATCCTGGAATACTTGGGTTCGCTCGAACCGACCCACTTCCTGCTGCCAATTGACCTGCGGCAAAGGGCTGACGTCTTGCGCTGGATGGCTTGGGGCTTGGCACATTGGAATCCCTCGCTTCAGCCCTTCATCTTCGAGCGGATGTTCAAACCCATGAAGGGGTTGGGCGCGTCCGATGAACAGCGCCTGGCATCGATACAGCCCAAGCTGGATCAGGCCGCAGCGTTATTGGATACAGCGCTGGAACGACCAGGTTATTTATGCGGGGATCACCTGACCTTGGCCGACTACTTCCTTGCCGCCTACCCGATGTACGCACTGAAATCGCGAATCAACCTAACTCCGTACGAAAATCTTTCGCGGTGGCTCGACCACATCCACTCATTGGAAGAATGGCACTTCGCTATCGGCGAAAAAGCGAATTGAGCAACTCTTCTGCCGCTTTATGGAGATGGCGCTCAAGCGGCCATTAACGCCTGACATCCTGCGCAAACACGCCTCTCTCTTGCTGCTTGCGGAGGAGACGGGAACGATTCGGCCGCCCGGTTGCGGCTGGAGGGTCGTCCGGCAGCCGGCTATCGCGCAGTCACCCCGTCGAACTGTCCAGGCTACAGCGTTCGCTGCCGACGCCGTGATGGACATCGAACAAGTCGTCCGGGTCATAGACCTGTTGGATCGTGGCGAGACTTGTATGGTGCGGGCCCCAATAGGCAGCCTGCCATGAAGGTTCGGAATAGCTGCTCTCGGCGAAGTAGCTGCTCGCAACGGCCTTAAGCTCGGCAATCGCGCGCGCGACCTCGCCCGCGCGGTGGCGGCCGAGCTCGAGGTCGCGCTCGTGTCCCCGGATAGGCGGGCGGCGCCTCACTGCGCGACACCTCAGGCATATCGTCAAGAGTGCGAGCGTGAAAACTCGAACTACTTCACGCCGAGCATTCCAAGGTCGATCGCACCCGCCATCACTGCGTATCCGGCATCGTTCGGATGCAGATGATCGCCGTGGTCATATTCGGCCTTGATGTGCTTCGGATCGGATGAGTCGCGCACGAGCGCATCGAAGTCGATCACGCCGTCGAATTTTCCGCTCGTTCGGATCCAGTTGTTGATTGCCTCGCGCTTGGCTTCCTTGGCCTCGTCATAGTAGCCGTAGAGTGGCGTTCCATGGAACGTGTCCTCGAACGGCGTCAGCGTCGCGCCCAGGATGCGCAAGCGGCGCTCGTGGGCGCGGTCGATCAACTGCTCATAGCCGGCGATCACGTCCTGCGCGGAGGGCGCAGGCTCCCCCTTGGGAACGAGGATCGTTTCAGGCCAACCAATGTCGTTGATGCCCATCATCAAGACGACAGTGTCGGCGCGCGGCTGGCTCAAGACGTCGCGGTCGAAGCGGGCAAGCGCGTTGTCGCCCATTCGGTCGCGCAGCACTCGCGCCCCGGAAATCCCTTCATTGACGATCGCCACATTCGTCGCCCCCTCTTTGATCAGCCGCTCGGCGAGCAGGTCGGGCCAGCGATGGTTAGCGTCGGGGGTGGAGCCGTCGCCGTCGGTGATCGAATCGCCGAAGGTCACGATCGCCCGAGCCTCAGGCGCTGCATCGACCAAAATCTCACTGAGGAACAGGCGCGACGGCAGTTTTTGTGCATCCTTGAGGTCGGCCGCGCCGGTCACGTCGCCATCGGCGAGATACCCGGTCTGCTTCGCATCGTTGTGCCATGTCGTCGTTGGCGTTATCTCGGGAAAGTAAAGGCTCACCGCAACGCTGCCGAGCGCCGGGACCTGCAGGTCTACCGGATCGCTGATCGCCGGCGCCCCTGGCGGAACGGTGATTGAGCCCTGTCCGGAAAAGGTCAGGTTGCGGTCTGATCCCGCGACAATGTTGGATTCCGCTCCTGCGAGCGCGACATGCGCGGCGCCGATCGTGATCGGCTGCTTGCCGTATTCGTTGGACACAACGATCCGCACGCGGCTGCCGCCGATGCTTGCGCGTCCATCCTGGCGGATAGTCTGGTCGCGCACCGAGCGCGGTACGCCGACGGGCGCGAAAAAATCGGCGTCCCAGACGGGCTGCGGGCTCGCGGCCCAGGTCGGGATCCAGGCGCCGTTGTCGGCGGCGAACGTTTGGCCGGAGAGGCCTACGAAGCCTGTCGTACCAATGCGCTGAAAACGAAGTAGCGAGCAAACGTCGTTCGTTGGGTGTGCATTCGTTTCATCCTACAATTTCAAACACTTGTCGTGCGGTCTCAGGCCGAAAGGTTTCCGGAGCCGCAAACTGAACTATAACCCGCTGAACCCGCCAAAACTATGTCACTGACAAGTAAAAGTTCGTTAACTTCGTCAACGGCGCCGTGCGAAATTTCGCTAGACTGCAGAACAGCGAGAATACAACCAACCGAACGCCGGCATCGGCTTGCATTTACTCCCAACAGACTTCAACGATCGGCCGATCGCAATGGGGCCGCCCCAGAACCGCTTGTGAGGATGGTTTAGCGGCCCTGCCCTCGCCTTCCGCCCCCGCCCCCGCTAGTTTTGGGCGCATGACGAAGACGCCGACACGGTCCAAGCCGACTCTCGCCGAGGCGCGGGCCGAACATCAGCGGCTCGGGGCCGAGATCGCCGAGCACGACCGGCGCTACCATGGCGACGATGCGCCGATTATTTCCGATGCGGCCTACGACGAATTGCGCCGCCGCTATACCGCGCTCGAGGCGGTGTTTCCCGAGCTCGCCGATGCTGAATCGGCCAATCGCAGGGTGGGCGCGCCGCCGTCGGAGAAATTCGCCAAGGTCCGGCACGCCGTGCCGATGCTCTCGCTCGGCAACATCTTCGCCGACGAGGAGGTCGAGGAGTTCTGCGCCCGCGTGCGGCGCTTTCTAGGGCGCGCCGTAGACGCGCCGCTGGCGGTGGTGGCGGAGCCGAAAATCGATGGGCTCTCCTGCAATCTCCGCTACGAGAACGGTGAGCTCGTCCAGGCGGCGACCCGGGGCGACGGCTTCGAGGGCGAGGACGTCACCGCCAATGTGCGCACAATTCGTGCGATCCCGAACCGCCTTGACGGCGCGCCGAGCATCTTCGAGGCGCGCGGCGAAGTCTACATGCGCGAGGAGGATTTCGCCGCGCTCAACGCCCGCCGGGCCGAAGCGGGGAAGCCGATCTACGCCAATCCGCGCAACTTCGCCGCCGGCTCGCTCCGGCAGCTCGATCCGCGCATCACCGCGTCGCGGCCGCTTGCCTTCTTCGCCTACGCGTGGGGGGAGGTCAGCGAGCCCTTCGCGACGACGCAGCTTGGCGCCATCCAGGCGATGCGCCGCTTCGGCCTGCCAACCAACCCGCTGACCCGGCTCTGCCGGACGTCGGAGGAGATGCTGGCGCACTACCGCGCCATCGAGGCCGAGCGCGCGAACCTCGGCTATGACATCGACGGCGTGGTCTATAAGGTCGACGACCTCGCGCTCCAGCAGCGGCTTGGATTCGTCTCGCGCAGCCCCCGCTGGGCGGTCGCGCATAAATTCCCGGCCGAGCGCGCGATGACCATCCTTGAAGGGATCGAGATTCAAGTCGGGCGCACCGGCGCGCTGACGCCGGTGGCCAAGCTGAAGCCGGTCACCGTCGGGGGCGTCGTCGTCCAGAACGCGACACTGCACAACGAGGATGAGATCGCACGAAAGGACGTGCGCATCGGCGACACGGTCGTGGTGCAACGCGCGGGCGATGTGATCCCGCAGATCCTCGAAGTCGTGCTCGACAAGCGCCCGCCGGGCGCCGAGCCCTACGTTTTCCCTGAGATCTGCCCCGTCTGCGGATCGGCGGCTGTGCGCGAGATCGACGAGAAGACCATGGTCGCCGATGTCGTGCGCCGCTGCACCGGACATCTGGTCTGCGCCGCCCAGGCCGTCGAGGGGCTGAAGCATTTCTGCTCCCGTAACGCCTTCGACATCGAGGGGCTCGGCGACAAGCAGATCGAGCTCTTCTTCAAGGAGGGCCTCATCCGCACGCCCGCCGACATCTTCACCCTTCGCGCGCGCGACGGAAACGGACGCCCCCTTTTGCGCGAATGGGAAGGCTTTGGCGAGACGTCGGTGCGCAACCTCTTCGAAGCGATCGACGCGCGGCGCGCGATCGCACTAAACCGCTTCCTCTATGCGCTCGGCGTCCGCCATGTCGGTGAAACCAACGCGAGGCGGTTTGCGCGTCACTTCGGAACCTGGGAGCATTTCCGCGCCGCCGCGCGGGTGCCGGACGCGGCGGAGGAGCTCGCGGCGGTCGGAGGCATTGGCCCAGTGGTCGCCGAAGCGATCGCCGACTTCTTCCATGAGGAGCGCAACGAGGCGGCGCTCGATGCGCTCCTTAAGGAGATCACCGTCCAGCCGATGGAGGCGATCGCCGCCGGCCATCCGCTCGCCGGCAAGACCATTGTCTTCACCGGATCGCTGGAGAAAATGACGCGCGACGAAGCAAAAGCAGTGGCCGAGCGGCTGGGAGCGAAAGTGTCTGGTTCGATCTCCGCCAAGACCGACCTCGTCGTCGCTGGCCCAGGAGCCGGCTCCAAGCTGACCAAGGCGCGCGAACTTGGCGTCGAGACGATCGACGAGGAGGAGTGGATCCGGCGCTCGGCGGAGGATGAGCGCGGCCGTTGATTTGATTGTTGCGCGCGGGCGCCTCACACCGACTTCCGCCGGACGATCGGACACTCGACCTTGATCTGCCTCGGCCGGCCGGGGGAGCCCGCCGCGGTGTCGATGAGGATCTCGGCCGCGATCGAGCCCATCTCGAAATGCGGCAGGAGCACGCTGGAGAGCGGCGGATGAAGGTGCTGGGCGATCTCGCGGTCATCGTAGCCCATCACGGCGACGCTCTCCGGTATCCTCAGTCCGAGCTCGCGAAGCGCCTCGTAGCATCCGACCGCCATCAGGTCGTTGGCGCAAAAGATCGCGGTCGGCGGCGAAGGGAGAGCCATTAGCGCCAGCGTCGCCTCGTAGCCCGAGAGCGGCTGCCAGTTTCCTTCGCCGACGAGGTCGGGATCGAACGGCAGGTCGGCGGTCGCAAGCGCTTGGCGATAGCCTCTCAGCCGGTGGCGCGAGGCCTCCATGCTGGCTTCGCCGTTGACGTAGCCGATGCGCCTGTGGCCGGCGCGGATCAGAACATCGGTCGCCGCGTGACCGCCCGCCACTTCGCCTGGAACGACGGAGGGCAGCGAACCATCGGCCGCGTGGCAATTGAGAAGGACCGCGGGCCGCTCAAGGAGAGCCGCGGGCGTTTCGACGAGGCGGGTGTTGATGGTCGCATAAACAAGGCCGAGCAGCGGCTGGGCCGCAAGTTGCGCGAATGCCGCCGCCTCCATCTCTGTATCGCCCCTGGTGACCATGACGGTCACAGTGAGCCCGTGCTCCCACGCCTTCTCGCGCACGCCGTCGAGGCCGATCGCGGTCCAGGGATCGGTCGAGATTTCATCGCAAACAAAGCCGATCGAAGCGGCCGACGCCGCGGCGGGGGCGCCGACGCGGCGTCCCGGCTGGTAGCCAAGGCGCGCGGCGGCCTTGATCACGCGCTCGCGCGTCTCCTGGGAGAGCCGCGCCCCGTCGGCGTGGTTGAGAACAAGCGAGACTGTGGTCTGGGAAACGCGCGCTTCATTGGCGACGTCGATCATGGTCGGCCGGCGCGCGGCCGCGTGACGCCGGGCGTAGCCGCGCCTGCCATCCGGCCGCCGGCGGTCTGCGCCGACCGGCGCGCCGTCTCCCTCCCGCATCGCTTCCTCTCGGGTTTGCAAATATTATTAGCGCACCAAGCCACTGAGTTGCAACCTGAATCTGAAATCTTCAGCTTTGCCGTTGACAAGCTTTAGCGGAATATTATCATCGCTGGCCCTCGGGGTTCAATCCGGCCGAACCATCGCCGTTGCCCCGAAATCGAACGGTCAAGAAGCCGTCAGGACGCGCGAGGGCGCGGTTTTTTTATGGAGGAAACTCGATGCTGATCAATCGCAGACAAGTGCTCATCGGAAGCGTCGGCGCGGCCGCCGGGCTGACGATCGTGCCGGCCTTCGGCCAGGTGCCGCCGCTGAAGAAGAAGGATTCCTACAAAGTCGGCTTCGCGCAGACCGAAAGCAATAATCCATGGCGTCTCGCCCAGACCGCGAGCATGAAGGACGAAGCCGCCAAGCGTGGCGCCCAGCTCGTCTATACCGACGCCGCTGGCTCCGCAGCCAAGCAGGTCGCCGACGTCAACAGCATGATCGCACAAGGCGTCGACTTCATTTTCCTCCCCCCGCGCGAAGAAAAGCCGCTCATCCCGGCGGTCCTGAACGCAAAGAAGGCCGGTATCCCCGTGCTCCTGGTCGACCGCAACGTCGATCCTGCGCTGGCGAAGCCCGGAGTCGACTTCCTCGCCTTCATCGGCTCGAACTTCGTCCAGGAAGGCCAGCGCGTCGCGGACTGGACAATCGCCAAGACCGACGGCAAGGGCAAGATCATCGAGCTCGAGGGCTCAGTCGGCGCGTCGCCCGCCAACGACCGCAAAAAAGGCTTCGACGACACGATCAAGGCGAAGGCGCCGGGGATGGCCATTCTGGCCAGCCAGTCCGGCGACTTCGCTCGCGACAAGGGCCGGCAGGTCGCCGAAACCTTGCTGCAGGCGCACCCGGACGCGACGATCGTTTATGCGCACAACGACGAAATGGCTCTCGGCGCCATCGCCGCGATCGAAGCTGCCGGCAAGGTTCCCGGCAAGGACATTCTCGTCGTCTCGATCGACGGTGAGAAAGACGCCATCCAGGCGATCGTGGACGGCAAACTCGGCTGCTCCTGCGAGTGCAACCCACGCTTCGGGCCAGCGGCGTTTGACATCCTCTACAAATACGCCAACGGCGAGACGATCCCGCCGATGATCATCAATCCCGACAACTTCTACGACGCCAGCAACGCCAAGGAGGCGCTGCCGAACGCGTACTGAGGAACTCTCGAAGCACGTTGACTTGCCGAAACCCCTCCCGCCTGCTTTGGTGCCGGCGGGTTGGGGCGTTTCGGCAGCGCCCCTTTCCGGCCGCCAGGACCGAAAGTTCCGATGACTGCTCCACTCCTCGGCATGCGCGATATCGACAAGCGCTTTCAGGGAGTGAAGGCATTGTCGTCCGCCTCGCTTGAAGTCGCGGCCGGCGAGATCATGGCCCTCGTCGGCCAGAACGGGGCCGGAAAGTCGACCCTCATCAAGGTGCTGACCGGCGCCTACCGACGGGACGGCGGCTCGATCGCGTTCGGCGGCGAGCCGATCGATTTCGCCTCGCCCCACGAGGCCCAGCGCGGCGGCATCAGCACCATCTACCAGGAGATCAACCTCGTTCCTTTCCGCTCGGTGGCCGAGAATATCTTCCTTGGGCGCGAACACCGACGCTATGGCCTGCTCGACTGGAGACGAATGAACCACCAGGCGGCCGAACTTCTGCGGCGCTTCGCGGTCGAGCTCGACGTACGGCGTCCGCTGATGGGCTTCAGTACAGCGATCCAACAGATGGTCGCCATTGCGCGCGCGGTGTCGTTCAAGGCGCGCCTCGTGATCATGGACGAGCCGACCTCGTCGCTCGATGAACGAGAGGTCGCGGTTCTGTTCGACGTTATGCGCCAGCTGCGCGCCGAAGGCGTGGCGGTCATTTTCATCACCCACCGGCTCGACGAGCTCTATCAGGTCTGCGACCGGGTCACGGTGATGCGCGATGGGCGCACCGTGATGACGAGCCTTATGGCAGAGGTCGACAAGCTGCACCTGATCGCAGCCATGCTGGGACGAGACCTCGAGACCGTCCGCGCCCACGCGACCGGCTTTTCCGCGACGTCGGCCAAAGCGGGCGAAGAAGTGCTTTCCGCCGAAGGCTTGCGGATCGGGCGCAAAGTGCGCGACGCGCGAGTGGAGGTGCGGACCGGCCAGATCGTCGGACTCGCGGGTCTACTCGGATCAGGGCGAACGGAAGTGGCGCGCGCGGTCTTCGGCGCCGATCCGCCGGATGCCGGAACGATCCGCCTGACGGGCAAAGAAGTTACGCCGCGCGAACCGGCCGACGCGATCGCACTCGGCGTCGGCTATTGCAGCGAAGACCGGAAGGCCGACGGCATTGTTCCCGACATGTCGGTGCGCGAGAACCTTACGCTCGGTATCCTGCCGCGCCTCACCCAGATGGGCGTGGTGGACGAGGCGCGCCAGCGCGCTATTGTCGACCGATTCATGGCCCGGCTGGCGATCAAGGCGGCAAGCGTCGAGCAGAAGATCCGCGAGCTCTCCGGCGGCAATCAGCAGAAGGTCTTGCTCGCTCGCTGGCTGTGCACCGACCCGAAGCTCCTGATCCTCGACGAGCCGACGCGCGGCATCGACGTCGGCGCCAAAGCCGAGATTCAGTCGCTGATCCGGGAGCTTGCCGATCAGGGCCTGGGCGTCCTGATGATCTCTTCCGAGCTCGAAGAAATCGTTGAGGGCGCCGACCGCGTGTTCGTGTTGAGCGACGGCCGCACGGTGGCCGACCTGCCCCACACCGCGGCAAGCGCGCCGGCGATCATGGCCGCGATGGCGCATGAGGACCCGGCTGCGACCGGGACCGCCAATGGCTGACGCGCCGACAATTGCAGGCAAAGGCGCTTCTTTCGACGTGACGGCGTTCTTCCGCCGCTACGCGGCGTTGACCGCGCTCATCGTCCTGCTCGCGTTCGATTTTGCCGTCACGCCGAATTTCGCCAGTTGGCAGACCTTGAACGTGAACCTCACCCAGGTTGCGACCATCGTCATTGTCTCGGTCGGCATGACGCTGGTCATCGCCACCGGCGGCATCGACCTTTCCGTCGGCTCGCTAATGGCGATCGCGGGCGCGCTCGCGCCGCTCATCTTTCTGAGCCCGTTCGGACGGGCTCATCCGGGGCTCGGCGACGCACTTGCCTTCATCATCCCTGTCGCCGCCGCGGGCCTCCTGGGGATGTTCAACGGCTGGTTCATCACCCGCTTTCAGGTGCAGCCGATCGTCGGCACGCTCGTCATGTTCATCGCTGGACGCGGTATCGGACAGGTGCTGACGAATGGCAATCTGCAGGTGTTCAAGAACCCGACGTTCCAGTTCATTGGCCTCGGGCGCATCCTGGGCGTGCCCTTCCAGGTCATCATCATGCTGGCGCTCGTCGCCGCCGCCGCATGGACGTTCCGGCGGACCTTGTTCGGCCGCCAAATTCTGGCGGTTGGCGGCAACGAGAGGGCGGCGCGCCTGGCGGGCGTGCCCGTGAACCAGGTTAAACGTTGGGTCTATGCGATCAGCGGGCTCTGCGCCGGGATCGCAGGCCTCGTCGTCGTTTCGATCAATTCGTCCAGCGACGCCAATCTCGTCGGCCTCGGCATGGAGCTCGATGCGATCGCCGCGGTTGCGGTCGGCGGCACGCCCTTCACCGGCGGGCAGGCGAGCGTGGTCGGCTCGCTGATTGGCGCGCTCTTGATCCAGCTCGTGCGTTACACCCTGCTCGCGAACGGCGTGCCCGACGCGGCCGCGCTGGTCGTCAAAGGCCTCATCATCGCCGGCGCAGTCTGGTCGCAGCAGCGGGGCAAGTTCACATGAGCGCCGGAACCGCGACTCCCGCCGCGCCGTCGAGACAGAGCAGCCTTGCATGGGCCGGCCAGCAGCGTGTCCTGATCGCGCTCGTTCTCCTCATCCTCTTCGGCGCGCTTCGCTACGATCATTTCCTCGGCGCCTACAATGTGCTGAGCGTGCTGCGCTACAATTCGATGTTCGCGCTGACGAGCCTTGGCATGTGCTTCGTCATCATGACGGCGGGCATCGACCTGTCGGTCGGAACGACCGCTGCCTGCGCCAGCGTCGTCTCCGCGGTACTCTCCCCAGTGGGGCTCTTTCCGGGACTGCTGGGCGGCCTCGCTACAGGGGTCGCAGTCGGCGCCATCAACGGCTTCATGGTGACGCGGATGAAGATCCAGCCATTCATCGCGACGCTCTCCGGCATGCTGATGGCGAGCGGGAGCGGCCTTCTCCTTGCGCACAACCAGTCGGTCTCTGTCTCCTACGAGACAAACTTCACCTGGCTCGGCCAAGGCGACCTTCTCGGTTTCCCCACGCCGGCCTGGATCGCCGGCCTCGCCTATGTCTACGGGTCGATCCTGCTCAACTTCAGCAGCTTCGGCCGCTACGTCCTGGCGATCGGCGGCAATGAGGAAGCGGCGCGCCTGATGGGCCTGCCCGTCGATCGGGTGAAGTTTTGGACCTATGTCCAGTCCGGCGTGTTCGCGAGCCTCGCCGGCGTCATCCTCGCCGCGCAGTTCGGCGCTGGACAGCCGGCGGAAGGCGTGGGCTGGGAGCTGTTCTCGATCGCAGCCGTCGTCGTCGGCGGAACGCTGCTGACGGGCGGCGTCGGCTCGGTCGCCACAACTTTGATCGGCGTGCTGCTGCTCGGCCTCATCTTCAACGTGCTCAATTTCGAGAACGGACTGGGCTGGATCAGTCTCAGCGCCTATTGGCAATCCGTCGTGCGGGGGGTGTTCCTGATGGTCGTCGTGATGGCGGGTTCGGGCGCCGCAAGACGGGCGATCCGGGCGGCCTAAGCTTGAAGCGCCCAACTCGCGAACGGAAGCCCCGGTCTCGCTGTGGGCGTACGTTTTCTTTCTAAAGGATTGAATAACCGCCATCTTCGCTCGCAGCCCGCAGGTTGACGTTGGAGCAGTGTTGTTTCCATAGTGGCGAATCAAGACGGATCCAGGGAGGTTACGAGGAATGGGAACGGACGAGCGCTTTGACGGTATGTCGGCGGTCGTCACCGGCGGCGCCTCCGGCATCGGACTTGCCGTCGCGCGCCGAATCCTCGCCGAAGGCGGACAGGTCACGCTTTGGGACCTCGATCAAGATCGGCTCGATTCGGCGACCGCCGAACTCGGCGCGCGATGCCGCGCCGAACGCATCGATGTCGCTGATCCCTCCGATGTCGAGCGCGCCACGGCCTCAACCCGCGCAGCGACGGGCGAGATCGATGCGCTCATCTGTAGCGCGGGCGTGGCCGGACTGAATGCGCTCGTCATCGATTATCCCGTCTCCGAATGGAAGCGGGTCTTCGACATCAACGTCAACGGCCTCTTCTATTGCAATCGTCTCGTCGCGCGGCTGATGAAAGCGCGCGGCTACGGCCGGATCGTCAACGTCTCTTCGATTGCGGGCAAGGAGGGCAATCCGACAGCTTCGGCCTACAGCGCGTCGAAGGCGGCGGTGATCGGCCTCACCAAGTCGCTCGGCAAGGAACTCGCCAAGGACGGCGTCACCGTCAACGCCGTCACTCCGGCGACGATCGAAACCCCGATCCTCGCACAGGTCTCGCCGGCCCACATCGCCTATATGCGCTCGAAGATTCCGATGGAGCGCTTTGGCACCGTCGAGGAAGCCGCGTCGCTCATCTGCTGGCTCGCGAGCCGCGAATGTTCGTTCAGCACGGGCGCGGTCTTCGATCTTTCGGGCGGCCGGGCCACCTATTGACGCTCGCCCCCGAAGCGATTAGCGATCTTCGCGAGTCCCTGAGTCGCCTTGGCCTTATCGGCGCCGCCGAGATGGTCAGGGTTACGCCGCTCGTCGGCGGCGTCTCGTCGGACATCAGCCTGATCGAGGCTGGCGGACGGCGCTTCTGCGTCAAGCGCGCCCTGCCGAGGCTCAAGGTCACGGCGCTCTGGGAGGCGCCGGTCGGGCGCAACGCAGCGGAGGCCGCCTGGATGCGCGCGGTTAGGCGCTGGCTCCCCCGCGCGGCCCCCGAGGTGCTCGGCGAAGACCGGACGGCGGGCCTGTTCGCCATGGAGTACCTGCCGCCTGCGGACTTTGCGCTGTGGAAGACGGAGCTCCTCGCCGGCCAGGTCGACGCCAGTTTTGCGGTCTCGGTCGGGCGTGATATTGGGCTGCTTCATGCCCGAGGCGCGGCCGACCAAAACCTGCGCATCGCGTTCGCGAACGACGAAATATTCGAAGCGATTCGGGTCGAGCCTTATTTGCGCGCGACTGCCCGCGCGCATCCCTCTCTCGCCGACCGCTTCGACGCGCTGGCGAGCGAGACCCTTGCGACGAAGCGTTCACTCGTGCATGGCGACGTGAGCCCTAAGAACATACTCAAAGGTCCGCGCGGCCCGGTCTTTCTCGACGCAGAATGCGCGTGGTTTGGGGATCCCGCCTTCGACCTAGCGTTCTGCCTCAACCATCTCCTCTTAAAAGGCGCGCGCGCCGGCGCCGACAAAGCGCGATACCTCGCCGCCTTCCTGGCGCTGGCTGGCGCATATATTGAATGCATCGATTGGGAGGACGCGAGCGAACTCGAACGCCGCGCGGCGGCGCTTCTGCCGGCCTTGTTCCTTGCCCGTGTCGACGGAAAATCTCCGGTTGAATATCTGACCCGCGAGAGCGAGCGCGAAGCCGTCCGTCGTTGCGCGGCGCCGCTTGTCGCCCGGCCGCCAATGAGGCTTGGGGACGTCGCTGAGGCGTGGGGCGGGGCCGCATGAGCGATCCGGTCATTCGGTCGCTGCGCGCTCGACGCGTCTGGGATTCGCGCGGCCGTCCCACGGTCGAAGCGGAGATCGCGCTGAGCGACGGCGCCGTCGGGCGAGGCATCGCTCCCGCCGGCGCGTCGCGCGGAAGCCGCGAGGCGGTCGAGAAACGCGACGGGGGCCCCCGGTTCGGCGGTCTCGACGTGCGGGATGCGCTGCAAGGAATTCACGCCGAGATCGCGCCCGCGCTCATCGGCGGCGATCCGTTCGATCAGGCCGGTCTCGACCGAAGGCTCGTGGCGCTGGACGGCACGCCGACGCTGATGAGGCTCGGCGGCAACGCACTCACGGCAGTTTCGCTCGCGGCGCTCCAGGCGGCGGCGGGGAGCCGCAAGCTCCCCCTCTGGCGCTATCTCGCCGGCGACGGGCCGGCGTTGATTCCGCTGCCCGAAATCCAGATTTTCGGCGGCGGCGCCCACGCCGGATGGCGGACCGACGTGCAGGATTTCATGGTCGTCGCGCCGAGCGCCAAGAGTTTCGCCGAAGCGCTCGAGACGACAGCCGAGGTCTACTACGCCGCCGGACGGATCATGGCCGAGCGCGGACTCGTGCAAGGGGTCGCGGACGAAGGCGGCTGGTGGCCCGCCTTCTCGAGCAACGAGCAGGCGCTCGACGCGCTGATGCTTGCGATCGAACGCGCCGGCTTCGCGCCCGGCGATGACGTGGCGATTTCGCTCGATGTCGCCGCGTCCGAGTTCGGTCGCGGCGGACGCTACCGGCTCGGCCTCGAGAAGCGCGAACTCGACCAGGACGGTCTGGCCGGGATGCTGCTCGGCTGGTGCGCTCGCTATCCCATCGTCTCGATTGAGGATCCGTTCGCCGAAGACGACGCCGAAGGATTCCGGCGGTTCACTGCCGCGATTGGCGACCGCGTCCAGGTGACCGGCGACGATCTCCTTGTGACGAACGTCGGGCGCGTGCGCGAAGCGGCGCGCCAGCGCAGCGCCAATGCGGTTCTGATCAAGGTCAACCAAGCAGGTACGGTCAGCGACGCGAAGGCCGCTTGCGAAGAAGGCCGCCGCTCGGGCTTCGGGACGATCGTCTCCGCTCGCTCGGGCGAAACCGAGGACGTCGCGATCGCTCACCTCGCCGTCGGCTGGGGCGCCGGCCAGCTCAAAGTCGGCTCGTTCTCGCGATCCGAACGCATGGCAAAATGGAACGAGGTCTTGCGCATCGAGGAGACGCTAGGGGAGAAGGCGCGCTTCGCCGGGATGGACGCTCTGCCGTCGCGCGGCCGCCCTGCCCGGACGAGTCGGGCAAGCGGTACGCGAGAGGGATTGAAGGATTGAAGGATTGAGGGATTCGAAAACTGTCACTAAAACATTGATAATGCAACATGTTAAAATATCTCCGGCCCAGAGGGCCAACCAAGGGGCCTACATGCCGCACCTCGCTTTTAGCGCCAAGGCCACAAGAACCTGTTGGCAATGCGATTGCACCGTTCCGGTTCGCTGTTGGCGAGGCCTTCCTGCTGCGAGGTCGGTCAGTGACTGTGTCCTCCCTCTCGAGCGAGCCTATGAATCTTGTGGGCGAGGCGGAGGAGTTCCCATTCGGGGGCGACCTTCTCGACACCACACAAGAGGAACTAACGGAAGCTCGCGCGCCTGCTTGATCTGTCCAAACCGCGGCTCGGCCAGCTGCTTTCTCGCACGATAGGGGCTGGCGCGGCAGCCGGCTTTGATCTTGGCGTAGGAGCTCGCGCGCCGTGGACGCCACAACGGGATGCGGGCCTAAGTCGCCGAGAAGGGGTGTCGTCATCATCGCCTTCAGCGTCGTCTCGATTGGGCGCTTCGGATCGGAAGGAAAGGCGGCGACGCCCGCGAGGGTCTTATCCACCTCGGCGTAAAGCACGTGCAGGATTCGCGCCGACCAGCAGCGAGTGGCTGGTCTTCTCCCAGTGGTTCCGCCTTTCAAGCGAACCCTCGGGATCAACGAGCACGTCCGCGACATTCTGCACGTCGCGGACTTCCCACTCGCCGCGGCGCACTTCGAGCAAGGGATTAGAGGCGGCAGACCCGGCGTTGGTTGGATCGAACAGCAACACGCGGCCATGCCGCGCGCGAAAGCCTGCGGTCACCGTCCAGTTCTCACCCTTGATGTCGTGGACGATGGCCGAGCCCGGCCAAGTCAGGAGCGACGGGACGACGAGGCCGACACCCTTACCGGAACGTGTCGGCGAAGACTCTAAGCTTATCGAGCTTGGCCAGCGACGTGTCGTCACGTTGTAGTCCTGCAGCGCGCTCCATCTGACCGGACCCTCGCAAGCATTTGACTGCCCATTTTGGCCTCGTCTCGGACTTCCTGTCCGAAGCCTTCACTCGCTTGCGGAGTTCGTCGCGGGTCAACATTCTCGATGGTCGCGTCCATCTCGGTGGAGCGCTTTCCGGGCGCAATATCGAAGCCGTCCGCAAGACCGTCAGCGGGCTTGTGAAACTTCTTTACCCGAACGCTCATACGATCGTCCCGGATGAAGATTTGGAGGTGGATCGTCAAGCTGGCACTAGAGAGCCGGCGCAGGGTCAAAGAGCAACAGAAGCGAGTCTTCAAGAGCGAGTTCCGCAACACTCATTTCAGCTACACGCTCGGACCGGACGGAGTGGAGGTGTTTGTCGCAACACCTGAGCTTCAATCTGACGAGGCTATCGAGAGCGATCCGTTGCCGCCGGGCCAGGTTTGGGCAATCAGTCCTGGCATCGGCGAATCGGGCGCAGGTCTCTATCGAGTCGAGGTGACCCACCAACCCGGTTCCGGCGTTCGAATTTTGAATCATCCCTCCCCGCCCGCCTTCCGCGAGAGTGTCAAGGTTGGCGAGCAGATCCTGTATGCGCAGGCGAGAAACCTCGTCGGTGACCGCGACCCTCGGTCTCAAGAATTTACCATTCAACTCGTGCAGTCGACGCGGACAAGTCAGGCGGCGGTCTTGGGGTTCCCGTTCTCGCGGCACTTTGCGGCTCCGTTCTCGGACGGAATAGCCGAGGAGGCACGATCATTGTGGGATCCGCGACACTAGGCGGTTCCGTCGAAATAGTACCGCAAGCCGCCCGCTTGGCTGAACTCGCGGTCGAGAAAGGCGCCAGTACAATTCTGACGCCGGTAGCGGCACGTCGTCAATTGAATGAGCTGCCGGACGATATATGGACGAAAGTCAATATTGAGTTCTACCGCGATCCGGCCGACGCGATCTTCAAGGCCTTGGAGGATTAGCTTTGGCGCCAACTCTAATCCTTCGCGCGGTGCGACTTTCCGATCGCGCCGATACGCGAGGCTTTTTCACGTGAGGCTTGTCATGATCAGCGCCATCCCAAAAGAGCCGCAGGGACAACGGCTCAGCACGGTGCTCCTGGCGGATGCACTGCCACGGGCGTTCGACCGCGCCAGCACGGTCGGGTCCTCGATTGTCGTGGTCGACGCGCTGGACGATGCGGCAGTGGGCGCACGGGTTTGTGCGCCTGCCGGTCTCGCCTCGGCCTGTGCTGCCGATGCGCTTGGCGGCTGGGAGTGTTGAACGATGATATTGTTTCACGCTCCGCGCCGTGAATCGAGGAAGCAGGCGGGGAAGTTGGATACGGCCTGCATCGCGATTGAGGGAAGCGGAACAGCGTGCGGCGAGGCTCTCGCTTTCGGTTCAGCAGCGGCGTCGTTGCAGTGCGTCACGCCTCCGGAACTGCAGGCCGCAGCGGCGTCGGCCGTACCGAACGTATTCGGGAGCGTCCGGCATCACGCTTTTTGCTGCTTCCCCCATGCTTCCCCGGCTTTGGTGTTTGGGGCGGGGAAGCAAGAAACGGCCCCGAAGGACCGTTCTAAGACACTGATTTCTTTGATGAAATTTGGAGCGGGCGAAGGGATTCGAACCCTCGCCCCCAACCTTGGCAAGGTTGCCACTGGCCTACGCCACACTATCCGGTGGTACTCGGCTACACTACGATATCATTGCGAAACAAACTGTTGCTACGACAACGCATTCACCGATATCCTAGCGCCGGCGTCCAAGGTGGACACCATGTGCACACCATCGTGGTCGGAAGGGCTCTCCTCCATGGATAGGTCGGCAAGTATTCTGCTAACGAAGTCTGTTGTCTCTGCTGCAGAACCGCGGGCTGATCGGTACCATGTTTGGGATTCCAAACTGGCCGGGTTTGGGCTCCGTGTAGAAAAAAGCGGGAGCAAGACTTTCGTAGTTCGCTATCGTGCCGACGGCGGTGGGCGTTCGGCTCCACGGCGCTTTGTTACGGTTGGCAGATATGGGCCTTTGACCCCGGACGAGGCAAGAAAACGAGCTCGAGTCCTGCTTGCAGCCGTCACGACAGGGGAAGATCCGGCTGG
>JAFAHO010000279.1 GCA_019237205.1 Hyphomicrobiales bacterium
GCGGATACGATCGACCCGTCGGTCGGGCTCACCGAGCTTCAGCCGATCGGCGCCGAAGTCGGACCCGAGGCGCCGCTGGCGCGGGTGCATGCGCGCACCGCCGGCGAAGCGGAAGCAGCCGCGCGGCGTCTTCGCGCCGCCTATTGGCTGAGCGACGCGCCGCCTGCTCTGGCCGATCCGGTGGTCGCCCGCATCGCCGGCGCTCAATGAGCATCCTGTTCGCTGCGCCCGGATGGGACACGTCCGCCTGGCGCGCGCGGCTTGAAGTGCTGCTGCCCTCCCATCCGGTCGCAATCATCGGGGAGCCGTTCGACGGCGCCGCCATCCGCTACGTGCTGAGCTGGGCGCATCCGCCGGGCGCGCTCGCCGACCTGCCGAACCTCGCCGCGATCTTCTCGCTCGGCGCGGGCGTCGATCATCTCTTCGCCGATCCCGCATTGCCGGACCGGCCGATCGTGCGCGTCGTCGATTCCGATCTGCGCGACCGGATGAGCGAATGGGTCGTCATGCACGCGCTAGTCCATTTGCGCCAGCTCCGCCGCTACGAGCGCCAGCAACGCGAGCGAGCCTGGGCGGACGACGACCATCAGCCGAAGGCCGGCGATATTCAAGTCGGCGTGCTGGGCCTGGGCGCGCTTGGCCTCGACGCGGCGACGAAGCTCAAGACGCTCGGCTTCAAGGTCGCCGGCTGGAGCGCGACGCCGAAATCAGCGCGCGGAATCGAATGCTTCAGCGGCCCGGGCGGCCTCGACGTGCTGCTTGCGCAGACCGACATCCTCGTCGTCCTCCTGCCCCTGACGCCGGCGACGCGCGGCCTGCTCAACGCCTCGCTGTTCGCGCGACTGAAGAAGGGCGGCCAGCTCGGCGGCCCGGTGCTGATCAACGCCGGACGCGGCGGATTGCAAATCGAGGCCGACATCCTCGCCGCGCTCGAGTCCGGCATCCTCAAAGGCGCCTCGCTCGACGTGTTCGAACGCGAGCCGCTGCCGGCCTCCTCGCCCCTCTGGTCCCATCCGGCCGTCTATGTGAGCCCCCACAACGCCGCCATCTCCGCCCCCGCCGCCGTCGCCGCCGCCATCGCCCGCCAGATCGAGGCGTTCGAGCGCGGCGAACCGCTGCGCAATGTGGTCGATCGGACGCGGGGGTATTAGCGGTGAAACGCCCTCTTGAAAGTAAGGCATTAGTTCCTTACACTCTCCCGGGAGACGTTTGAACGCCCCCAGATCAACGCTCCTCGAAACCCGCCATGAAAAGCACTTTGAAAATCACCTCCAAGGGTCAGGTCACGCTACGCAAGGCGGTGCTGGACCAGCTTGGTGTTCGGCCGGGCGACAGGATCACGGTCGAGTTCGTGGCTCCCGCTCGCATGGAGGTGAGGCCGGCTGAGGCGAACTCCAGTCTCGAAGCATTCGTGGGTTGCCTCAAAAAAGCTGGCGGGCCCACCCTCTCAATCGAAGAGATAAAAGCGATTGCTCGCGAAGGCTGGGCGGGCCGGCGGTGAAAATCACCGCGGACACGAACGTGCTGGTGCGCGCGGCGGTTTTGGACGAGCCGATGCAGAGCGCGCTCGCGGTCGCAGCGCTCATCGAAGCGGAGATGGTCGCGGCGACGCTTCCCGCTCTCTGCGAATTCGTCTGGGTGCTGATGCGCGGCTACAAGAGAAACGCAGCGGAGGTTGCGGGGGGCGTACGAAAACTGGTGCAGAGCGCAAACGTCGCGGCTGACCGGCCTGCGGTCGAGGCCGGTCTCGCCATTCTCGAAAGAGGGGGCGATTTCGCCGATGGCGTCATCGCTTTTGAAGGCCGGCGCGCCGGCGGCGGCGTTTTCGCGAGCTTCGATCGAGACGCCGTTGCTTTGATTGAGGCGACTGGCGGCGAGGCGCATTTGCTCTCAGGATGAAAACCCCCTCTCCCGTCGACGGGGTAGGGCGGAGGGGAGGGGGCTCGCAAGCGACTGATGATGCGATTATCCTACCGCAGCGCCGGCGCCTCGACCGTCGTTTCGACCGGCCCCGCTCCGCCGGTCAGCGTCAGGCGCAAGGGGACGGGCGGGGCGACGTCCTTGGGCGTCTGGCGGAGCGTCAGCCTGAAACAGTCGCGCCCGGCCTCTGCTGGCGCGGAAGCGACCGAAACCCACCAGCCCTCCGGCGGCTCGACGAAGAGGTCGCGGGCCGTTCCGGCTTCGGCCTGCGCGCAGAGGCGCCAGCCGTCGGCGCCGTCGCTCGCAAGATCGCCGAAGGCCTTCGGCGAAATCGGGCGCGGCGCGGCGGCGAGCGCCGCCTCGACCAGGCCCGCGTGAGGCGAGCCGGCGCCCGGCAAAGTGAGCGCAAGGCGCGCCTCGGCCGGCAGGCAGATCTTCTCGCACACCGCGAAATTGGCATGCAGCTTGAGCGTAACCGGCTTCGCGGGGTCGCCGGGCTCGATTTTCATCGGAAAGACTACGTCGCGCTCGTAGCCATACGCCTCGCCGCCGTCGGATTCCCTGATCCGCTTCGGCGCGGGGAAGATCGGCTCGGCCTTCTCAAGATTGTCGGAGCCGGCGAAATCGAACGTGGGCGGCACGCCGGCGTCGCCGGGATCGCGCCAGTAGGTGATTGCGCCGGGCGCGAGCCTGACCTCGAAGCCCGCGAGATCCCGGCCCGCCGCCACGAGGCGCGCCTCCGACTTCGCTCCCTGCGCCCAGTCGGTCGAAAAGGCGTCCGCGGCAATCGCGGCCGACGCAAATCCGCCGACCGCGAGAGCTATTCCTCCGATCCGCAGCGACGGAGCGGAGGAACGTTCTCCCGCGCCGCGCGTTGTCCACAAACAAAAGCGAGGCTTTTTCAGAAAACCCTTCACGATTTGGCGCCGATCATTGTTTTCGCCCGAAGGCTTCGTCATGCCTCTCTATACCACCGCCAAGGATTCGACTAACATTCACGGCAATCTGATGGGAGCCGCATCACCGGAGGCGAACATGAGACGGGCAGACCCTCCGCCCCCGACCAGCCTTGAAGGGCAGTTCCTCATCGCGATGCCCTCGCTGCGGGAGGGGCCGTTCGCCCGGTCGGTCGTCTATCTCTGCGCTCATCGCGAGGACGGGGCGATGGGGCTCATCATCAACCACCGCGCCGACGAAATCGACTTCGCCCAGCTTCTGGTGCAGCTCGACATCGTTCCGGGCGGAGAGGAGATCCGCCTGCCGTCCCGCGCCGAGGCGGTCAAGGTGCTGCGCGGCGGCCCGGTCGAGACCGGGCGCGGCTTCGTCCTGCATACAGCCGACTATGGCGGCGCCGACTCGACGGTGAAGATCGCCGATAATGTCTGCCTGACGGCGACGATCGACATTCTCCGCGCCATCGCCAAGGGGACCGGGCCTGCCCACGCGCTGCTCGCGCTCGGCTACGCGGGCTGGAGCTCGGGCCAGCTCGAGAGCGAAATCCTGGCCAACGGCTGGCTCACCTGCCCGGCCGACCCCGAGCTCATCTTCGACGCCGATTTCGAGCACAAATACGGCAAGGCGCTGGCGATGCTCGGCGTCCACGAGGCGATGCTCTCATCCGACGCTGGCCACGCCTGAGCGCGACCGGACCTGATCATCAGTTTGTCTCGTCCGGCGTGCGCTCCCAACTGCGCCGGAGACTCTCTTCCGACTCGCAATCGGCAAGGGCGCGCCGCTGGCAACGCTGCTGCGCCAGGCCTACGCGGCCCCGGGCCGGTGGCTTTGCCCATTGCCTCCTTCGATGCCCTTGACGACAAGCATCGTCATGACATTGCCGCTAAGGGCTGTTTAGATCCGTCAAAATCCGCTGGGCGGTTTTGCGAGACCTTCTGCGTTGGCGTCAACGCCGGCGCGCGGCGGATGACGGTGACTACCACGCGCCCTTGCGCTTCATCGGTACGATTCACAAGGGTGAGGATGAGTCTGGGGCCGGAAGAGCTGATGCCGGCGGAGCGGGAGATGATCTTCCGGACCTACCGCGACAAGCAATAGTGAACGCGCCAATGACAGCGACCGAGAAGCTTCGTAATGCGGGTCAGAGCCTGTGGCTCGACAACATCACCCGCGATCTGCTGACGTCCGGCACGCTCAAACGATACATCGATACGCTGTCGATCACGGGGCTCACATCGAACCCGACGATCTTCGACCATGCGATCTCGAAGAGCGCCGCATACGATCAGGACATCCGCGCGATGGCGAAAAGCGGCGTTCCGCGCGAAGACTTGTTCTTCAGGCTTGCGATCGCCGATCTGCAGCAGGCCGCCGATCTGTTCAGGCCGATCCACGACCGGACCGCCGGCGTCGATGGGTGGGTCTCGCTCGAAGTGTCGCCGCTTCTCGCCTACGACACACAGCGGACGGTCGAAGCCGCGAGTTCTCTCCATGCCGCTGCGGCCCGGCCCAATCTGTTTATCAAGATACCTGGAACCAAGCAGGGCGTCCCGGCGATCGAGGAAGCCACGTTCAGAGGCGTGCCGATCAACGTCACGCTTCTCTTCTCGCGCGAACAATATATTGCTGCAGCCGAGGCGTACATGCGCGGCCTGGAACGCCGGATCGCCTCGGGCTTAAGCCTGGACGTTCGCTCGGTCGCGTCGCTGTTCGTCAGCCGCTGGGACAAGGCGACGATGGACAAGTTGCCGGACAACCTGCGTGATCGCCTGGGCATCGCAGTCGCGCAATCGACCTACGCCGCCTATCGCGATCTCCTTGATTCGGAACGGTGGCAGCGCCTTGAAAACTGGGGCGCGCACACGCAACGCCTCCTGTTCGCGAGCACCGGCACGAAGGACCCCCGCGCCCCGGACACGCTCTATATCGGCGCTTTGGCGGCGCCAAACACGATCAATACGATGCCCGAAGAGACGCTGTCGCACTTCGCCGATCATGGCGAAGTCGGCAGCGTCCTTCCTCGGGACGGCGGGGTCGCGAGCGAGACGCTGTCGGCGATCGTCAGGGCAGGCGTCGATCCTGACAGGTTGGCGGCGGACCTCCAAACCGAGGGCGCAAAATCGTTCGACGAGTCCTGGAGCGATCTCCTAAAAGCGATCGAGACCAAGTCCCACGCCCTGGTTTAAGAGACTTGCCCCATCGCAGCGGGCTACGATCCGGACAACGACATCAACGCCGATCTGTGGACCAGCCCGACACTGTCGCTCCTCGGCGCAGTAAGCGCCAACCGTCTGATGAAGAAGCGAGAGGACAGGGGGTTGTTCACGAGGACGTGTGAGCAGTGGTTTGGCGTCGCCGGCATCTGGCGAGCGGACAAAGGCGAGGCCTTCATCATGCCGACGGCGCCGCCGGGCCCCAACATCGCCCCCTGCCCTGATCGGCAGATCGCCATTCTCGACCGCACGGACCGGGCTGCCCGGCGCTGTCGGCCCCGCGATTGACCACCCTCGACCCGTTGCTGTCCTTCCGGATCAGCTTGGTACGGGGGAAGAGCGCCAGGAACGGACATTCGCTCAGGTTTCTACCGCGCCCGTCCCTGGCTTTGCTTTACAGAGCGCAAGGCGCGGGCGATTATCCCAAACCAGTGAGCGGAGGCGACCGTGGACGTCGTGACCTGGCTCAAGAACCTCGGTCTCGGCCAATACGAGGCCGCGTTCCGCGACAGCGGGATCGACGAGGCGGTCCTCCCGCACCTGACGGTCGAGGACCTGAAGGAAATCGGCGTCGCCACCGTAGGCGACAGGCGCAAGCTCCTGGCCGCGATCGGGGCTCTGGCGCCGGTCCCGCCTCCGGGCCGGGAGGCCGCGCCACAGCCTTCGCCTGCGCCTGCGAAAAAAGCTCCCGAGCTCTCGGCCGAGCGGCGCCCGATCACAGTCATGTTCTGCGATTTGGTTGGCTCGACCGAGCTCGCCGCCCGCCTCGACCCAGAGGACTGGCGCAATCTGGTGAGCGCCTATCTCGACGAGGCTTCGGCCGCGGTGGGCGGGCTCAGCGGGCATGTCCTTAAGCGATTGGGCGACGGGCTCATGGCGCTTTTCGGCTATCCGCGGGCGCAGGAGAACGACGCCGAGCGCGCGGTCAGGGCGGCGCTCACGATCCAGCGGGCCATCGCCGATATCAACGCCAGGAACGCAGGCAAGGGCGCGCCGGAGCTTTCCGCACGGATCGGTCTCGAGTCGGGGCCGGTTGTGGTGGACGCGGGCGGCGAAGTGTTCGGCGAAGCGCCGAACGTCGCGGCGCGCGTGCAAGGCGCGGCCGAGCCGGGGAGCGTGCTGGTCACCGCGAACGTGCAGCGCCAGACTGCCGGGCTGTTCGTCGCCGAAGACCGTGGCGCATACGAGCTCAAGGGCGTGCCGGCGCCGGTCACGCTCTACCACATTGTGCGCGCGAGCGGCGCGAGGCGCGTTGGCGCGCGCGCGCTCACCCCTCTCGTCGGGCGCGGGGAGGAACTCGAACTGTTGCGCCGGCGCTGGGAGCGCGCCCGCAATGGCGCGGGCCAGCTCACGCTCATTGTCGGCGAACCCGGGATCGGCAAGTCGCGCCTCGTGGAGGAGTTTCGCGCGACGCTTGGCGAGACGCCGCACACTTTTGTCGAATGGTCGTCATCGCAACTTTTGCAGAATACGCCTTTGCACCCGATCGCCGACTGGGGACGCCAGCGCTTTGGCGCGGATGAGCCCGCCGACCGGCGCCTCGCCGACCTCGAGAACACGCTTCGGCTGATCGGTCTCGACCCCGCTGAATATACGCCCCTGATCGCGGCGCTGGTCGACATCCCGCTGCCGGAAGAACGCGCGGCGAAATTTGCGCCGGAGGAATTGCGCCGCCGGCAACTGGCGGCGATGACGGCATGGGTTTTCGCGGGCGCGCGCTCGCAAGCCGTTGTGCTGGCGTTCGAGGACCTGCACTGGGCCGACCCGACGACGCTTGATCTGATGCAGACGCTCGCCGAGCGCGCAGCGCAAGCGCCGCTCTTCATCCTCGCGACCACTCGGCCCGAGTTCCGTCCGCCCTGGAGCCTGCGCTCGCATCATAGCGTCATCTCGCTCAGCCCCCTCGATCGCGCAGACGTCGCGCAGATGGTCGGCGAGCTCGCCGCTCGCCATGCGCTTAGCAAGGAGACGGTCGAGGGCGTGAGCGAGCGCACCGGCGGGGTGCCGCTGTTCGTCGAGGAAGTGACGCGCCTTCTCATCGAGCGCGGCGAGGCCGGCGGCCTGCAGGCGATCCCGCCGACGCTTCAGCAGTCGCTCGCGGCGCGGCTCGACAGGCTCGGCGAAGCGCGCGAAGTCGCGCAGATCGGCGCCGTCTTGGGGCGAGATTTTACCTACGCGCTGCTCGCCGCTGTAGCCGCGGTCGATGACCGCGGCGTTGCCGACCGCGGACCCGTAGACGGGGTCGCCGACCCCGCCCTGCAGCGCGCCCCTGTAGCCGCGGTCGATGACCGCCGACTGCAATCCGCGCTCGACAGGCTCGCCGACGCGGACCTCCTCATCGCCGAGGGCGCCGGCCCGCAGGCGACCTATCGCTTCAAGCACGCGCTGATCCAGGACGCGGCCTACGAGAGCCTGCTCAAGAGCCGCCGCCAGGCCTTGCACCGGCGCGCCGCGGAAATCCTGCGCGACGATCTCGAGCGCGCGGCGGCCGAGCCCGAAGTCATCGCCCATCATTTCACCGAAGCCGGCCTCGACGATCTCGCGATCGAATGGTGGGGAACAGCGGGCGATCAAGCCTTGCGTCGCTCGGCTTTCCAAGAGGCGATCGCCCATCTCGGCAAGGCGATCGCCATGGCGGACAAGGCGGATGGCGGGAAGACAACGGGCGTCTCGGGCGAACGGCGACAACTGCACGTCGCCTAGGGCAACGCGCTGATCGCGGCGCGTGGCTACGGCGCGCCCGAGACGTCCGAGGCCTTCGCAAGGGCTCGCCAGTTGGCGGTTGGCGACAAGGGCGCGCCCGAACGGCTGGCGGCCGACTACGGCCTATGGGTCGGTAACTACGTGCGCGGCGAGCTGTCCGCGATGCGGGCGCACGCCGAGACCTTCCTCGGAGACGTCGAGGCGAAGCCGCACTCGCCCGAAGCCGGAGTCGCTCACCGCGTCCAAGGCATCACAAATTGGTTCGCCGGAGAGTACCTCCAAGCGCAGGAACATCTCGAACGGGCTCTCGACTTGTTCCGACCCGGGCGCGACGATGATCTGGCCTTTCGCTTCGGACAGGACGCTGGGGTCACGGCAACGCAGTACCTCGCGATTACGCTATGGGCGCTCGGTTACGTCAACCGCGCGGTTTCCCTCGTCAGCGCTGCTGAGGCGCGGGTCGCGGCCCTTGCCCATGTCGCCACGCGCGTAAACTGGGCGATGCACAAGGCCATATTCGAAATGATGCGCGGCGACCTCTCGCGCGCCGCATTGAACTCTGTTGAACTCGCTCGGCTCACCCGCGAGCATGATCTGCCGCATTGGCAGGCATTCGGGGTTTTTCTCCAGGGTTTGGCGACGGCCGAAAGCGGCGCTCCTGGAGGAGGGCTCGACGAAATGCGGCGCGGCGCCGGACTGCTGCGCGATCGAAACGTTCTGGTCGTTGACGGCCTTATCAAGATTACACTCGCCGAAGCTGAAGCCCGCGCCGGCAATGTCGACCGCGCCCTCGCGATCCTCGACGAGGCACTGGCGACATCCGAACGGATTGGCCATTGCGCGTTCGACGCCGAACTGCATCGCGTCCGCGGCGAAATGCTGCTGAAGCGTGACCCAGCCAATCCGGCGGCTGCCGAGGAAGCGCTCCAGACCGCCATCGCGGTCGCGAAGCGGCAAGCCGCGCGCAGCATCGAACTACGCGTCGCGCTCGCGCTCGCCAAGCTCCACCAATCGACAGCACGCCCCGCAGAGGCCCACGCCGTCCTCGCGCCCGCGCTCGAAGGCTTTGCGCCGACGTCGGAAATGCCTGAGCTCGCCGAGGCTCAAGCGCTGCTCGCGGCGCTGGCGGAGACGGACGAGGTCAAGGCGGAGGCGACGCGGCGGCAGCGGCGGGGACAACTGCAGGTCGCCTACGGCAACGCGCTGATCGCCGCGCGCGGCTTTGGCGCACCGGAAACGACCGAAGCGTTCGCGCGAGCCCGCGAGTCTGCGGTTGGCGACAAGGACGCGCCTGAGCGCTTGGCGGCGGGCTTCGGCCTGTGGGCCGGCAGCTACTCGCGGGGCGAACTTCCGTCGATGAGGGCGCATGCGGCAGCCTTCCTGGCCGACATCGAAGGGAGACCCGATTCGCCCGAGGCCGGCGTCGCGCATAGGGTCCAGGGTGTCACCCACTGGTTCGCCGGAGAATTTCGTCTCGCGCGCGACCATCTCGAACGCGCGCTCGCACGCTTCCAACCCGGCCGCGACGATGATCTCGCCTATCGCTTCGGGATGGACCCCGGCGTGCCCGCCATGGCCTACCTGGGACTTACGCTTTGGGTTCTCGGCGAGATCGATCGCGCGGCTTTGCTCATTGAGCGCGCGAGAGAACGGGTCGCGAGCCTCACTCACGCCAACACGCTCGCGCTCGGCGCAATGCATGCGGCCTTCTTTGATTTGATGCGCGGCGACCGGTCGCGCGCTCGGACGGACGCCTCCGAACTTGCCCGCTTTGTGCGCGAGCACGATCTGCGCTTGTTCCGAGCGTTCGGCGTATTTCTCGAAGGGTGGTTGAGCGCCGATAGCGGCGCGCTGGCCGACGGACTCGAGGGCATGCGCCGCGGCGCGGAAAATCTGCGCGAGCAGAACGCCCCCCTTTTCGACGGGTTGATCAAGATCCTGTTGTCGGAGGCCGAAGCGCGAACAGGCGATCCGAAGCGTGCGCTTGCGGACCTCGACGAAGGGCTGGCGACCGCGGAGCGTCTGGGCTTTCGCGCGTTCGAAGCCGAACTCAATCGCGTGCGGGGCGACATCCTATTGAAGCGCGACCCCTTGAACGCCGCGCCTGCCGAAAAAGCATTCCAGACCGCCATTTCCCTAGCCAGCCAGCAGGGCGCGCGAAGCTACGAGCTCCTCGCCGCACTTTCGCTCGCCAAGCTCTATCAATCGACCGCCCGCCCCGCCGAAGCCCACGCCGTCCTTGCGCCGGCGCTCGAAGGCTTCACGCCGAGCCCGGAAATGCCCGAGATCGCCGAGGCGCAGGCGCTGCTCGCGGCGCTGGCGGAGACAGACAAGGTCAAGGCGGAGGTCGAGCAGAGGCAGTGGCGGCTGCAGTTGCAGACCGGCTACGCGCAGGCCGTTGCGCTTTCGCGGGGCTTTTTGGCCGAGGAGACCAAAGCGGCCTTTGAGCGCGCCAGCGAGCTCGCGGGCCATCATGGGGGCGGACGAGAGCGCTTTGCCGCAAATTATGGCCGCTGGATTGTCAGCCTCACGCGCGAGCAGCTTGCCGATTCCTTGAGGATCGCCCGGGAATTCCTCGAGGATGCGGAATCCGAGGGGCGGGAAATGGAGGCCGCGGCCGCCTGCCGCGCCCTCGGCTTGTCGCATTTTGTGGCGGGCGACTTCAGATCGGCTCGGATGAGACTCGAGCAGGCGATGCGCCTTCATAACCCCACACATGATGACGAGTCTCGCCGCATGTTCGGCTTCGATCCGCAAGCCGGCGCGATGGCCTATCTCGCCTGTGTCAATCTGGTGTGTGGCGGGCTTTCGACTGCACGCGAGCTGATTGACGCGGCGGTCTCCCGCGCCGATCGATTCGATCACCTCCCGACCCGTGCGAACGCTTGGCTGTTCAAGGCGTTTTACGAGGCGATGCGCGGCGACCCGGAGGCGACGCTTGCGGCGGCGGATGCGCTTGTCGCGATCAGCCGCCTCGGCGGCCTTGCGCTTTACCTTACCTGCGGCGAAGCGTGTGCCGGGTGGGCGCGCGCGCGAGGAGGCGATCTCGAAGCCGGTACAGAGGCTTTGCGTCGCTCGCGCGACAGACTTCGCGAACAGGGCGGTCTGACGCTCTCGCCCTTCTTTGCGGGTCTCCTCGCCGCACTCGAGGCTGAAGGAGGCCATCTCGATGACGCCTCAGCGCTCATCGAGGAGACGCTTGCGCACGCTGCGCAAACAGGCTCGCATTTCAGCGACTCCGCGCTTCAGCGTTTGCGCGGCGAAATTCTTCTCAGGCGCGACCCAGTGAATCTTGCAGTCGCCGAAGAGGCCTTCCAAACCGCCATCGCCATCGCGAAGGAACAAGGCGCGCGCAGTTGTGAGCTGCTCGCGTCCCTTTCGCTCGCCAAGCTCTGCCAATCCACCGGCCGCCCCGTCGAAGCCTACGGCGTCCTCGCCCCTGCGCTCGAAGGCTTTTCGCGGACGCCTGAGATGCCGGAGATCGCCGAGGCGATGTCGATGGCGTCGCGGTTGTCATAAGTTCGCTCTTGTGCGGACTCCGCGCATTCGCTGGCGGCCTTGTACAGCTGCTATCCCGCCTGTTCCTGCCGTTCGGCCAACGGCCGCTATTGTGCTCTGGCCCTCTTGAGACGTACGTGACGAACACCAAGCGCCAGATTTGAACCGCTAGGCGCGCCGCCTCACCCCCGTCTCCGCCGACACTTCGAACATCTCGGCCTTTCCCTCGAGCCCGGCGAAGGCGGCCGGGTCGGCGCCGGTCAGGAACGCCTGCCCGCCGAGGCGCGCGAGCGCGTCGAAAAGGGCCGCCCGGCGTTTGGGGTCGAAATGGGCGGCGATTTCGTCCAGCAGCGCGATCGGCGCAATGCCCGACATGACGGCGACCAGCCGCGCATGCGCGAGCACCAGCCCGACGAGAAGCGCCTTCTGCTCGCCGGTCGAGGCGCTGCCGGCCGGGGCGTCCTTCGGCCCGTGCCGGACGGCGAGATCGCCGACATGCGGGCCGATGAGCGTCCGTCCTGCTGCGGCGTCGCGGGTGCGATTGTCTCGAAGCATAGCGCGATAGCGGTCCTCCGCCTCGAGCGCCGGCCCGCTCGCCGCCAGCGCCTCGACCTCGCCTTCGAGCGCAAGCCGCGCCCAGGGAAAGGGCGAGGCGTCGTCGCGCTCGGCCGCGATCAACGCCTCGAGCCGGCTCACGCAATCGAGCCGCGCGGCGGCGATGGCGACGCCGAGCTCGGCCGCCTCCCGCTCGATCGCGTCGAGCCAGGCGGGATTGCGCTTGCCCTCCTCCAAAAGCCGGTTGCGCCCACGCAAAGCGCGTTCGAACTGGCCGACCCGCGCGCCGTGGGCGGGATCGATCGCGAGCACGAAACGGTCGAGAAAGCGACGCCGCTCGCTTGCGGGCCCGGGAAAAAGCGAATCCATCGCGGGCGTCAGCCAAACAACGCGCACATGGTCGGAGAAGGCGCGCGACGAGGCGACCGGCGCGCGATCGATGCGGTTCAGCCGCCCCGCGCCGCCCTCGCCCTCCCCCGGCGACCAGCCCGCGCCGAGCTGACGCCTCTCGCCGTTCTCGCCGACTTCGACCGAAAGCGCAAAGCCGCCGGCGCCGCCGCGGCGCGCGCATTCGGCGAGCTCCGCCCGGCGCAGGCCCCGCCCCGGCGCGAGCAGCGAGAGCGCCTCGAGGAGATTGGTCTTGCCGGCGCCGTTCTCGCCGCATAGGACGACGAGACGACCCTCGATCGCGAGATCGAGCGCCGCATAGGAGCGGAAATCCTTGAGCATCAGGCGGCGCACGAGGGGGCGCCGTCGCGCGGGATGAGCGCCGTCCGGGTTTGCCATGGCTGGCCCTCTGCCACGTCCGGCGGCGGCGCGAAAGTGGGAGGCGAAAGCGGGATGGAAGGGCTAAAGCGCCCCGATGTGATGATGCCCTCGCGGGGCATGGGCGTGGTCGACGATCTGATCGCCGAGCGGCTGCCGCTCCATCGCCTGTGGCTCGAGGCCGATCCCGACGCCTGGCTCGCAAACTGGGGCTCGCGGCTGCGGGCGCTCGCCTCGAACGGGCACCAGTTCCCGATCGACGCAGGCTTCATGCGCCGGCTGCCGCAACTCGAGATCGTCGCCAGTTTCGGCGTCGGCTACGAGCATATCGACGCTGAGTGGGCAGGCGAGCATGGCGTCGTCGTCACCCATACGCCGGGCGTGCTCGACGACGAAGTCGCGGACATTGCGATGGCGCTGACGATCATGACGGTGCGCCGCCTCCCCCAGGCCGAACGTTTTTTGCGCGCGGGCGAGTGGGCAAAGAGTTCGTTCCCCCTCACGGCGTCGCTCCGCGGCCGCATCATGGGGATCCTCGGGCTCGGGCGGATCGGCAAGGCGATCGCCAGGCGCGCTGAGCGTTTTGGGCTCGAGATCGTCTATCACGGCCGCCGGGCGCAGCCGGACGTCCCGTATCGCTTCTATCCGTCGCTGACCGAGATGGCGAAGGCCTGCGACATTCTGATGATCGCCGCGCCCGGCGGCCCCGAGACGCGCCGCCTCGTCGGCGCCGAGGTTTTGGGCGCGCTCGGGCCGGACGGGGTGCTCATCAACATCGCGCGCGGGACCCTGGTCGACGAGCAGGCTCTGATCGAGGCGCTGCGCACGGGAACGATTCTCGCCGCCGGCTTCGACGTCTACGAGAACGAGCCCAACGTGCCGGCGGAGCTGATCGCGCTCGATAACGCCGTGCTCCTGCCCCATGTCGGCTCGGCCTCGGTCAAGACCCGCCGCGCGATGGCCGAATGCGTGGTCGACAATCTGGTGGCGTGGTCAAAGGGGAAGCCGCCGCTGACGCCCGTTCCCGAGACGCCGTGGCGGGGGGTTTGGGGGAGGTAGAGGACGCCCGGCGAGCGGATCCTTTGGCCGGGATTGTCCCGGTCGTGACATAGGTTAGCCTGTCGCATCGCCGCCGACGCGGCGCATCGTCCAGACCTCGCCACGCATTTCTACGAGATAAAACCCGTTCCTCGACAGTTCGCTGAAAGTGTCCATGTCGCCGAAACGGACCGTCGCCCATGTGCCCGGCTTCGCGTCCTTGATTTCGTGACGGTTTTGCGGATTGAAGTGCTGCATGGGATCTCCATCCTGCTTTTGGGGGCCCCGAGCGATGCTTCCCTAGACTGAGGGGCGCTGTCTAACACATTATGGTGCGCCGCACAAGAGATTGCTGCGATGCACCATCAAAGTTCGAGTTCAAAGCGGCGAGGTTCGCCGCACCTCGAGACAGGCGGAGCCAGTTTGAAGGTCAAAACGGCGACAGAAAATGCGACTAAACCCCTGAAATCGCTTACGCGCGAGCAAAACTGCACGCCGCTCGCCTCAAGCGCCAAGGGGCTTGCCGACGACCTGCCTGCCGCCGGCCGGCCGCCGGTAGAGCGCGAGCGTCGCGACGAGGCCGCAGAGCGCGGCGAAGCTCATCCAGTAGCCCGGGGCGGCCTTGTCGCCGGTCCGTGCAATGAGGAAGGTCGAGATGGCGAGCGACGAGCCGCCGAGGGTCGTCGCGAGGCTATAGGCGAGGGAAAAGCCGGCCGTGCGCACGGAGGCCGGGATCAGTTCGGTCAGCGCCACGACCATCGCACCGTTGTACCAGGCGTAGATCAGCGAGAGCCACAATTCGACCGTCAGCATCCGGCTGAAGCTCGGCTCTCTGACGAGCCAGGCGAGCGCTGGATAGGCGGTCAAGAGCGCGAGCATTGTGAAAGCGATCAGGATGGGCTTCCGGCCGATGCGGTCGGAGAGCGCGCCCGACACCGGCAGCCAGAAGAAGTTGGAGGCCGCGATCGCCATCGTCACCAGGAGCGCGTCGGACTCGCTGAGCTTCAAAACGCTGCGGCCGAAGGTCGGCGTATAGACGGTGATGAGATAGAACGAGACCGTGGTCATCACCACCATCGCCACGCCGCCGATGACCAGCGTCCAGTTGGCGGCAAGGGTCTCGTAAATCTGCGCCGTCGTCGGATGGACCTTTCGCGCCGCGAATTCCTTGGTTTCCTCGAGCGAGCGGCGGATCACGTAGAGGAACGGCACGATCGCGCAGCCGATGAAGAACGGGATCCGCCAGCCCCAGTCGTCGGCGGCTCGCGGCGACATCAGATTGGCGATCGCGTAGCCGAGCAACGCGGCCACGACAACCGCGACCTGCTGGCTCGCCGACTGCCAGCTCACGTAGAAGCCCTTGTGGCCAGGCGTCGCCATCTCCGAGAGGTAGACCGAGACGCCGCCGAGTTCGACGCCGGCAGAGAAGCCCTGCAACAGCCGCCCCAGCACCACGAGCAACGGCGCAAGCACGCCAATGGTCGCGTAAGACGGCACGAAGGCGATGAGGATCGTGCCGCAGGCCATGATCGACAGCGTGACGATGAGGCCTTTGCGCCGCCCGATCCGGTCGATGTAGGGACCCAGCACCAAGGCGCCGATCGGGCGCATGGCGAAGCCCGCGGCGAAGCTCAGGAACGTCAGCATCAGCGAGGCGTAGGGGTCGTCGTTCGGAAAGAAGGTGTGCGCAATCTGCCGGGCGTAGATGCCGAACAGGAAGAAGTCGTACATCTCGAGGAAGTTGCCGCTGGTGACGCGCAGAACGGTCTTCAGCTTATCGAAACGCGTTGCGTCCACCTTCGCCTCCCTGTGCCTTGCGTCCCAGCGCTTGAGCGGAGCGGGTTCCTCCGCCTCTTCCGGCATCGAGCGATGCTACGCGCGTCGTCGGGTTCAGCACAACGTTTTTTGGCTCATGATCCCGAGGGGCGCGCCGCCCGCGCCGGGCTCGTCAAAAGGATCCCGTCGGGCCATATTATCCCGGGCCCGGCGAACTTTGGGTGGAGGGCTCATGGTCGACGCCGCCGACTTCCGCAGGATCGCACTGTCGTTCGACGGCGCCGCAGAATACCCCCATTTCGACCGCCGCGCGTTCAAGGCGCGCGTCACCTTTGCGACGCTCGCGCCGGACGAATTGACCGCGAACATCAAATTCGCGCCCGACGAGCAGGCGCTCAAATGCGCCGTCGCGCCCGACGCCTTTGTAGCCCTCGACAACGCCTGGGGCCGGCGGGGCTGGACGCGCGCCACGCTCGGCGCGCTGAGCGAGGCGGAGCTTCGCGCCGCGCTCGAGATGGCGTGGCGCCACGGCGCGGCCAAGGCGAAGGTGCGGCGGGGCCGATCGACCTAGCCGCTCGCATTTCGTGCCGCCGGCGCTCGCGTGACGCCGGCCGGCGGGGCCGCGCTCGCCTGGCAGAGCGCTTCGCTCGCCTCCCACAACCGCTTCGCCGCTGTGTCGTTGCGCGCGGCGGCGGAAGGCTGCGCGATCTTTCGTTTGATGAAGTACTGGCCGGTCACGCCCTGAACCTGCGGCGACGACGCCAGATGGATGATCGTATCCGCGCCATGCTCCGCAGAGATGGCGAGCGTCCTCATGAGCGGCATCAGCCGGCTCGTCCAACCTCCCGACGCGTCGCCGAAGCGTGTGGCGACAAAGCCCGGATGAAGGCAGTTGGCGGTGACGCCAGTCCCGGCAAGGCGCCGGGCGAGTTCGCGGGTGAAGAGGATATTGGCGAGTTTCGAACGGCCGTAGGCCTTCCGGCCATTAAAGCCCCGGGCGCATTGCAGATCGTAAAAATCGAGGTTCATGCCCTGATGGGCCATCGACGAGGTCGAGACGATGCGCGCAGGCGCGGAAGCCGCGAGCCGATCGCCGAGCTCCGCCGCCAACACGAAATAGGCCATGTGGTTGAGCGC
This sequence comes from Hyphomicrobiales bacterium, assembly GCA_019237205.1. Lineage (GTDB taxonomy): Bacteria > Pseudomonadota > Alphaproteobacteria > Rhizobiales > Beijerinckiaceae > Roseiarcus. The sequence continues at coordinate 16,560 of JAFAHO010000279.1, forward strand.
GAAGGTCAGTTCGAGACCCTCGGGCGTCACGCGCCGCTCGGCGAACATGGCGCCGGCGTTGTTGATGAGCACGTCGACGCGAGGCTCGGTCTTGGCGATCGCCTCGCCGACGCGGCGCGTCTCCGCCATGCTCGAGAGATCGGCCAGGTGCACGCGGTGGGAAAGCCGCGGCGCTTGGGCTTCAAGCCTTTTGAGCGTCGTCTCGGCTCGCCGCTCGTCGCGGGCAACGACAATGATGCGCGCGCCCATCCGCGCGAGCGCAAGCGCGGCAACCTCGCCGATGCCCGACGTCGCGCCGGTCGCGACCACGGTTTTTCCCTTCATGACCATCCCTTGTCGGCCGGCGCCTGGTTTTCGGCGGCGATCCATTCGCGCTATCTTAAGGCGTTGCAAGCGTCGCCGGACGAAGGATGACAAGTCAATGGCCAAGGACCAGCAAGGGTTGACGCTCGCCGGCGCGAAGGCGTCGGCGGAGGCCTTCGATCGCGCGGTTGCGGACTATTACGCGCTTTCCGGCGACCCGGTCGGCGTCCTCAAGCAGGCGCTCGCTCGCGATCCGGCTTTTGCGCTCGGCGGCGTCGCGATTGCCGGCCTCTTCATGATCGGCGGCTTTCGCAGCGACCATCCCGAAGTCACTAACGCTATCGCCGCGGCGGAGGGGGCGGTTGCGCGCGCCTCAGCGCGCGAAAACCTGCATCTCGACGCGGTGAAAGCCTGGGCCGAGAGCCGCGTGGCCGACGCATTGCTCGCTTGGGAGGCCGTTCTGACCGACTGGCCAACCGACGCGCTGGCGCTTCGCTTCGGGCAGGACGGCTATTACTTTCTCGGCCAGTCGCTGGCGATGCGCGACTCGGTCGCACGCGTGCTGCCCGCCTGGGACCGCGATAATCCGCTGACGAGCTTCGTCCTCGGGGCTTACGCGTTCGGGCTCGAGGAAACAGGCGAGCTCGGCCGCGCGGAAGACGTCGGCCGTGAGGCGCTGGCGCGCAATCCGCGCGACGCCTGGGCGGTGCATGCGCTGGCCCATGTGATGGAGACGGCGAACCGCCAGGAGGAGGGAATAGCTTTTCTTAAGGGGTCGCGGCCCGACTGGAGCCCGGCGCATTTCATGGCGGGCCACAACGGCTGGCATCTCGCCCTCTATCTCATCGAACAGGGACGGACCGGGGAGGTCCTCGCCGACTACGACCGGTTCGCTGCGCCAAGGCTCGCCGACGACATGACGCTCGACCGGGTCGACGCCGCTTCGCTGCTTTGGCGACTCGAACTTGCAGGAGTGGACGTCGGCGACCGGTGGGAGCCGGTCGCCCGCGCCTGGATGGCGCATGTCGACGACCACGTGCTTGCTTTCAACGATCTCCATTGCGCGCTCGCCGCGGCGCGCTCGAAGAACCCCGCCGACGTTGAACGCCTGCGGCGCTCGCTTGACGAGTTCGGATGTCACGGCGTCGGCCACAACCGGCGGGTTACCGCCGAGGTCGGCCGCGCCCTCATCGACGGGGCGCTTGCTTTTGGCGACAACGACTATCGCAGGGCGATCGAGGCGATCCTGCCCGTGCGTTACGAAGCGTTCCGCATCGGCGGCAGCCACGCCCAGCGCGACATCGTCAATCAGACGCTGATCGCCGCCGCAGAGCGATCCGGCCAGTGGAGCCTCGCCCGAGCTCTGCTCGCTGAGCGGGTCGCCGTGCGGCCGACGCCTCGGACGAAAGCTCAGCACGAAAAGGCGGCGCGTCGCGCCGCGCAGTGATGCGCCGGAGGGCAGCGAGGATCCGATGCGGGCTTTGATTACAGGCGCGGCGCGCGGGATTGGACGGGCTGTCGCCCGGCGCCTCGCGAGGGACCACGAAACCCTGATCCTGATGGACGTCGACGCCGCCGGGCTCGCCGACGCCGCAAAAGAGCTCGCCGCTCTGGCCAGGGTCGAAACTGTGGCGGGTTCGGTCGCGCGGAGCGAGGATTGCCGGCGCGCGGCGGATTGCGCCGCGGCCGCGGGCGGCCTCGACGTGCTGTCGCACAATGCCGGCATCCAGCGTTATGGAACGGTCGAGACGACGAGCGAGGCCTTGTGGGACGAAGTTATCGCCGTCAACCTCACCGGCGCGTTCCTCATCTCCAAGGTGGCGATGCCGCTGACCCGCGCGACCGGGGGCGCGGTCGTCCACATGGCGTCCGTTCAGGGGCTCGCGAGTCAGGCAGGCGTTGTCGCCTATTCGACAGCAAAGCACGGGCTGATCGGCCTGGTCCGCGCGATGGCGGTCGACGCGGCGCCTTACGGCGTGAGGGTCAATGGCGTGGCGCCCGGCTCTGTCGATACGCCGATGCTGCGGGAGTCCCTTGCGCTCGCCGAAAACCCGGGCGAGGTGTGGGCGGCGATCAAGGCGATGCATCCGCTGGGGCGGGCCGCCAACCCCGAGGAGGTCGCCGAAGTCGTCGCGTTCCTGGCGTCCCCTGCCGCTTCCTTCATCACAGGGGAGGTCGTGCGGGTCGATGGCGGGGTGATGGCCCGCCTCGGCGGTTCTCCGAAGACCGAGTGAGCGGGCGTTGCGGACCGGCCCGACTCCGATGCGGCTTTCGGCCGCCCCAGGACCAGTCTGGCCATTCGCCGCGAACTGCGTTAATGATCAATCAACGCGTCTCCTATAACTTGACTCAAAGTGTGAGGCGTGAGCGTTGGGCGAAGGATGCTGGGGATCGACACAACATTTGACGACGTTTCGCCCGATGAAGGTCGGGACTGCCATCAGGCTCTGCTGAGGATTGTTCCCGCCGCGGCTGCTCTCGCGCTTGCCGGGTGCGTCGGTGTGTGGGTCCTCCATGCGCGTCAGACCGTAGCGCCCGAGCCCATCGCCGCCCGGCCGGCCCCCCCTGCGGAGGTCGCCTCCAAGCCATTTGGCGACATCATTGTCGACCCCAGTTTTGTCGCGGAGTTGAACCCGGCCTCACCGGTCGGCGATGGGTTGCCGCTGCCGAGCCTCGAAGCCGTCCCGTCCGCTCCGCCCGCGGCGATCCCGGGGGCGGAGACCGTCCCGCCCGTCGCGGCGGTCCCATTGCCCGACAATGTTCCGCTGCCGCCGAAGCGCGACGTTCCAGAGATCGCCGATGAAGCGCCTTTGCCGCCGCCCCGTCCGGCGGAGTTCGGGCCGCCAGCGACGCCGGACAATCATGTCGCCCAACAGACGCGCAGGCCCGCGGGCCCAGTCGCGCCGGTCGACAATCGCAACATTTTCGAGAAGCTCCTCGGACTCGGCCAGCCCACGCCGCCAACCGTCGCCGGCAAGGCGCCGGAAAGCCGCGTCGCATCGATCGCGCCGGAAACTCGGGCGACCTTCACGGCGCCGGAAGGCCGGGTCACGGGCAGGCCGCTATTCGGCTTCTTCGGGCCGACCATGGGTCCAGTTGGAGGTTACGACCGGTATACGGCCGTCTACGACATCTCGGCGCGGACCGTGTACCTGCCCGACGGAACCCGGCTCGAAGCCCATTCGGGCCTTGGCGACAGGCTGGACGATCCCCGTTATGTGAGCGAACGCATGCGCGGGCCCACCCCACCCAATGTTTACGAACTGGAGCCGCGGGAGGCGTCCTTCCACGGGGTGCAGGCCCTGCGCTTGATCCCGGTCGGCGACACCACACTCTACGGACGGGCTGGTCTGCTCGCGCACTCCTACATGCTCGGCCCGAACGGCGATTCCAACGGATGCGTGTCGTTCAAGGACTACGACGCCTTCCTGCGGGCTTATCAGAGCGGGCAGATCAAGAAGCTGGTCGTTGTCGCCAAGCTCTGAGGGCGCCGCATGGCGTTCAGGAGACGCGTTACCCGCTCCAGGTTGCTTATTGCTTTGCAAGCGAACCGCTTGTAGCGCGGCTTCGAGAGGCCGACGAACGCGTATTTGTCGCGGAAGGCGAGCCCCCGGAGAAACCCGGGACAAAAAGCGCGCGGCTCAAATCTGCCCATGCCCTCGCCGAGACCCTCCGGACGGGATCTCCGAATGCACGGCCTCTTTTTCTCAGAATCACGATCCTCCTGCCGCCCGCTTTCGATCGAACGTCATTATGCCCGACCGAATTTGATTCGGTCCGAACCCATTTTCCGCAAGGATTCGAATCACCGTCCAGCGAGGGACGCTCTTGCCGAGGTTGCCCTCAGTCCATTCCTGCCATTGCGGCGGCAGAGGTTCAGGGGCAAATTCAGCCTCGCCCCAGCGCGCGAGCTCGGTGAGCCATTGCGGCTGCGGCGGATCATGCTCGAGGGTTTTTCTC
>JAFAHO010000287.1 GCA_019237205.1 Hyphomicrobiales bacterium
GCCGAAGGGACGACGCTTCTGCTTCTCACCCTCTTTGTCAGCACGCCCACGCTGGCAACCGGACGCGCCACCATTCTGCAAGGGGCCGTGCATCTGGTGATTTTCGGCGTGTTCCTGCTGCTGGCGGCCGTCCCTTAGCGCGCCCCCAATTCGCTCCGTCAAACAAATGGACCTCATCATGCTTGACAACGTTCGGCCCGCGGATCGCGCTTGCGCCGGGTCGAAGCCCGATCGGCCTGGCGGCCGTCCTCCCTTCAAACGCATCGCCCTCTTGCTGCAGGGCGGCGGCGCGCTCGGCGCCTATCAAGGAGGCGTCTACGAGGCCCTTGCCGAGGCGGGCCTCCATCCGGACTGGACCGCCGGAATCTCGATTGGCGCCATCAATGCCGCCGCGAGGGCGCGAGCGCCGCAAGTCCGGATTGGGGAACCGGATGCCCTCGATGCAGGGAGGCAGTCCGACGGCTTCGAACGGGATCAGCCCGAAAATCGAATTCTTGTAGATCACCAGGACCTTCCTGAAAAGCTTTTCTTGCCGGCAAACAATGAAATTGGATGCGGCGATTGTGTTCAGGAAACTGTCACGATATGTCACGCGTGCGAATCCGATTTCTCATCAGTGCAATTCGTGCCCTCTTGCAGAATATCGCGAATTGTGTATACATCATCGCCAGTGGTGACTGTTCGCGAATTTCCCTATAGAGGTTTTGGTTTACGTTGTCATCAGCTCAGCGGCTGATTCGGTTTCTATTCAACGAACGCGCCAAGCGTCTTAGGCCACACCAAACCCAATAGCCAGCAGGCGTCCGTGGGGCGATCAACGATCCGCGGTCGTGGTGCTCGGTCTTCAGTCACTAGATCCATCTGCAGAGTGAAGAACAGGACGGTCAGTATCGGCAGTAAAACCCAGATTAACTTCGCGGAGGAGTGCGAGTCATGAAACCAGCGTCGTTGAAACATCTGGTCATTACAACCATCGTCGTCAGCGCAGCCTGCGCGGGCGCGGGCGCCAAAGCCGGCGCCTATAAGCAAACGGACCTCGTTTCAGACATCCCGGGGCTCGCCCCGGTAACCGACCCGAGCCTCGTGAATCCCTGGGGCGTTTCATTTTTCGCGGGAAGCCCGTTCTGGGTCTCCAACCAGGGCACCAGTACATCCACACTTTACGCGGTGACGGGCACAACTGCCGCCAAGCTGGGGCTCACTGTCGGCATCCCACCAGGCGGATCGCCGTTCCTAGGGCCAACCGGTCAGGTCGCCAATACCAACCCGTTATCGTTCCCGGTAGGGAACGGGGGGAATGGCGGACCCGCCCACTTCATCTTCGCCAACCTGAATGGTACGATTTCTGCCTGGGATACGCCAATGACGCCGTCATCGTTTATCCAGGTGACGACCCCGGGCGCCTCGTACACGGGGCTCGCCATCAACCATACTGACACCGAATTATTCGCCGCTAACGACGCGGCCGGCGCCATCGATGTCTTTAACAGCGCCTTCGCCCAGATCAGCCTTGGCCTTGGCGCATTTGCGACCCCCGCCAGTTTCGGAACGCTTGTCCCCTTCAATGTTCAAGACATCGGCGGCAATGTCTTCGTCACCTATGCGCCGCCCGGTCACCCGGCGCAGACAACCGCCGCCTTGGGCGAGGGAGCGGTGGCGGAGTTTACCGAGGGCGGGGTCTTGGAGAAGACGCTGGACGGCGGACAACTCGCAGCGCCATGGGGAGTCACTTTCGCCCCGTCCGGCTGGGGTCCGTTCGGCGGTGACCTGCTGGTCGGCAATTTCTCCTACGACCACAGCGAAATCAACGCCTTCAATCCCACAACCTGGGCGTTCGAGGGCTCGATCGGGATCAACCCCGGCCTCGGCGACACGGCGGGGGGGCTCTGGGCGCTTGATTTCGGGGGCATGGGCAACAATGGAAGCCCGAACATCCTCTATTTCACCGATGGTCTCAACGGCGAGACTGCGGGTCTGTTCGGCGCTTTTAGCGTTCCCGAACCTTCGACGTGGGCGATGATGCTTGTTGGCCTTGGCGGCCTCGGTCTTGCGGCCGGGCGACGGCGCCGGCCGCCGCGGGCGATCGGCTGAGCCACACCGTCGCGAGAGAGCCGCCCGTATTCGGGCGGTTTTCTTTTCGCCCCTTCTTCCAAATTCTTTGCGCCGAGATCGCGCGACGACCGCGCCGGGTCATCTCGGCCTTCACAGGCGACGGGACATCGCCCGCGAGTTCGTGCATAAAGTTGACGGACCAGCGCCGTGACCCCCGCGCCGAATGCGCGCAAATGAAACTGTGACATCGCCATGAGCGACCCTGCGAGCCGCGGTATGCGGCGGCGCGATCTTCTCTTGCTGATCGGGGCGACCGCAGGCGCGACGGCGATGTATCAGGCGATGACGCGCCTCGGGTTCGCCGCCGAGTCGCCCTATCGCGGCCCGATCACGCTCGAGGGCGATCCGAAAGGCGCCTCCGTGATCATTCTCGGCGCCGGGCTCGCCGGTATGACGGCGGCGTATGAACTCGCCCGCGCCGGATACAAGGTTCAGATCCTCGAATACAATACCCGGCCCGGCGGGCGGAACTGGACGATCCGCGGCGGCGATACGTACACCGAGCTTGGCGGCGCGGCGCAGCAGTGCCTGTTCGACGACGGCCTCTACCTGAATCCGGGGCCCTGGCGAATCCCCTACCACCACCATGCGATCCTCGATTACTGCCGCAGGTTCGGCGTGGCTCTCGAGCCGTTCATCCAGCTCAATCACAACGCCTATCTTCATGCGACCGAGGCCTTCGGCGGCAGGCCGCAGCGGATCCGGGAGATCAAGGCCGATTTCGAGGGCGCGATCGCCGAACTCCTGGCCAAGGCGACGCGAAAGGGCGCGCTCGACGAGGCCGTGTCGAAGGAGGATCAGGAGATTCTGCTCGAGGCGCTGCGCGCCCAAGGGGGCCTCGACAAGGACTTCCGTTACAAGGCGGGGGACGATGCTGCGGATTTCCGCGGGTACGCCCGGGATCCCGGCGGCGGCCTCGCGGCGGCGCCGTCGAACGGCGAACCCATCGGCCTGCATGATCTCCTGACCTCCCGCCTCTGGCGGGGTTTGCAGAATTTCGCGCTCTACGACTTCCAGACGACCATGTTCCAGCCGGTCGGCGGCATGGGCCGGATCGGCGAGGCGTTCGCCCGCCAGATCCCGAAAGTGATCCGGTACGGCGCCAAGGTGACCGCGATCCAGCAGGACGACCACGGCGTCGCAGTGGTGTTCGAGGATCTCCACGGCGGCGGGAGCGTCGAGGAGGCCACGGCCGACTGGTGCGTCTGCGCGTTGCCGCTCTCGATCCTGAGCCAGATCGACGTCAATGTCTCGGCCCCGATGAAGGCGGCGATCGACGCCGTCCCCTACGCCTCCGTCGTGAAGACCGGATTGCAGTTCCGGCGTCGCTTCTGGGAGGAGGACGAGCAGATTTTTGGGGGCATCTCCTACACCAACCTCCCCATCCGCCAGATCTCGTATCCGAGCACGGGCTTCAATGCCGCGGGCAAGGGCGTGCTGCTTGGCGGCTACACCTGGGGCGGGCCAAATTCGTACGAACTGACCGCAATGTCGCCGGCTGACCGGATCAAAGTCGCACTCGACTGCGGGGCCCAGATTCATCCGCAATATGCATCCGAGTTCGAGACCGGGATCTCGGTCGCGTGGCATCGCGTGCCGTTCACGCTTGGCTGCGCAGGCGAATGGACGGATGAGACACGCCGCCAGCACTATGGCAACCTGTGCCAGATCGACGGCCGGATCGTGCTGGCGGGTGAGCACGCCTCCTATATCCCGGCGTGGCAGGAGGGCGCGATCCTGTCGGCGCTCGACGCGATCACTCGGCTCCACAAGCGGATCCTTGCGAGCCGATAGGGTTTTGCCATGCCAAATGAGATCCGCTGCGGGTTGCTTCTGGTCGTTGTGCTGACGACCGGCGTAGCCGCGGCCGGCGACGCGCTCGCGCCGGCAGCCATTCCGCTGAGCCGTGGCCGCCTCTTCGAGGAGCAGGGCGGCGCGGCGCTTTTCGCCAGCGTCTGCGCCGGCTGCCACCAGCCGGACGCGAGTGGCGCAAGCGGCGCCGCCGCCTATCCGGCGCTAGCGGAAAACGGCAATGTCTCCTCGGCGGACTATATGGAGAGACTGCTGCTCAACGGGCAAAGGGGCATGCCGCCGGTCGGCCAAATGATGAGCGACCAGCAGATCGCGGACGTGATGAACTACGTGCGGACCCACTTCGGCAACGCCTATGGCGAGGGCGTGTCGCCGGAGGACGTCGGAGCCGCGCGACGGCAGATGGGCTCCAGCCCCTGACGCCGTCTGGCCGGGATGTCCTGTGCTTGGCGTCATCCCCGCTCGGAGCGTAGAGAGGAAGTCAGGAGCATCATCATGAGAGCCAAGTTGGCCCCCGCTTACTTTCTGCTGGCGCTTCTGCTTGCCGCCGGCGCTTCGGCCGAAACCCTGAGGCTGCCGGACAACGTGGTCGACCTCCGGTCCCCGCAAGGCGAAGCGTACCTGCTCGAGACGCATGCGCTCGAGGCCTATTTTCCGATCAGCGTCGCTTTCGAGACCCAGAGAACCCAATCCTATTGCGGCGTCGCCAGCATGGTCATGGTGCTGAATGCGATCGGCGCGCCGGCGCCGAGCGCTCCTCAATACCAGCCCTACACGATCTTCACCCAAGACAACGTGCTGAACGAGAAGACCGACGCGATCCGGCCGCGGGAGGCCATCCTCCGGCGCGGAATGACGCTCGATCAACTCGGCGGAATCCTCAGCCTCTATCCCGTCGCTGTCGGGGTGCATCACGCCGAGACCGGCGGCGTCGACGAGTTCCGCAAGCTGGCGAGCGAGGCTCTCGCCGGCAAGAACCGCTATGTCATCGTCAACTATTTGCGGAGGGCGCTGGGAGAAGAGACCGGCGGCCACATCTCGCCGCTCGGCGCCTATGACGAGAAATCCGACCGCTTTCTGATTCTGGACGTCGCCCGCTATAAATATCCGCCGGTCTGGGTGAAGACAGCGGATCTGTTCGCCGCGATGAACACGCCCGATTCCGACAACGACAACAAGATGCGTGGATATGTTCTGATTTCCAGCCCTGCTGCCGGGGGCAATTCTCCGCCGCAATGATCAGACGCCTCGCGCCCGCGCCCCAAGCCTCCGCCGGGCGTCACATGAGTATCATGAGAACGGATTTAGCTGCTTCCCGCTTTGGAGCTTACCGGGAGGAATCCATTCATGAAATCGCTGTTTGGCGCACTGCTCGTTTCCGCCGCCGTCGTCGCGACCCCCGCGCTGGCGGCCTCGGACGTCGTCACGATCTATGCGGCCGACGGCCTGCATGACGGCAAGGGCAGCTGGTTCGAGACGCAGTTCGACGCGTTCGCCAAGGCGACCGGCGTCAAGGTCCAATATGTCGAGGCCGGCTCCGGCGGCGTCGTCGAGCGCGTCGCAAAGGAGAAGTCGAACCCGCAGGCCGATGTTCTGGTCACGCTGCCTCCGTTCATCCAGCGCGCCGAGGCCGAAGGCCTCCTGCAGAAATTCACGCCCGCTGCCGCGGCTGCGATCGACGGGGGGACCGACGCCTATCAGCCGCTGGTCAACAACTACCTCAGCTTCATTTACGATTCCGCCGCGCTCAAGACTCCGCCGTCGACGTACGACGATCTGCTCGACCCCAAGTTCAAGGGCAAGATTCAATATTCGACTCCCGGCCAGGCCGGCGACGGCACGGCGGTGATGCTGCAGGTCATCCACTCGTTCGGCGGCAAAGACGCCGGCTTCGACTTCCTGAAGAAGCTGCAGGCGAACAATGTCGGCCCGTCCGCGTCGACTGGGAAGCTGACCGCGCTCGTCAACAAGGGCGAGCTCTATGTCGCCAACGGCGACGTGCAGATGAACATGTCGCAGATGACCGACGATCCGAATATCCGCGTTTTCTGGCCCGCAGGTCCGAACGGTGAGCGCTCGGCGCTGCCGCTGCCCTACTACATCGGCCTCGTCGCCGGCGCTCCCGACGCCGACAACGGCAAGAAGCTGATCGAATTCCTGCTCTCGAAGGAAGCGCAGGGGACCGTCTCCTCGGTCGCGATCGGCGTGCCCGTGCGCAAGGACGTCACGCCCTCCGACGCCAACTTCACGCGCCTCCAGGACACGCTGAAGGGCGTCACCATTTGGGCGCCCGACTGGGCTCAGGTGCTGAAAGACCTTCCGGCCGACGTCAAGCGCTGGCACGAGGTCACCGGGAGCTGACATGACCGTCTCCGCCGCCCTCCGCGGCGCCGAAGTCTCCGCCGCCGCGAACGCGGCCGCGGGCTCGGAGGTGGCGTTCGACAAGGTCAGCGTCGCCTATCGCGGCTCTGTCGTCTTGAAGCCGCTGACCATGTCGGTGGCGGCGGGCGAAATTCTCGCCATGATCGGCCCCTCGGGCTCGGGCAAGACGACCGCGCTGCGGGCGGTTGCGGGCTTCGTGCGTCCCGCCGCGGGGCGCATCCTCATCGGCGGGACCGACGTGACGAACCTGCCGCCCTATGAGCGCGGCCTTGCCATGGTCGTCCAGAACTACGCGCTCTTTCCCCACATGCGCGTATCCGAGAACGTTGCGTTTGGCCTCAATGCTCGCGGCGCGGCCAGAGACCTGATCGCTCAACGGGTCGAGGATTCGCTGCGCATCGTCGGCATGTCGAAATTTGCGAGCCGATTCCCGCGGGAACTCTCCGGCGGTCAGCAGCAGCGCGTGGCGATCGCCCGCGCGCTTGCGGTCCGCCCGCGCGTCCTGTTGCTGGACGAACCGCTGTCGGCGCTGGACGCGCAAATCCGACGCTCGATGGTCGAGGAGATCGCCAGGCTGCACGCCGATTTGCCCGACCTGACGATTCTCTATGTGACGCACGACCAGAGCGAAGCGCTGACCCTCGCCGACCGCATAGCGATCCTCAAGGACGGGGAATTGAGCGCAATCGGCGCCGCCGGGGAGCTCTATCGCCGTCCGCCCAATCGCTTCGCCGCCGAGTTCCTGGGCCGAGCCAATTTGTTGCCAGTCGTCGTCGAGCGGGTAGCGCAGCAGAGCGGATTCGTCGAGGCGCGCCTTGGCGAGACCAGGGTCGTGGCGTCCGGCGCGGATCACCCCGCCGGCGCGGAGCGGCTTCTCTGCGTCCGGCCGCAAAATCTCACTCTGACCTGCGAGGCTGAACGCTCGAACCGCATCGAGGCGGTGCTGCGGGAGATCCACTGGCAAGGCGAACTGACCCACCTCGTCGCCGAGATCGGCGAATCGATCCTGCGCGTCGTCGCGACGCGATTGCCCAACCCGCCCGCGCGCGGCGACAAGCTGGAGTTCTTCTTCTCGCCTTCGGACGCGAACCTGATCGTGGAAGACGGGAGTGTCTGACGCCGTTGCGCTCGCGCCGCGCGCGGCCAGACTCAATCTCGGCGGCTGGTGGGTCGCGCCGCCGCTCGCCGTGCTTGCCCTGCTCTTCCTCTACCCCCTGATCCTCATCGGGCGCGCCGCGCTCATCGACGATTCGGGCGCTCTCAACCTCGCCGCTGCCTGGGGGGTTCTGAACTCCCGCGCGTTCCTCAACGCGCTCATCAACACCGCTGAAATCGCGCTGGCCTCGACCATCGGATGCGTGATCCTCGGGCTGACCCTCGGGCTGATTCTCGCCTTCGCGCCGTTCCCGGGCGCGGGCCTGGTCGCGCAAGTCATCGACACGTTCATCGCGCTGCCGACCTTCCTGGTTACGCTTGCCTTCACCTTCCTCTACGGCTCGGCGGGCATTCTCAACGGCGCGCTGACCTCGGGCCTGGGACTCGACCATCCGCCGGTCGATTTTCTTTATTCGGCGTGGGGGGTCATCCTCGCCGAGGTCACGGTCTACACGCCGTTCGTGCTGCGTCCGCTTCTCGCCGCCTTTTCGCTGGTCGACCGCAGTCAGATCGAAGTCGCGAGCCTGCTCGGAGCGCGGCCGCTGCGCATCGTGCGCCAGGTCATCCTGCCCGCGGCGCTGCCGGCGATCGTCGCGGGCGGCAGTCTTTGCCTCTTGCTGACGGTCAATGAATTCGGCATCGTGCTCTTCATCGGCGCCAAGGGCGTCATTACGCTGCCGCTCTTGATCTACAGCAAGGCGATCCAGGAGTCGGACTATCAGGGCGCCTGCGCGATCGCGATCGTCAATGTGGCGCTGTCGCTCGCCCTTTTCAGCCTCTACCGCGCCGCCGCGCGCCGGCTGGGAGGCTAGCCCATGCTGGTATGGTCGCTGTCGGGCCGCGCCCTCGTCTGGAGCTTCGCCGCGATCCTTCTCGGGATCGTCTTCGTCGCCCCGCTCGCGGTGATCATCTGCGCGAGCTTCTCAGAGCAATGGAACGGCATCCTGCCGACGGGCTTCACGTTGGAACACTATCGTGACGCGATGAACGGGGCGGCGCGCGACGCGGTTTACGCCAGCCTCGTTACCGGACTGGTCGCGAGCCTGCTTGCGCTCGTCACCGGCGCCTGGGCGGCGCTCGCGCTCCGCGCGCGCGTAGACCAGTGGGCCGGCGCGCTTGGCCTCCTGTTCTTCATCCCTAGCGCCGTGCCCTCGGTCTCCGTCGGACTTGGGCTCCTCGTCGCCTTCAGCCAGAAGCCGCTGCTCCTGAACGGCACGACCGCGATCGTCTTCGTCGCGCACTACGTGCTGATATCCGCCTTTGCGTTCGGCAATATCTCAGCCGGACTTTCACGGCTTGCGCCCGACTACGAAGAGGTCGCCTCGTGTCTCGGCGCCCGGCCCGCCTACCGGCTGATGCACGTGACTTTGCCGCTGGTTGCGCCCTATCTGGTCGCGGCGTTCGGCCTCAGCTTCGCGCTGTCGATGGGGGAGCTGGGCGCGACCGTGATGGTCTATCCCCCGGGCTGGGTGACGATGCCCGTCGCGATCTTCGGCCTCACCGACCGCGGGGACATTTTCTCCGGCGCCGCGCTCACCATGATTCTGGTCGTCGTGACCCTCGCCTTGCTGATCGGGCTTGAGCGCGCGCCAATCCGCTCGGCGGCGCCGCGGTGAACGCGGCGGGTTCTCGCCGTCAAGCGGTCGTTGCGGATCCTGTTGCGAACGTTGCAATTGGGCGCCTCAAGGTTCGATGTTCAGCTGCCGTCCGAGACCACCGCCCGGGAGAGCGGTCTTCACGGACTGGATTGCTGCACCCCGTAACTTGATTTCCTTGACGTTGATCTTTGCGCAAAAAACTTGAATGATGCAGCTGGGAAAAGTGACCGCGCTCACGCGCGGCCCCTTCGCGCCGAACCCCGACCTGGGCTACAATCCGACCATGCGATGCGTGAGAGCGCGGCTCTCCGTAGTGCGCAGGGAGGAGCGCAAATGTCCGAGCAAGCCAAACCCACTATTGTGTTCGCTCATGGGCTTTGGGCCGATGGATCATGTTATAGTAAGATCATTCCGCATCTCCTAGCCGATGGTTTTCAGGTCATATCGACGCAAAACCATCTCAACACCGTCGCCGACGACGTGGCCGCAGTACGGACGTCGTTCGCCCGCGCTCACGGCCCTATTGTTCTCGTTGGCCATTCGTATGGCGGCACCGTCATTACAGCGGCCGGCGCCGACGAGCGGGTAGCAGCGCTCGTTTACATTTGCGCCTTTGCCCCGGAGGACGGCGCCACAACGCTCGTCGATCAAAACAAATATCCTCAGACGCCCATCTTCCAGCATGTCGAAGTCGTGGACGGGCGGATCTGGCTACGTCCGACCGGCGTGCCGGAATTCGCAGGAGACTTGCCGGAGGCGGAGCAGCAACTTGTCTGGTCGACCCAGATGGCACCTTTGGCTGATCTATTTGA
>JAFAHO010000289.1 GCA_019237205.1 Hyphomicrobiales bacterium
GGGAGGCCCCGTCCTTCTGCAGGATCGCAACATATTCGCGCGGCGTCGCCGGTCGTGTCGCCTCGCGAATGGCGAAGCCGATGGCAAGCAGGGCAGCCACGCACGAAGCCGCAATCGCGGCGGCCCGCCAGCGCGCCGCGCTCCTCACCGCGGCGACCAGCGCTCTCTCCGGCCCGTCTCTTTGCATGGCGGCTGGTTCTGCGCGAAGGCGCGCCTCGATCGCCGGCAGAAGGCCGTCCGGCGGCTCGATCGGCGGCGCAACCTCCGCGAGCGGCGCGAGGCGCTCCTCCCAGGCGCGGATCGCTGCGTCGAGGTCAGGCTCGCGCAGCCGCCGCGCCGAGAGCGTCGCGCGCTCGCCGGGACTGAGCGTGCCGAGCGCGAATTCGGCGGCGGCGAAATCGTCTTCGGGCGCAACCGTCATGACGCCAGACAGTCCCTCAATTGCGCAAGGCTGCGGTGCAGCCAGGTCTTGATCGTCGGGACGGGTCGCCCGAAGCGCTTAGCGAGCGCTTCGCGGCTCGCCCCATGGTAATAGGCGAGCAACACTGCCGACCGCTTCTCGTCATCCAGCCTGCCCAGACAATCGAGCAATGCGGCCAGCGCCTCGGAGCGCTCGCGCGAGGCCAGCGGATCGATCGGACTGGCGGCGGGTTCGAAGCCTTCCGGCATGTCCTCGAGCGAGGCGGGCCGGACGCGGCGGACTTCGTCCAGCGCGCGGTTGCGCGCGATGGTCGCCATCCAGGCAAGCGGCGATCCCTTCGCGGGATCAAAATCGCCGGCCTTCTCCCAGATGCGCACGTAGGCCTCCTGAAGCGCCTCCGCGCCCGCGTCCCCCTTTGAAAGGATGCGGGCCACCACGCCATAGAGTTTCGCGCTCGTTTGCCGGTAGAGCGCCGCAAACGCCGCCTCGTCGCGCGCCGCGACCCGGCGCAACAAGTCCACAAGACCGCTGTCGCCGCCCTCCCCGCCCGTCGCTTCTCCTCCGTTGGACATGCAGCGATCCTAACCCGGCCTGCGCCGCGCGCAACAAACCCGACGCCCGGGGCGCAGTGCTCGGCGGCAGACGCGGAGAGGCGGGCGCTTTGGCGAGCGCCCGCCCCAAGCCCATTTGCGCGTGGGCTGGTCGCTCAGCCCGGCAGCAGCACTTTGTTGATGACCTGGATGACGCCGTTCGACTGCATCACGTTGGGGATGGTCACCTCGGCCTTGTCGCCCTTGGCGTCGATCACCCAGATATGCCCGCCGCCGCGCTCGAAGGTGAGCTCTTCGCCCTCGACGGTCTTCAGCATCGCCTTGCCGCCGCCGTCGCGGATCATGGCGTCGATCTCGGCTTCCGTCAGGCGGCCGGGCACGACGTGGTAGGTGAGGATCGAGGTCAGCTTGTCCTTGTTTTCCGGCTTCAGAAGGGTCTCGACCGTTCCGGCAGGCAGACGAGCGAACGCCTCGTTGGTCGGGGCGAAGACGGTGAAGGGCCCGGCGCCTTCGAGCGTGTCGACGAGCCCGGCGGCCTTCACCGCCGCGACGAGGGTCGTGTGGTCCTTGGAATGGATCGCGTTCTCGATGATGTTCTTGCTTGGATACATGGGCGCGCCGCCGACCATCTTCGTCATTTCGGCATAGGCCGGCATAATGAAAGGCGCGGCGAGCGCGACGCTGGCGGCGAGCGCCGCAGCGAAAAGCGGAATCCTGGGGTTCATGACTCGTCTCCATTTGGCTCCAAAACCGATCGACCGGTTTCGCGCATCGATCGGGACGAGTTGGTTACGGAGCGCCTCAAGCGGAGTTTCAGACTTCGCCCCAAAAAATCACGAAACGAATATTAGGCTGTCTTGCGAAACTTTCGCGCTCCGCGCCTGTATTGTTCCTAACGGGCGCATTCACGAGTCTCGCCATGGCGTCTCTGTCTTCCACCGCTGCGCCGCACGTCGGCGCTACGCCAAGCGTCGTGCTGCGGCACACCGCGCTGGTGCGGGTCTGCCATTGGGTGAACGCGCTCTGTTTCCTCATCCTGCTCATGAGCGGCCTGCAGATCTTCAACGCCCGTCCCGCGCTGAGTTGGGGTCAGGCGACCGATTTCGACCATCCGTTTCTCTCCTTTTCGGCGAAACAAGACGATAGCGGCGACGTGACCGCTGGTGAGACCACGCTTTTCGGCCGTTCGTTCGACACGACCGGACTGTTCGGCGCCTCGCGCGGATCCGACGGCGAAATGGAAGAGCGCGGATTTCCGTCCTGGGCGACGCTGCCGGCCGAACAGGATCTGGCGATGGGCCGGCGCTGGCATTTCTTCTTCGCCTGGCTCCTGGTCATTAACGGCCTCGTCTATGCCGTGAACCTCACGGCGGGCCGGCATCTGCGCGATCTCCTGCCGAGCCGCGCGGATCTCCGAGCGATCCCGCGAACGGTGCGCGATCATGCGCTTCTGCGCTTCCCCAAGGGAGAAGAGGCGCTCCGCTACAACGTGCTGCAGAAACTCGCGTACCTCAGCGTCGTCGTCGCCTTTCCGATCCTCATTCTTGCGGGGCTGACGATGTCGCCCGCGATGGACTCGGCGTTTCCGTGGCTGGCCCCGCTCTTCCACGGACGTCAATCGGCGCGGACCGTGCATTTCGTTCTTGCGGCCTACCTCGTCGCGTTCGTCGTCGTGCATCTGGTGATGGTGCTCGTGTCCGGCGTCATCAACAACATGCGCTCCATGATCACCGGGCGTTACCGAATCGAGGGGGACGCGCGATGAAGCGCGGGTCGCTGCTCAGTCGTCGCGCGGTGCTCAGGGGCGTTGCGGCCGGCGGCCTTCTGCCGCTCGCCGGATGCAGCCTCGATTCGCGCGCGCCCGGCGTGATGTCGATGCTCGACAAGGCCGAGAGCCTGACCGGGGCGGCCCAGCGCGCTCTGCTCGCGCCCCGCATCGCCCTGGCGCCGGAATATCCGCCCGGCGCGATTTCATCCTATTTCAAGCCGAACGGCTCGATCGATCCCGACGATCCGGACTATGTCTCCGCGCGGCAGACCGGTTTCGCAGACTGGAAGCTCGCGGTCGCCGGGCTTGTGGAAAGGCCGATGAGCCTTTCGCTTGCGGACCTGCGCGCGCTGCCTTCGCGCTCGCAGATCACGCGCCACGACTGCGTGGAGGGTTGGAGCTGCATTGGCCAATGGAGGGGCGCCCAACTGTCCGCGCTGCTCGATGCCGCCGGCTTAAAGCCGCAGGCCCGCTTCATCGCCTTCTTTTGCGCGGACACACTGGAGCAGACGCCCGACAACACCGGGCGCTATTACGAGTCGATCGACCTCGTCGACGCCTTTCACCCCCAGACCATCCTCGCTTACGAGATGAACTACGCGCCGCTCAAGGTCGAGCACGGCGCACCCTTGCGGCTCCGGGTCGAGCGCCAGCTCGGCTACAAGATGGCGAAATACGTCATGCGGATTGAGGCGATCGACAGCTTCGCCGCCCTTGGACACGGTCGCGGCGGCTTCTGGGAAGACCGCGGCTACGAATGGTACGCGGGGATCTGATCCGCCATCTGGAGCTGGTCTCATGACCCCGACGCTGCGACCTTTGTTCATCGCCACCGGCGCCCGGTATCCGGACCGAGTCGCCCTTACGGTCTTCGAGGTCGGCTAGCGCGCCGCCCCGATTGTGTCGGCCATCACCGCGCCCCGCGAGCCAAGCGGTTTTTCCGAGCCGACCGTCGAATCTCGCGCCGTTTGATGCTCGATCTCGGCGTTGAGCTCGCCGCCAAGCAGGATCACGATGGCCGAGATCCACATCCACATCATCATGCCGACGGCGGCTCCGAGCGAGCCGTACGTTGCGTTGTACGCGCCAAAATTGGCGATGTACCAGGAGAAGAGAACCGAGCTGATCAGCCAGCCGATGGCTGCGGCGGCGCTTCCGACTGAAAGCCATTGCCAGCGCGCTTCGCGTCGGCTCGGCCCATAGCGGTAGATCGCGGCCAAGGCCGTCGTCGCCACGACCAGCAACAATGGCCACCGCAAAACGACGATGGCGACGCTCAGAAAAGACGAAAGACCGACGCCGGAGAAGACGATCGGAGCGATGATGATGGCGGCGAGCGCCACCATGAGCGAGAGGATGGCGACGAAGGTGAAAAGAAGGGAGACAAGGTTCAGTTTGATGAAGCTCCGCTTTTCCTTCTCGTCATAGACGACGTTTAGCGCATCGATGATCGCCTTCATCCCAGCGTTGGCGCTCCAGAGGGCGACGCCAAGCCCGGCCACGAACCCGAGGCTCAGCCCTGCACCGCTTTTCGCAGCGACCTTGGTGATTTGCTCGTGAAGAAGGTCGACCGCGCCGGCTGGAAAAATGCCCGCGGCGAGCGAAAGATGCGCATCGATTGTCGAGGCGTCGGCGATCAATCCGTAGAGCGAGACGAACGCCGCCACGGCGGGAAAGATCGCCAGCAATGAATAAAAGACGACCCCAGCCGCGACTGCGAGCAACCGATTGTCATTGAAGCTTGCATAAACGCGCCACAGGATGTCCTTCCAGCCTCGCCAGGGAATGCGCCACGGAGCCGTCGCGCGCCGTCCCCTCCCCTGCTCCTTGGCTCGGCTGAGTTGCGCGGAAATCGGCTGATCGTTCTCGAATTGCTCTCTTGGTCTTTTGTCGGGATCGACGTGTGTTGGCGGATGAGATTCGCCAGGACTCCCACTGCTTTCGTCAAGCGGGGGATACAGTATCCGCCGAGGGGCGCGCCGGCCCTCGGAACTCCCGTTCGCCCCGGTCCGCTCAGGCGTTCGCTCGGTCTCTCGACTGCGCGCCGCGGCGATTGCGAGGAGCGCCCCGTAGGCCAAAAGCAGCCATATGCTTCGACGCCCCGCCATCCGCTTGTTCCGCTCACCGCCCGGGGCCGGTCTCGCCGCGCAACGAACCCGCCGGTCCAATTCAATCCCGAAGGAACGAGCCTTGTTCCCGTCAAATGATGGATGCCGCCGACGCCATTATTCGGGCTTGGTCGCCCTCTCGGTCTTCGAGGTCGGCTGGCGCCGGAGGCGGCGACTGCGGGTGTGGCAGCAGCTATGGCGAACCGCGAAGAAACTCTAGTTCGTATCTCGCCGGTTCCCCGCGATGATGTCCTCAATCAATGAGCTCTCCATACAAGCCCGATTTCAAGCGGGACGGTACAAAGCGTAGCCGGTCAATTGTTATCATGGACAACCTGCCTCGCCCCCTTCATCGCCGCGATGAGAAAAGCGGCCCGCGAGTCCGGCAGCGGCTCGCCACGGAGCGAGAACAGGTCGCGGGCCAGGAAGAAGCCGGTCATGCGAAAGCCGTCGGCGATTTCCTCCGCGCTCGGCCGCGCTTCGAGCCGCGCGCCCTCGCGCATGAAAGCAGGCAATGGCAGGAGGCGGTCGCGCCAGGGCGCGCCGGCTTCAGCGCTCACCGCCCGGCCCGATCTCGGCGAGACATAGACGAGGCCTTCGCTGGCGCCGGTCGCGGAGCATCGGGCGAGATCGAGCCGGAAGCCGCACTCGGCCAGAATCTGCGCTTCGAATCGCGCAACGAGCGCGGGCGCGAGCGCTTCGTCGTCGAGCCGATCGGCGATCAGCGTCAGCGCTTCATAGACCGCTTGGTGCGGATCGCGCTCGGGCAGGAGCCGCGCCAGCGCGCCGAGATACGCAATTCCGGCGAGCGCCAATGCGCTTTCCATCAGCCGCCCCGCCCTCGCCGCCATGGGTTCGATCGCAAAGGCGCCGAGATGCTCGTCGAGCCGCGCCCGCCAGACAAGGGCGAGGGTATTGCCCGGCTGCAGCGCCGCGTTGAGCCTTGACGATCGCCCGCCGCGCACGAGACCGAGGTGGCGACCGTGCGCCCGCGTCATCGCCTCGACGATCGAGGAATGTTCGCCGTGCCTGCGAACGCCGATAACGAGCCCTTCGTCGCGCCATTCCATCCGACGCCCTCACGATGAAAGGAGCCCGGATATTACTCCTTGCCCATCACCGCAAGCACCTGTTCGAGCGGCGCCGGCGAGGCGCGGAATATGCCCGAATAGGGACTGCTCAAGTCGAGGATCAGGTAAAACGCGGACGCGACCGCAACCGCGCCGATCGCCACGATGGCGACAGACATGGGATTGCCGCGCGACATCAGGCCGTAGCCGCCAAAGAGAAGCATCGCCCAGCCGACCACGGTGATCATGAGCGGATAGGAGACGGGACTGGCCAGCGCAAACGACATTTGCAATCGCGACTGGCCGATGGCGTCGGTCGTCGCCTTCGCCGCAGCGAGCGCCTGCGTCTGCGCGTCGGTCGTAGGATGAAGCGACTCCAGTGTCCCCTCGCGGTTGCGCAGGTTGTGAATCGCCTCGGCGAAGTTGGTGGCGATGAAATCGGCGTCGCTTTCGTTGCTGCCCCAGATCTCGTCGATGGTCGTCCCCAGATCTTGACGCACGTGCATCCGGGCGTCCTTGGCCTCTGGACCATAGTCGGCCAGGGCGAGGTCAAGCTGCAGCACCTTGGCAGCAAGGGTCTGGATGGCGACGTTCTGGCCCGCAAAGACGCCGTAGGCGGTCCAGATGAGGAGGCCGAGGACCAGAGCGGACAAGAGCGTCAGAAGGCCGACGACCGCGCCGATCATGTCGCGTGGGCCGCCGGTGGTAAACTTTTCGTGAAGCACGCGCTGCACGATGAGCCCTAGCGCGCCGCCGGCAAAAACGGCGACGGCGACGGCGAAGGCGAATTTTTCGGCGCTCATGGATGTCCCAGCAAGGCGGCGGCAGGAAGGCCGCAGTTAGCCGCGGAGCCGGGCGAACGCAACCCGGCGCGACGCGATACGGCGCCGCGAACTCCAGATTGACGAGCAGTACTTACGCAGAACGCTCAGGCGATGGCGGCCCGCGAACGTCGCGTGCGACGCAGCGCCGCGAAGCCCAGACCGGCGAAGCCGGTTGTCATCATCGCCCAGGTCGACGCTTCCGGAACGCTATTGGAGAGGGCGACCCCAATATCGTAACTGTTCCCGATCAATTGATATGTCTGGCCCGGCGCTAAATCCAGAACGCCATCGTCGACAAAGATTCCCTTTCCGCTGCCGAGATACTCCGGCAGCGCCAAATTGGAGCTGGTTATGAAAAGCAGGTAAGTCCCTGCGGTCAGACTCTGACCGCTCCCTCCCAAGACAGCGGTGACGACATTGGTTGGCTGAGTTCCCGGCGTGATCGTCTCGTAGGAAGAGGTGGACAGCGTAAAATTGGTTCCGACCTGGCTTCCGACCGTCATGGAGCCGCCAACATCGTAAAACCCCAGGGTGACACTCGTGGGAAAAGTGGCCGTCGCCGCAGTAAACTGAATGCTTCGGACGGTCTCATTTGACGATAGGGAAAACTCCTCTCCGAGCCATTGATTGCCAGATCCGCTGCACGTTGAGCACCCGCCTTCCGGGATATTTGGCGCGACTGTCAGGTCGGGAATGGACTGATAGAAAACCCCGGCGTCGACCGACGTCGAGAACGCCGCGAGCGCCGCCGCAGCCAGTCCTGGCAAAACGAGTTTCACGAATCTCCCCCCATGTATGCTCACGCTGATATTCAGCGCATCATACAAGCATTTCGCGGCGTCCAGCGCAATCTCGGTCTTAGACTCCCGGGCAGTTGGGACAACGTCTGCACTCGACCAAGCTCACTGCGGCTTGGACGCTGCGGCGCCGAGGTCTCGATTGTTCCTGTACGGCTCGACGCATTGGTCTTCACGGGCTCGCTGGCGATCGGTCATCTCGTAGACTTTCGCGTCCGGAGGGGTCGCAAGCGATACGAGCGGCATTTGCGACGGGATGATCGGCACCTGAGGCGACCTGCGACGAAGTTCGAGCGCGCGTTCGAGCATCAGGCATTGCAGCACCTTGTTGACCCACCAGATGTGGCTGAGCCTTGTGCGGCCCGGATCGGCGCCTTGATCCGGCGCCGCGGTTGCCGGCCATTTCGAATCGTTGTCGGCCCTCGCCTGAAGCCGTCGATCAATCTCGCCCTTGATGATGTTGTGGCAATTGTAGGAAATCTCCAATAGCGCGCTCACCGACAACGGACCCGCGCGATTGGGCTCCTGGGAGTTCAGCGTGTAGCTCAGGCAATCGGTGTTGATCAGCGCCGGCGCCGTGTCGATGTCAATGCCGAACTGGGAGTCGACGTCGAGCCGCAGCGTTGACGCCAACTGCTGGTGCAGCCGTTCCCATTCTTTGTTGGCCGCGTAAAACCGATTGGTCGCCGCCTTCAGGTCGTCGCCTTCCTTTCTCGTCTTGATCGCGTCGTCCATCTGGTAGGCGGAAATCCATTTTTCATCGATGATGGTGTTGAGGCTCCCGAGCGCCGCCACGACCGCGGCGGCGTCCTTGTCGATCCTGGCGACCCCGTTTTGATAATCCCAGCTTCGCCCTTGAAAATAGGCGCTGATCAGGGTGCCGAGCAGGCCGGCCGCCGAAATGAGCCCGACCAGCGAACCGAAAATCGCTCTCGTCCGGGACTGGGCCGCGCCGGCTGCCGCATCGGCTTCGGCGGGGGTTCGGTCGCCATCTTCCGCTCTTGGGTCAGCCACCCTCGGGTTCCCTCGCGCCTCTCACAAATGCGGCGGCGTTCAGCGCCAGTCTGCGTCGCCTGCAGCATCCGAGCAATGCGAGGGTTGGCAAACGCGCGGGGAGACCGGCTATCCGATCGTCGACGTCGGCATGCGCCAGCTCTGGCGCACCGGATAGATGCACAACCGGGCGCGCATGATCGCGGCCTCTTTCCTCGCCAAGCGTCTCTCGATCGACTGGCGGCGTGGCGAGACATGGTTCCGGGACACTTTGCGACGCCGACCCGCCTGCGACGCGATGGGCTGGCAATGGGTCGCGGGCTCCGGTGTCGACGCCGCTCCCTATTTCCGGATTTTCGATCCGGCGCCGGGGATGAAGCCCGAAAGGCGGGCCTCGGGTCGCCTGCCCGCGCCCGGTATTGGCGGCGGTCATGGTTAGGCACAGACATTGTCTTGGTTGGCCATGAATGGTAACTTGCTTCCCGCACTGGTGAACCTTCGGTCACCCGCTCTTTCTTCTTTGCTTTTAGCGACGGCGCGGATTGCGCATGGGAGGAATTTCATGAGACAAATTGGTAGACATACAGCGCTTCGTCTGCTGACTCGGTGCCCCACAGTTGACTTATTCGTGGCCTGAGATTCGAGGCTTGAGGCAGCGACTCTCGATGGGGCGAGCAACTGAGCTTGGTCTTGGACATGATCATTCGCGGGTGGGATAATTTTCTCGCCCGGCCGAATGGCGCCTTAAGCCTGCGGTTCTTTGTCCAGCCGACGATGGCGGGATTGTTGGCCTTGCGATCGGGCATCGAGGACGCAAGGGAGGGACGGCAGGGATATTTGTGGGCGCTGCTCACAAATCCGCAGCGCCGTTTCCAGTTGCTCCACGAGGGTTGGCGCGGAGCGCGCACTCCCTTTCTTGTCGCGATCGCTCTGGACGCGGTCTACCAGATCGTCACGGTTCAGTTCGTCTACCCGCTGGAGTTGCTGTTCACCGCAACTTTGCTAGCGCTTGTCCCATACGCACTGTTGCGCGGGCCGTTCAATCGCCTCGCGCGCTTGTTATTGCCGGGAACCGGGCCTCCTACGACAGAAACTGCTCGCAACGATAGCTTCAGCTGAGAGGAAAGAGGATCAAGGAAGGGACCAACGATGGCAAACGAAACCAAAGCGCACGACTGGTCGAACCCCGCGGCGATGGCCATTCCCGAAAGCGGAGTTTTCAAAGACAAAGTCGAGCAGGGGCGATATGGGCCCATCTTTCCCAAGACGCCGGCCTGTTATGGATTTTCAATCCTTGCCAAGGTGATTCCCGGCCGAGAAGAGAAATTCTACGAGCATGCAAGAACAATTGAAAAGGCAGTCGCGGATCAGCCTAGTTGCCTGGATATATTGAAGCTGCATTATCTGCGCTGGCTGCTATTCCCTATTAAAGGTGACACATATTTTATGTACCAGGGAATATTCGACACCGATTTCGACAAGTACACCGAGGACGCCGTCACTTTGTTCGGTGCAACCGGAATTACCACCGTCTTCGAGAATCTTGAAGGGTTTCCAGCGGATTGGAAGACCAATCCTTCATCGTTCGTGAAGTTCGTCAGGGACCACCAATGCCCGAGCTTCCTCGAATATGGCGAGTACCCATACGTGAGCGCCATCGAAATTAAGAAAGCGCTGCAGCTCAAAGCCGCGTTCTCGAACATGCTCGACCAGATGCAATAACCGGTCCCTGCGGTTTCGATTGGGGCGAAACACTGAGGAAAGAAGCTATGAGCGATGAGGATGATTCAGTCGCGAGCGTGCAACGGTACATCGAGGCCTTCAACAGGGGCGACGGCAACGCGATGGCGGCCGCATTTGCCCCCGAAAGCTCAATCCTCGATGGGATGGCGCCGCATCTATGGGTCGGGCCGACGGCCAGTCGGGATTGGTACAGAGCCGTGCTCGCTGAAGGGAAGCGACACGGCGCGTCACAGTACCACGTCACTCTCGACAAGCCCCGCCACGTCAATGTTACCGGCGACGCCGCGTACGTGGTTACGCCTGCAACTATGACCTTCAGTCTGCAAGGAAGGCAGGTCACTCAAACCGGCGCGCTTTTCACGGTGGCTCTAAGAAAGCTCGCGGACGGCTGGCGCATTTCGGCATGGGCTTGGGCGAAAGGCGGTCAGGGATAGCCCAATGCTCGAACTCGATGACATCCAGCACATCCTGCTGACGCGCGCCCCAGCGATGACTGGGCGATACGAGTTTATTTCGTTCAGCGATTCCGCCGGTGCGCGCGCGTGGCTTTCCGCGATCAAGGACACGGTTCACTCGGCCGCGGCGATGCGCGCGAGCGTCGACAAGGACAAGCGCTGGGTGACGGTCGCTTTCACCTGGAACGGCTTGCGCGCGCTGGGCCTGGACGAAGCGTCGCTGGCCACTTTTCCGGAGGAGTTCAAACAGGGCATGCCGGCGCGCGCTGAAATGTTAGGCGATACCGGCGTCAATGCGCCCGGCCATTGGGTCGGGCGGCTCGCCAGTCCTGACCTGCACGCCATCGCAATCCTGTTTGCGCGCGATGAGCCCGAGCGCCTGCGCTGCGTTGGCGAGCATGACAAACTGGTCGCGTCGAGCAAAGGCGTCCAAGTGCTGTCCGTGCTCGATCTCAACGCCAGCCCGCCTTTCAACTTTGCGCACGACCATTTCGGCTATCGAGACCGGCTGTCGCAGCCGGTTATCGAAGGCAGCGGCGAGGAGCCGACGCCGGGCTCAGGCGCGCCGCTGAAGGCCGGCGAATTCATCCTCGGCTACCCGGACGAATTTGGCGTGACCGCTATCAATCCGCAGCCGAAAATTCTGGCGCGCAACGGCAGCTACATGGCCTATCGCCGCCTCGAGGAGCATGTGGGAAAGTTTCGGGAGTTTCTGCGCGCGCACGGGGACACTCCCGAGGAGCAGGAATTGATCGCCGCGAAACTCATGGGCCGCTGGCGCAGCGGCGCGCCGCTGGTGCTGTCACCGGACAAGGACGATCCTGCGCTTGGCGCCGATCCGCAACGCAACAACGATTACAACTACGGGGAAATGGACCCGCAAGGCTATGCGGTTCCGCTCGGCTCGCACGCTCGCCGGATGAATCCGCGCGACACAGCGGCGAACATCAATCGGCGCCGGATGATCCGGCGCGGCGCGACCTACGGTCCTGCGCTACTGGACAGCGCCCCTGACGATGGGGTCGAGCGCGGCATCGCGGCCTTCGTTATCTGCGGCAGTCTCATTCGCCAGTTTGAGTTCGCGCAGAACGTCTGGGCGAACGACCGCAACTTTCACGAGCTGGTCAACGAGCGCGACCCCGTCATTGGCAATCAGGACGGAACCCTGGAATTCAAGATTCCCAGACGCCCCATTCGGAAGACGATCAAGGGGCTGCCAGCGTTCACCACGGTCAAAGGCGGCGCATACTTTTTTCTCCCTGGCCTCAGGGCTCTCGGATATCTCGCCTCTCTGCAACAAGGCGCCCGAGCTTAAGCCGCGAACAGGAAATTCGGAGGCAATGGCCATGACGGTTTCTGCACCTGCGGCGCGGACCTACAACCAGGATCACATCGCGCGCAAGTACACGCCCGGCAAGCGCCGCATGAGCATCTACTGGACGTGGAGCTATCCTTGGGAGTCGCAGCGCGACCTCGCAGAGATGGACAACCGCTTCTCGACGATGACCGAGGTCCGTCGGGTCGCCTGGCCTGACTATGAGACGCCGGAATGGAGCGCGGCGCAATTTCTTCAAGGTATCGCGGGCACGCTGGAGCTGTTCCATCGCTCGACGCTGAGCTTCCAGCGGATCGCGGGCGACGCGACCGGCCACCCGGTCGCGGTGTTCCAGCGCATCGACCAAGCCGGATACAAGCTGCCAATCGACGAGCGCATTCTTGCCGACGCCGACACCCTCATGGTGTTCGGGCTCGACCACATTGTCTCGGAGCAGGAGGCCGCCCCAGAAGAGATTGCGGCCATTCGCGAATGGCTAAAGCGGGAGGGTACGTGTCTTTTGCTCGCGCCGCACCACGATGTCGGCTTCAGCGCCGATTTGAAGCAGCGGCAAATGGAATACCGTCACCACGGCGATCCGCTCGTCCCGCGCCAGCAGCGGTTCGGGCAGTACACGCGCTCGCTGATGAAGGGACTTGGCGTTCCGGTGCACAATACCTATGGCCTTCGCCCCGCGCGTGTGAAGGAAACGAACGAGATCGCATTTCTCAGCGCCTTCCGCGACCTCGACGGCCTAGGACTTCTTAAGAGCGTCCCGACCCTTAATTTTCATCCGCATCTGCCCCACTACGAACTGACCGCGCCGGACTCCAAGTCAGTTCAGGTCCTGGCGCGCCAGCCGATTGATCTCGACCGCCCGCACCCGTTCACCGAGGCCGGAAACAGGGAGTTCAATTGCCTGCTCTGGATGGGGCCCAACGAGCAAAGAGCCGGGAACATCGTCCTGGTCGACTCGACCAATTTCACCACGCTTTTCGGCGGCACCGAGAGTCTCGAGAATTTCTGGAGGAACCTCGCCGCGATGCGATAGGGGCGTCAGCGGCCATGCCAGCTCCAGGTTTCTGCGCGGGGCTTGAATCCATCTTCTTGGTTTTCGCCGCCGTTCTCTTCGCAGCGCCGGCTAGCGCCGGGCCGGACGATAATGTGTTGGCGAATCAGACCGGCGACGATCCGACCCAGCCCCTGGGAAAGATCGAATTGCTCGATCGCTTCACGACGACGCCCGGGCCGGGCGCGACGGAAGGAACGTCAAAGCAGGTCGACACCAACACGCCCTTCGCGCGGATTGAGGCCCCATTCCGAATTGCGCCTCAGTGGGAACTGGCCCTCAGGGTCGAAGTCCCGTTCGTCTCGACCAATCCGGTGACCCCGGAAAATCCCACCGGTCAGGTGATCTCGGGCTTTGGCAACGTGCTCACTCAGGGATGGCTCGTTTATGAGATCAATCCCCGCTGGGCAATTGCCGCCGGAGCGCAGGCCATCGCGCCGACCTCGACTAACGGCGTCGCGTCCGACGCCTGGGAAGAGGTCACCGGCGGAGTTGTCCGCGTCATGCTGCCCGAAGTGAGCGAGGGCAGTTATTTCGCGCCGCAGGTCCGTTACGGCGTCGATTTCGGCGGCAATGACGAGGGCCCAATGCTGCGGCAGCTCCGTCTCATGCCGACCCTCAATGTCAATCTGCCCCACAACCTGTTCTTCACGCTCTTTCCCAGTCCGGACATTCGCTGGAATTACGGAACCCCCGTTTATGGCCAGACCGGCCGGTTCTTCTTGCCGCTCAACTTTATGATCGGCTGGAAGCCGACGCCGCACACAACAATATCCGCGGAATTCGGCATCCCGATCATCAAAGACTTTCCGGTGTACACGTTTAAAACGCAGCTGCGGATCGGCTACCTATTCTGAACGCGGTTGTCACGAACTTCCGAAATTGGCCGCACAGCTGTCGTTCCGCGGGCAAAGGTCGAACGGCAGAAACCCTTCACCAACTGCGACGTCTACGGCGGACGCTGTCTGCAACGACCGGCTGGTGGCAAAAACCGGTCAAGCTGATTGCGTTTTGACCGCTAAAGCACCAGCAGTTTTT
This sequence comes from Hyphomicrobiales bacterium, assembly GCA_019237205.1. Lineage (GTDB taxonomy): Bacteria > Pseudomonadota > Alphaproteobacteria > Rhizobiales > Beijerinckiaceae > Roseiarcus. The sequence continues at coordinate 14,153 of JAFAHO010000289.1, forward strand.
TGACGAGAGCGAACACTTCCTTGTACGGCAGCTTGGTCGCGCCGGCGATGGCGAAAGGCACGAGCGCGACCCCGGCGAGCGGGGCGATCGCCGACCGGCTCATGAGCAAGACCGAAAGCTTCTTCGAGACGGCATACTGCGCGCACGGATCGGGAACCGTATGGTCCGGATCGGCCTCCGCGGGGTCGTTGGCGACGACGTTGCGTTCGAATCGTTCGGTTTTCATCTGACTGACGCGCATGTCCGCATAACCCAACAAGCAACGGACTGACTGCGGCGATCGGACGGCTTAACCGTAGACGAAACTCCCATGCGCATCGCGGACGCAAAAAATCCACAATCATTTTCTGGATTCAAGCGTTAAGATTTTATCCACGAGTTCGATCAGGTGGAATCGTTTACCCTTGCCGTCGCCAGCGGGCTTGACCCGAGGGCCCATGGATCGCCCGTCAAGCCCATTGGATCGGACCGTCTCAACCTGATCGAAACCCGGGCCAGCTAACGGCAGACGCGCCGTCCGTCGATGATCCGGCAATGCGGCGCGACGACCGCCGCCCCCACCGGTCTCGGCGCCACGACAGCGGCGGCGGGCGGGCGACGGACGCAACCTGCGCGGTAGACGCCGGCGGCGCAGTAAACAACGGCGTTGGCTTCGGTAATGGAG
>JAFAHO010000262.1 GCA_019237205.1 Hyphomicrobiales bacterium
AAATCAGGCGGTCCGCTGCTGTTGCTGCCCGCCGGCGGCCGCGAGCCGCTGCAAATAGAGGGAGTGGAAATCGATCGGGTCGATGTAAAGCGGGGGGTAAGAGCCGCCACGCACGGCGTCCGCAATGATCTGTCGCGCAAAGGGAAACAAGAGACGGGGCCCTTCAATCATGACCACCGGCTGCAACTGCTCTGGAGGAAAATTCTCGACCCGGAATACGCCTGCGTAATTGAGCTCGAACTTGAACATCGTATCCGCGCCCTGGCCGGCCCCTCCCTCGAGGACCAGGCTCACCTCATAATCGGTCGGGGCGAGCTGGCGCGCGTTGACATTGATCTGCACCGAGATGTTGGGAGCAGTCTGCTGGGGACCGAGGGTTCGAGGCGCGTTGGGATTCTCAAATGACATGTCCTTGGTATATTGGGCGAGAACGGAGAATTTCGGGCTCGCGGGAGCCGCGCCTGCTCCGTTGCTGGCCGGCGCTGCGCCTGTTCCGTTGCCGTTCTGATCTGCCACCAATCCGCTCCGCGAAAGTGTTGCGCCAAAGCGCGCGACGGCGTCGCCTGGGCTTTCCGAATTCTTCAATAGGGCGTCGCCTAGCACGGCGCTCCCAGCCGAACAAGCGTCCGAGATCCGCCGGACCGCTTCTCGCCGCCCGCCGCCTTCGCCAGGCCGGCGAGAAGAGGCGGGCGAGAAGAGGCGGGCGAACCGGTCCCGCGGGGGGCGCGAGCTTTGAGCGCGAATATCCCGGCATTCGGCGCGCCTCTCAAGACGGCTTGCAAGAACGTGCGAGCCCCTCACGCGCCCCAGGTCGCGAACATACCGAGGGCGGCGAGCGCCATCGCCGCGGTGGCGAGCCAGCCGAAGGCCTTCAGCAGCGGCCGCAACGCGAACTGACCCATGACTTTATTTCGCGAGGCCATCACCATGATCATGACCATGATCGGAACCGCGGCGACGCCGTTGATCACCGCGCTCCAGAACAAGGCCTTGATCGGATCCAGGGGCGTGAAGTTGAGACTTGCGCCGATCAAAGTCGCCAAGGCGATTGTGCCGTAAAACGCTGGCGCCCGGCCCGGGCGGCGACCCAACCCCACTCTCCACTTCAGCCCCTCGCCCACCGCATAGGCCGCGCTGCCGGCCAAAACCGGCACGGCGAGCAGTCCGGTGCCGATGATGCCGAGCGCAAAGATCGTAAAGGCGAAACCGCCGGCGATCGGACGCAACGCCTCGGCGGCCTGCGATGAGGTTTGAATGTCGGTGACGCCGTGCGCGTTCAATGTCGCGGCCGTCGTCAGCATGATGAAGAGGGCGATGATGTTTGAGAAGCCCATTCCGACCAGCGTATCGATCCGCATGCGCGCCATATGCGCCGGCGCTTGCTCGGGCGCCTTCAGGAGCGGCTTGGCGATCGGATCCTGCTTTTCGTCCTCAACCTCCTCGGCGGCCTGCCAAAAGAAGAGATAAGGACTGATCGTCGTGCCGAATACGGCGACGACCACGGTGAAATAGCCGCCGTCGAGGCTGATATGCGGCAGAACGAGGTTCTTCGCCACGGTCAGCCAGGGCACGCCGACGACGAACGTCGTGCCGACATAGGCGAAGAGCGAGAGGGTCAGCCACCTCAGCAGCGAAGCGTAGCGGGCGTAGGTTATGAAAACCTCTGCGAGAACGGTCAAAAGCGCGAAGCCCGCGATGTAGACGGCCGCGGGTCCATCGATGAGCAGGCGAAGCGCTGCGGCCATGGCGCCGAGATCGGCTCCGAGATTGATCGTGTTGGCGACGACGAGCAGCCCGACGAGGGGGTAAAGCAGCCACGCCGGATAATGCTTACGGATATTTCCGGCGAGACCTCTGCCCGTTACCCTGCCCATCTGAGCGCTGATCAACTGGATCGCGCACATCAGCGGATAGGTGAGCAGCAGCGTCCACCCCAGGCTGTAACCAAACTGCGCGCCGGCCTGGGAATAGGTCGCGATGCCGCTGGGGTCGTCGTCTGAAGCGCCGGTGATGAGGCCGGGTCCCATGACGTCCCGCCAGCCCTGCGGCTGTCCGATCGCCTCGCGCGTCGGAGCGATCGGCACATTCATAAATTGGCTCCGCCCGAGATTGCAGGTGGGTCAGCGTGAAGACGCACAAATAACGTCTAAAGCTCCGTCGCAGTTCCGCGCTCAGCGGGCAAAATGCCGGCGAAAATCGTTCGCCGGTTGTTGAGCTGAAGGGCAATCGAATGATTTCAGGCGCCGTCGCAGAATGTTCGAGTGCAACCCGAGCGGAACCAGCGCCGCGAGCGGGCGTTGTTCGGATAGGGTCAGTATGTCGCGGATCAGATGATGAATGGGGACCCGTGCCAATCGTCCGAGGCTCAGGTTTGCACGGTGCTCCTGATTGAGGATGAAGTCCTGATCCGGTTCGACGCAGCAGAAGCATTGCGCGAGGCAGGCATGTGCGTAATCGAAGCGCACAATGCAGATGAGGCAATGGAGCACCTCGAAGCGGGAAAGTCCGTCGACTTTGTCTTCACGGACATAGAGATGCCCGGCACGATGAATGGTCTCGCATTTTGCGCTGCGGTCGAGCGCCGATTTCCCCGGCTCAAGTTCCTGGTGACATCGGGCCGAGCATCAGCAGACGAGGCCGCGTCGACCCGGTCGTTTATTTCCAAGCCCTACGACCCAGCCGATGTCGTCGCTTACATCCGCGCCGCGTTGGCGGAACAGCCCCCGGATTGAAAGCCATGGATGACAGCAATGTCAGGTAGTCATTGTATTCTTATGGTTGAGCCGGATGTTCTTGTTCGCCAGCCAATCGCCGAATACTTGCGTGAGTGCGGGTACAAGGTCGTGGAGACGGGGAACACAGACGAAGCGCTTGTGGTCATGAACGCGGGCACAATGGCGGTCGATATCATCCTCGCCGACGCGCAAGCCCCCGGAAAACTGGACGGATTTGGGCTGGCCCGCTGGATGAGACAAAACCGCCCAAGCGCCAAAGTGATTCTGGCGGGAACCGTGGCAAACGAGGCGAAGGAAGCTGGCGACCTTTGCGAGGACGGACCCCGTCTCTCCAAACCCTATGATCCACAACTTCTTGTCGATCGCATTAAGCGCGCGATCGCGACTCGGGATCGCATCAATAAGCCTTGATCCAAATCCGGGCTCGGAGGAGAGAAGGACAGGCGAATTTTCGACGGCGGTCGGCGTCCAAGGAGTCGGTCATGAGCAATACGCCCCAGGCTGCCACTATTGCCTCGCTGCATGTGCCGGAAACGGGGCGCCCGCGGAAGGACGTACCCGATGGTTCTGCCACCGCCGACATCGATTTCTTTCAGATCGTTCAAGATCTGCCGGTCGCCGTCTATTCGACAGACGCCGTGGGGCGCATCACGTTCTACAATGAGGCTGCCGCGTCCCTGTGGGGACGGCATCCGAAATTGGGCGAGGATTGGTGGTGCGGCTCGTGGCGTCTCTATTGGCCGGACGGCAGGCCGATGGGACACGACGAGTGTCCGATGGCCGTCACGCTGGAAACGGGTTGCGCCGCGCAAGGGGCGGAGGCGATCGCCGAGCGACCCGACGGCACGCGCGTTCCCTTTCTTGCTTACCCGACGCCCCTGCGCAACGGCGCCGGACAGCTCGTCGGCGCAGTCAACATCCTGGTTGACATCGCCGAACGCAAACGAAACGAAGCAGCCGCCCAGCACTACGCCGCGATTGTCGAATCGTCCGACGACGCGATCCTGTCGAAAGACATCAACGGCGTCATTACGAGCTGGAACGACGGCGCGCAGCGTCTCTTCGGGTATACCAGCGAGGAAGCGGTCGGCAAGCCTGTAACTCTGCTCATTCCAGTCGAGCGCCACGACGAAGAACCTAGAATCCTCGAACGCATCCGTCGCGGTGAGAGGATCGATCATTACGAGACTGTCCGACAACGCAAGGATGGGAGCTTGGTTGACATTTCGCTAACCGTTTCGCCAGTCAGAGACCGCTCCGGCAATATCATCGGCGCGTCCAAAATTGCCCGTAACATCACCGAGCGGAAAAAGGCGGAAGAGCAGCAAGATTTGCTGCTCAGGGAGATGGATCATCGCATCAAGAACCTTTTTGCGCTGGCGATCGGCATCGTGAGCTTGAGCGGCCGCTCGGCGAGAAACGTTCAGGACCTTGTCAAATCGGCGCGCGAACGTCTATCGGCTCTTGCTCGGGCGTGTGCGCTAACGCTGTTGCGCGGCCCGGGCGATGATCCGCAAGCGAGAAAGCCAACGATGCTGCATTCCCTCATTCGGACAATCATCGCGCCTCACGAGAACATTGAGGAGGCGCAAGCCGAGCGGATTAGAATCGCGGGACCTGACCTTCAGATTTCCGGCCCGGCGATCTCGAGTCTGGCGCTTCTGCTGCACGAATTCGGAACAAATTCCGCAAAATTTGGAGCGCTCTCCGCGCAAAATGGGCAGGTCGAGATCGTCGGCGCCGAACATGGCCAAACCCTTGTCCTCACATGGACTGAACGCGGCGGACCCGCCATCGCCGGTCCGCCAGACCGTGAAGGTTTTGGCGCCGCCCTCACGCGCGCAACAGTCACGGGCCAACTCGGCGGGGAAATCTCGCAGGACTGGAGGCCCGAAGGACTCGTCATCCGGCTATCCCTGCCGCGCGAGCGGTTGACAGGATGAACTGTGCGGCGGAGCGTCCTCGGCCGATCTCCAGGCGGCAATAAAAAGGACGCGCACGCTCGAGGGATCTTGCGCGCGCGTCTATCCGGAAAGGCCGCCTGCCGGTCGGAGGGGCGAGGGAAGCCGCAGCAGACGGCCTGCGCCGGAGAAGGCCTTTACCTTATGACTTCGACGACCTCGCGGGTGTCCGGGTCGACGAGGACGACTTGGTCGTTCGCGAGGAAGAGACGGTAGCGCTCGATCATCGGGATCTGAACGACCACCGCGTGCGGGACCGGTTCAAGCGCGATGTCGGAAGGAACCGTCGCGCCGTCGGCGAGATCCGCCTGCGCCGGCGCTTCGGGCGCGCCCTCACGGCGAACGGCCTCCAACAGCATACGCTGCTGGGCCTCGGTCAGATTGATCCTTGCGGGCCCTTCCATCGCCTGTGTCGGGCCGCCCTCGCGAATGATTTCGACCACGCGGCGCGTGGAGGGCTCGACGATGAAGATCTCCTCGTTTACTGCGACATAATCGTAGCCGCGATATTCAGGTACGAGTTCGACGACCGCAGGCGGCAGCGGGCGCAGATCCACCTCGCCCGGCAGCAAACCACCGACGCTCACGTTGATGTTCACGTTCTGTGGCGAAGACGTCGCCAACAGCGTGTCGGCAATCCGCGAGGCGTTCTCCTTGGAGATATGCGCGCCGCCCATCGCCTGAACGTTTCCGCCGCCATGGCGTGGCGCGGAGGCCGAGGCCTGACCGGTCGCCGGCGGCTTTTCGTTTTGGCCGGACTGCGCCTGGCCCTGAGCGGCGCCGTGGTCGGCGGCAGGCCCGGTTTGGGCCTCGTTGCCCGCGCCCTTCTGAGGCTGCGGCGTCTGGCCCATCCGCTCTTCGCCTCGGGTCCCGTTTTCGCTCTGTGCGGCTTGGCCGGCCCGCTTCTCAGCCTTCTTGCTCGGTTCGCCCTGCGCGGCTGTTCCGGTCTCGCGGTTCATTTGCGCGCCCTGCGCGCCGGTCCCGCGTTCAGGCTGAGCCTGTCCCGTACGCTCCTCGCCGCGCATTGGTTTTTCCGACTGCCCCTGGTTCGATTGGCGGTCGATTTTGCGTTGCTCTCCCTCCGCCGCCTTGCCTTGAGCCCCTTCCTCTTTCTGCATGCCGGGCTTGAGGCCCTGGCTGCGTTCGCCCGCGCCTGCGGGCGTCTTCTGCTCCTGCTCATGTCCCATCGGAGACTGCGCCTGCGCGGTCTCACCACGCTGACCCTTCTCCATCTCGTGCTTTGCAGGCGCCTGGTCCTGTCCGGGTTGCCGCTCTTGAGCCGCTGCCCACCCAGTCGCAACAGCCGCCGTAAGCGCCGCAGCGGATGCGGCGCCGATCCATGTCCTTCTCATGACATTCTCCCAAGGTTCATTCGCGGGAATTGGCCGCGGGGGTCCTCGGAAACAAATGTCTGCCCCTATTGTTCCGGGCCGGAAGCGCGCTTGCCGCCGCGTGCCGGGATCAGGTTTCAGGACAACCGCTCTCGTTTGGGCGCGAGGCTGGGTCATCAGCCGGCGAAAACCCAGAGCGGGACGGAAAGGAGTCGGCTGGCGGTTTCGCCGCGACGCGGCGACGGGACCTGACTGCAGTTCGGCTGCCGCCGGGAATTCAAACCATTGATATAAATGGTGGAGCCAGACGGAATCGAACCGACGACCTCTGCAATGCCATTGAAGCGCTCTTCCAACTGAGCTATGGCCCCATCTTCCAGATACTCCGCGCGAGGGGCTTCGATTGGGGCGAAGCGCCGGGTCGTTCGCGCGGGCGGCGATATAGCCGCAATCCATCGGCCGCCACAAGGGCTATCTTGAAAAATTGCGACAGACGAAGGGAAAACCGCGGCGCGCAGCGGGCGGAGACGCCGGTCCCTACCCCTCCTCGTCGGGCGCGATGTCGCCGTCGATCAGGTTGGTGACGTCGTCGTCGTCTTCCTCTTCCTCCTCCAGGAACGGGTCGTCCGTCGCGTCGGCGGGGTCTTCCTCGATAACGTCGTCGATCGCCGTCTCCGCGACCTTCTCCTCGGACGCCTCGACTTCTTCGAGCGAGACCACATCGACGCCCGCGGGCGCCGCGAGTTCGACGTCCTCTTCCTCTTCCTTCACCGCTGTCCGCGCGCGGGTTGCGCCCTGGAAGACGGTCCCGCATTTGGGGCAGACGATCGGATCTTTGTTGAGGTCAAAGAATTTGGCGCCGCAGTTCTGACACTGGTGCTTGGCTCCGAGTTCGGGTTTGGCCACGGCGATCGGTTTCCTGTCGGTTCAGGGGCGGTTTTGGGAGCGATCCGGTTAGTCGGGTCATTTGCGCCTGTCAATGCGCTTTCCCGCGCCCGTCGACAGTGGCTGGCCCCGATGATACGAGCGCGGCGCCGCGTCAGCGGCTCAGATGCGAAAAATGCGAGTTCCCGCGTGTCCGTTTCCCTGTCGCACCCTGTTCACGCCACCCCCTTGCGGGCGATTCGCGGGCGGGCGCTGAAAGGACGCTTTCGGCCTCCGGGCGACAAGTCGATTTCCCATCGCGCCTTCATTTTCGGGCTCCTGACCTGCGGCGAGACGCTGGTGGAGGGGTTGCTCGAAGGCGATGACGTCCTGAGAACCGGCGAGGCTTGCAAGGCGCTGGGCGCGGCGATCGAGCGACTGGGCCCCGGCCGCTGGCGAATCCGCGGTCCGGGTGCCGGCGCGCTCGCGACGCCGCGCGGGACGCTTGACTTCGGCAACGCCGGCACCGGCTCGCGCCTGATGATGGGCGTCGTCGGCGGCCACGGGATCACCGCGACATTCGACGGCGACGCTTCGCTCAGGAAGCGTCCGATGGGCCGCATTCTCGACCCGCTGAAACTGATGGGCGCGCAGGTTCTCTCGCAAGGCGACGGCGGACGTTGTCCGATCGCGCTCAGAGGCGTGCGCGATCCGGCGCCCATCCTCTATCGCACGCCGGTCGCCTCGGCGCAGATCAAATCCGCGGTGCTCCTCGCCGGCCTCAACGCGCGGGGCATGACGAGCGTCGTCGAAGCTGAGGCCTCACGCGACCACACCGAGAAGATGCTGGCTCATTTCGGCGCCGAGGTGAAAGTGACCCCGGATGGCGAAGGACGGCGGATCGATCTCATCGGCCGCCCGGAGCTTAAGGCCCGACCGGTCGTCGTCCCGGCCGATCCGTCGTCCGCGGCGTTCCCGATCGTTGCGGCGCTGATCGTTCCGGGCTCCGACATCCTGGTCGAGGGCGTGATGATGAACCCGCTGCGCACAGGGCTTTTGTCCACGCTCCTCGACATGGGCGCCGACATCGCAGTCCTCGGCCGCCGCATGGAGGGCGGCGAGGAGGTCGCGGATTTGCGCGTGCGCGCGAGCGCCCTGCGGGGCGTCGACGCGCCTGCCTCCCGCGCCCCTTCGATGATCGACGAATATCCGATCCTCGCCGTCGCGGCAGCGTTCGCTTCGGGAACAACCCGCATGCACGGCCTGCATGAACTGAGGGTCAAGGAGAGCGACCGGCTCGCCGCGGTCGCAGCGGGCTTATCCGCGGCAGGCGTCGCTCACGCGATCGAGGGCGACGATCTCATCGTCGAGGGGGCCGGATCCTCGCGCGGCGGCGGGCTGGTCGCGACGCACATGGATCACCGTATCGCAATGAGCTTCCTCGTCATGGGGCTCGCCAGCCGCGAGCCGATGGCGGTCGACGACGTCGCGATGATCGCGACCAGCTTTCCGGAGTTTCGCCCGGCGATGGAGCGGCTCGGCGCGACCTTCGAATAGAGGTCAGGCAGTCGCGACCCACCGCCCGTCTGTGGCCGAGCGCGCCGCTGCGTGAATGACGCGCTCGATGGCGAGGCCCGTGTCGAAGTCGATGGCCAGCGATGGCTTCCCCGTGATGCGGTTGAGGAGCTCGTGCGCCTCGATGATTTTGAGATCGTTGAATCCCATCTGGTGCCCGGGGGCGACGATGAAGCGCTCATAAGGAGGGTGGGCCGGACCCATCAGCACGGTCCTGAAACCCTGATCCTCGGCGGACCCTTGCGCGAGATATACGGAGACTTCGTTGAAGCGCTCCTGATCGAAAAGGATCGCGCCTTTCGCGCCGAAAATCTGCAGCTGCAGCCGCCCCTTGCGGCCCCAGGCGCAGCGGCTGACCTGGATCGCGCCCGAGGCCCCATTTGGCATCCGCAGGAGGACAGTCGCGACGTCGAAATTCTCGACTGGTCTCCGGCTCGCGCCGTCCGGCCGATCGGGGTAGGGCTTGCGCATCTCGCCGAACGCCTCGGCCGGCAGGCCGAACAGCGTCGAGACGAGGCTCGTCGGGTGAACGGCGAAGTCGTCGAGGGCGCCGTAGCCGGCGCTTTTTTCGCTCTTCCACGAGAACGGCGCTTCGGCGTCCGCCATATAGTCCTCGTCCATCTCGATCCGGAAATGCGTGACCGGGCCGATTGCGCGCCGCTCCAGCAGCTTCGCGACGTAGCGGATCGCGGGACTCTGGATGTAATTGTAGCCGAGGATCGCGACCCTGCCGCTCACGCGCGCGGCGGCAGCCATGCGCTCGGCGTCGGCGAGGGCCGGCGCCATCGGCTTCTCGCACCAGACGTGCTTGCCGGCTTCGAGCGCGGCGACCGCCATCGGCGCATGCCAGGCGTTGGGGGTCGTGATCGAGACGACGTCGACCTCGGGATTTGCGACGAGCGACCGCCAGTCCGAGGTCGATGTCTCGAAGCCGAATTCGTCGGCGCGCCTGCGCGCCAGACTCTCCTCGACCTCGCAGAGGGCGACCCGCCTCACGGCCGGCTTATCGCCGAAAACCGCCTTGACCCCCGTCCACGCAAGCGCATGACACTTGCCCATATAGCCCGTGCCGATCAGTCCGACCCCGATCGTGTCCATGGTCGCCGCCTCCCGTCATGCGTTCGAGTCCAAAACGGCTCGCCATAACAAAAATTTCACAAGACGCGCAATTTGGAATATTCATTCTATTCGTGAGTCGGGAGCGCCCAACGCCGAAGGCGGCGGCAGCGGGGCAGGGAGGAGCGATGGACGACGCGACGACGATGGAGCCGCCGCAGAGTTTGGAAGCGCTGAAGCGCCGGCTGATCGAGATCGAGCCGCATCTGCCCAAGCGCTTGCGCCAGGCCGCGGGCTATGCGCTCGAGCATCCGGACGAATTCGCCCTCGGCACGGCCTCCGCCATCGCCCGCAGCGCGCATGTGCAGGCCTCGACCCTGGTGCGCCTGGCCCAGACGCTTGGCTTCGGCGGCTTCTCCGATCTGCAGGAGGTGTTCCGCTCGCACTTACGCAACCGTTGGCCGGCCTATTCCGAGCGCCTGAAGGCCCTGCACGAGCGCGCGCGCGACAGCGGCGATCCGACCCATCTCCTGTTTGGCTTCGCCGATTCGGCCGCCTCTTCGCTCGCGCGCCTGCGCGACAGCGTTCAGCGGCGCGATCTCGACCGGGCGATCGCTCTCTTGGCGCGCGCGCGAACGATCTATTGCCTCGGCCAGCGGCGGGCGTTCAGCGTCGCGCATTACCTCACCTATGCGCTGGGCCAGCTCGGCCTGCCTGTTCGCCTGATCGACAATGTCGGCGGGCTCGGGCCGGAGCAAATGGCGCGCGCCGGCCCGGGCGACGCACTGATCGCGATCAGCTTCTCTCCCTATTCGCCATTCACCGTCGACCTCGCCAAACGCGCGCGAGAGGCCGGCGCGCCGATCGTGGTCTTCACCGACAGCGCGCTTTCACCCCTCGCGGGCCTTGCGGACGTGCGCTTCGAGATCGTGGAGAGCGACTTCGGCTCGTTCCGCTCGCTCGCAGCGACCTTCTGCCTCGCGATGACGCTTGCGGTCGGGGTCGGCGAGCATCGGGCGGGGATGGCGGGCAAGTAGAAAAATTCCTTGGCGGCGGGAAAAAGAGCCGGCGGCCGATCGTCAGCCGATGGGGGCGGTGCGCGTTTCGCCGGCGCGGGCGCCGCGCGCTGCGGGGCCGCCGCAGGCGTTGATCCGCCGCTGGTAATGGCGCCGCTCCGCCGGGCTGCGGGCGAGGGCCAGCGCCGCGCGAAAATGCCTGGCCGCGGCGGAGCGGTCGCCGCGGCGCAGCTCGAGCTCGCCGAGCGCGGCGGGAAAGAACGGGTATCGGGCGAGGCGGTCCGGCCGGTCGATCGCGCGGATCGCCGCGAGGCCCAGCTCGGGGCCGTCCTTCTCCGCGATGGCGATCGCCCGGTTGAGCGCGACGACCGGGCCGGGACGGATCGCCATCAGCATGTCGTAGAGCCAGACGATTTTGGCCCAGTCCGTGTCTTGCGGCGCACCCGCGCGGGCGTGCGCGGCCGCAATGGCCGCCTCGAGGTGGTAGGAGCTGAGTTCGGAGCTTTGCGCCGCGAGCGTCAGCAGTCTCAGGCCTTCCTCGATGAGATCGCCGTTCCATAGCGAACGGTCCTGGTCGATCAACGGGACGAGATCGCCCGATGCGTCGATCCGGGTCGAAAGGCGCGCCGCGTTGAGGCTCATCAAGGCGGCCAGCGCGTAGGTCTCCGGCGTCCGGCCCTCAGGATGGTCGATCAGCACGGCGGTGAGCCGCATCGCCTCCCGGCAGAGTTCGGCGCGCACCGCACGCTCGGGCGAGGCGCCGTGATAGCCCTCGCTGAAGAGGAGATAGAGCGCCCGCCGGACGGCCGGAAGTCGAGCCGCGAAGTCGGCGGCGTTTCCGACGTCGAAAAGCCGCTTTGACCCGGCGAGGAGCTGCTTGGCGCGGCCGAGCCTCTTTTCGATCGCGTCGCGGCCGCTCATCAAGGCGGCGGCGACCTCGCCGACGCTGAAACCGCAGAGGATGTGGAGGATGAGCGCGACCCGCCCCGCCTCAGGCAGGCGGGGATGGCAGCAGGCGAACATCATCCGCAGGAGATCGTCCTTGATCGCCTCGGCCGCAAAGAACTCCTCGACCACCGGCGCGAGCGTCCATTCGCTCTGCAGATGCCGCCCGAGCTCCGGCGCAAAGGTTCGCGCCGTGCGCTCGCGCCGCAAGGCGTCGAGCGCACAGTTCTTCGCCGTCGCCATCAGCCAAGCGGCGGGATTGTCGGGGACGCCGCGGAACTTCCAGACGTCCGCGGCGCGGCAGAACGCTTCCTGGACGACGTCTTCCGCCAAAGCGAGATTATGGACGCCGAGAAGCCGCGTCAGCGCCGTGACCATCCGACCCGCTTCATGGCGGAAGAGACGTTCGTCGAGCTGCATCTACATGTTCATTTTCATCACCGGCCGCACCTCGACCGCGCCGCCGCCCTCGAGAATCGGGCAGCCCTTGGCGATTTCCGCCGCATGGGCGAGATCGCTGGCCTCGATCAGCGTATAGCCGCCGATGAGATCCTTCGCCTCGGCGAAGGGGCCGTCGCTGACCGCGATCGGCTTGCCGCGGACGAGCTTTCCGCCGGCTTCAAGTGGATGCCCAGGGTCCTTGACCAGGCCCTTGGCGCCCATGTCCTTGAACCACGCCATCCATTTTTCCATGGTCTTCTGCCGCTCTTCCGGAGACCGGGTCGAGAGATCCGAGCCGCCGCGGTAGAGGAATGTGAATTCGCCCATGTGAAGTCTCCTTTGCTGGGAGGGGTTGCGCCGCAAGAACGTTCGAGGACCGCGCGCCCCGGACATTATTTTTTTAGCCTGCGACGGGACGGTTCACTCCAGGTTCGTATGCCGCGCCCGCATCGTCTCCGACGTCTCACTGAAACGCGGGCGGAGCTTCAGGATCGCGAGCTCGAAGGCGATCATTTGCGCGGTTTCGAACAGCGAGCCCATCGGCAGGATCGAGACTTTGCCGCCCTGATCGTCGGCCATCGTCTGCGCCGGGATGACGGTGACGACGTCAACGTGCCTGGCGAGTTCGCCTTTGGGCTGGGCGGTCACGAGCGCGGTCCGGGCGCCCGCCTTGCGGGCGATGCCGGCGAGCGTGCGAGCGGTCGCGAGATCGCCGGGGCCGGCGGAGACGAAGAAGAGGTCGCCCTTGCCGACCTCGGGCGTCGTCATGTCGCCCCAGACGGCGACGTTGCGGCCCATGTGGAAGAGCCGCATGGCGAAGCCGCGCATCATGAGGCCCTCGCGACCGAGGCCGAAGACGACGATGCGCCTGGCCCTGACGATCTCCTCGACGAGCCCGTCGAGCGCGTCCTCCGGCATCGAGCCGAACACGGCCGAAAGATCGCTCAAGGCGCCCTTGGCTAGATGGTCCAGGCTCTCGGTCATTCAGGTCCCTCCTTTTGCTTTTGATTGAACCGCGTGAAGAGCGACGCACCCTCATCCGGCCCTCGGGAAGAGCCCTTCGCCCGTTTGCGGAGAGGGGGTTGGGGTGAGCTACCCCGCGACCCTCGAGAAATCTGCGACCGCATGCGTCGCGTCGCGCAACTCGCCAAGTAGCCTGAGGCGGTTGAGGCGAAGCGCCGAATCGTCGGCGTTGACGGTCACGTCGAGGAAGAAGGCATCGACGGGCGCGCGCAAGGTTGCAAGCGCCCGCATCGCGCCCTCAAAGTCCTCGCGGCCGACCCGCTCGCGCGCGGCCGCGCCGGCTGCGGCCAGAACGTCGGCGAGGTCCTTCTCCGCCGGCAGCACGAGCTTCGCCGGCTCGTGCGGCCCGGCGAACGCGCCGGCGCCCTCCTTTCTCTCCTCGGCGCGCAGGATGTTGGCGGCCCGCCGGTAGCCCATGAGCAGGTTCTTGCCGTCCTCCGTGTCGAGGAACCGCCCCAGCGCCTCGACCCGCCAGACGATCGTCAGGAGATCGTCCTGGCCCGGCAGTGCGAACACCGCATCGATGAGGTCGTAGCGCGCGCCCTTGTCGCGCAGATAGACCTTGAGCCGGTCGGCGAAGAAGATCAGCAGGCTCGCGGTCGTTTCGCGTAAGCGCGCGTTGTCCGGCGCCGGACTTCGTCGCGCGGCGCGGGAGAACGCGCCGACGACTTCCTCGAGCTCCGGGCCTTTCGGAAAGCCGCGCCGTTCGAGCGACTGGACGACGGAGCCCGCTTGGTCCTCGCGGGCGAATTCGATGTCGAGCAGCGCGCCCCAAATCGCCGCGTTGAGTGGGCCGGTCAGCGGGAGTCTCAGGCCGTTTTCAAGAACGATCCGGATGACGCCGAGCGCGGCGCGCCTCAGTGCGAACGGGTCCTTGCTGCCGGTCGGCTTCTCGTCGATCGCCCAGAAGGAGCCGAGCGTGTCGAGCTTGTCGGCGAGCGCGACCGCGATCGAAATCGGCGCTGCGGGCACGCGGTCGTTCGGCCCCTGGGGCGTGTAGTGCTCTTCGATGGCGTCGGCGACGCTCGGCTCCTCGCCCTGCGCGAGCGCATAGTAGCGACCCATCAGGCCCTGCAGTTCGGGGAACTCGCCGACCATTTCGGTCACGAGATCAGCCTTGGCGAGACAGGCTGCGCGCGCCGCAAGCTCGACGTCCGCGCCGACCTTGCGCGCGAGTTCGTTCGTGAGCGACTCGATGCGCTCGATCCGTTCGGCCTGCGTGCCGAGCTTATCGTGAAAGATAATGCCCAGCGCCTCGAGCTTGGCGAGGCGCTGGTCGAGCGGCTTGGCGGCCTTGTCCTTGTAATCGGGCAGGGGCGAAAGGTCGGTCAGCCAGAAGTGGCGCGCGTCGGAGAGCCGCGCGCGTACGACGCGCCCGTTGCCGGCCGCGATGGCCGCGCCGCCATCGCTGGCGACGAGGTTCGAGACGAGGATGAATCGGTTGGCGAGTTTGCCGTCGGCGTCCTTCAGCACGAAGCATTTCTGGTTCGCCCGGATCGTCGCCCGAATCACCTCGGGCGGAATGTCGAGGAACTCCGGCTCGAATTCGCCCATCAAGACGACCGGCCATTCGATGAGGCCCGCGACCTCTTCGACAAGCCCCTCGTCCTCGACGAGTTCGAGCCCCTGCGCGAAGGCGAGGCTCTTGGCGTCGTTGAGGATGATCGCCTGGCGGCGGTCAGCGTCGAGCACGACCTTGGCCTTCTGCAGGGCTTCGGCATAGTCGTCGTAGCGGCGCACGGTGATCGGCGCCGGGGCCATGAAGCGATGGCCCCAGGTCACATCGCCGGAGCCGAGCCCGTCGATATCGAAGGGCACGATTTCTGCGACGTCATGCGGCGTTGCGAGCGTGCAGAGGATTCCGCGTAAAGGACGCACCCAGCGCAGCGTATTCTTTCCCGTGTATTTGGCGCTAATAGTCCCCGGGTCCATACCAGCTTCCATTCCGCTCAAGCTGACGAGGCGCTCGGCAGGGTGGTAGTCGCCCCAGTGCATCGACTTCGGCCAGGGGAAGGCGCGCACGACTGTCGGGATGATGTCGGCGAGCGCCTCCTTCGTTGAGCGGCCTGGCTTCTCGATCATCGCGACATAGAACTCGCCCTTTTTCGGGTCCTTCTCGATCGAGGCATCCTCGATCCGCGCAAGGCCGGCGCTCTTGAGAAAGCCGGCAATCGCGGCCTCCGGCGCGCCGACGCGCGGCCCCTTGCGCTCCTCGCGCGAGGTCGGCTGCGCGGCCGGCAGCCCGATCACATGCAGCGTCAGGCGTCGCGGCGTGACGAAGGCCTGTGCGCCCTCGTAAAAAAGATTGCGGTCGACAAGCGCGTTGGTGACGAGCCGCTTCAGGTCCTCCGCCGCCTGGCGCTGCATGCGGGCCGGGATTTCTTCGCTGAAGAGTTCGAGGAGAAGATCGGGCATATCGGATCAGGCCATCTTGTCCGCGCGCGGGCGAACTGGATACGAACGGAATCGAACACTTAACGTCGTGATCGGGCGACGAGGACTACAGCTAATCTTTGCTTCGCATCCGGCGCCAAGGCGTCGACAAACCCAATCGCCTCTCGCGCAAGCGCCACGAATTGCTTAGCTTCCCAGCGGGTAAAGCGGGTCCCGGCGGCGGCTTTCGCGGATTCCGGATGCGGGTCGATGCTGTAGTCGGCCCAATGCCTCGCCTCTTGCAAAAGTCTGAAGTTGTCGCCAAGTGGCGAGCCGAACTCGGCATGGCCAAGCAAAGCATTGCGGGCGTGCCCGTGGTCGATAGCGCGGTAGACCAATCTGAAGCCGTCCGAGGAGGGTTCCGCGCGCGCGACACGCCCCGCGCATAGGGCGGCCAGTCGTGAGAACAACGCATAGTAGGCAGTCGAGACCGAACGCCTCAGTGCGGCGCTTCCGAGCGGAGAAGTTACGCCAGAGAGCAACTCGGCGGTCGCCAGCATGTTGTCCGGCAGCGTCGCCATCTATAGTCGCCCCGAGTTTTCGGGCGAAGAGTCGAACTCGTCCACGTCATCGGGAGATTTGTCGATGTCGAGCGCGTCGAAATAGACATAGGGGAAACGTGGATCGCCACGTTCGGTCAAAGTCCCCCTAAGCTTTTGCGTCAACTCGCTCTGCCGCCGAGCGTCAGGTATGTCCTTGGCTGATTTCATCGATACGCCGATCGAGAGCGCCGGCTCGTCGGCGTGATCGTGATAGGAGGTTATGCGAGTACCGAAGACCCGCTCCGCGCCGAGGCTATCCTCGATTATTCGCTTTAGCTCGCGCTCGGTTTCGAATCGGTCCGTCATGGCGACCTCCTAAGCCCCGCCTCCCGCCGTCTTAAGCCACGCCGCGCCGCAGGCTTTCGCCAGTTCGCGCACCCTAAGGATATAGCTCTGGCGCTCGGTGACCGAGATCACGCCGCGCGCGTCGAGAAGGTTGAAGGCATGGCTCGCCTTGATACACTGGTCGTAGGCCGGCAGCGCCATCAGGCGTCCTTCGCCCGAGGCGCCGATCTCGAGCAGCGAGCGGCATTCGGCTTCGGCGTCCTTGAAGTGCTGGAAGAGGATCGCTGTGTCGGCGTACTCGAAGTTGTAGCGCGAATATTCCTCTTCCGCCTGGGTGAAGACGTCGCCGTAGGTGACCCGCTCGGCGCCGTCGCGGCCGTTGAAATTGATGTCGTAGATGCTGTCGACGCCTTGCACGTAGATGGCGAGCCGCTCGAGGCCGTAGGTCAATTCGCCCGAGACCGGCGCGCATTCGAAGCCCGCCACCTGCTGAAAATAGGTGAACTGGGACACTTCCATGCCGTCGCACCAGCATTCCCACCCCAGGCCCCAGGCGCCCAGCGTCGGGCTCTCCCAGTCGTCTTCGACGAAGCGCACGTCATGCAGGGCCATGTCGACGCCGATCGCCTTCAACGAGTCGAGGTAGAGTTCCTGAAGGTTTGCCGGCGAGGGCTTGAGGATCACCTGAAACTGATAATAGTGCTGGAGGCGGTTGGGATTCTCGCCGTAACGACCGTCCTTGGGGCGGCGCGAGGGCTGGACATAGGCCGCCTTCCAGGGCTTGGGCCCAAGCGAACGCAGCGTCGTCGCCGGATGAAACGTGCCGGCGCCGACCTCCATGTCGTAGGGTTGCAGCATGACGCATCCTTGCCTCGCCCAATATTCCTGGAGCGTCAGGATCAGCCCCTGAAAGGATTTGGCGGGGTCGAGCGAAGCGTCGGCGGCGGACGGCATTGGACCTTGTCGGAATTGGCGGCGGCGGACCCTAGAGAGGCGGGCGCCCTGGGTCAACGCGGCGTCTCCCTGGTTTGCCAGGCCGTCGCCGCGCCGCTAAAGCGGGACGCTTTCGAGAAAGGCCAGCCCGATGCGTCCGTCCAAACGCGCCGCCAACGAGATGCGCAAGGTCATGTTCGAGCGCGGGGTGGCTCGCTATGCAGAGGGCTCCTGCCTCGTCCGGTTCGGCGAGACGCATGTGCTCTGCGCCGCCTCGCTCGAAGAGAAGCCGCCGCCGTGGCTTCGAGGGCAGGGCAGGGGGTGGGTGACGGCCGAATACGCGATGCTTCCTCGGGCGACCTCGACGCGGACGAAGCGCGAATCCTCGACGGGGCGCGTCTCGGGGCGCACCCAGGAAATCCAGCGGCTGATCGGCCGCTCGCTCCGGGCGGTGGTCGACCTGCCGCGGCTCGGCGAGCGGCAGATCACCATCGATTGCGACGTCTTGCAGGCGGACGGCGGAACGCGCACCGCCTCGATCACGGGCGCCTGGGTTGCGCTGCGCGATTGCCTCAACTGGATGACGCAGCGGTCGATCCTGCGCGACAGCCCGCTGAAGGACCACGTGGCCGCGGTCTCCTGCGGCGTTGTTGGCGGCGAAGCGGTGATCGACCTCGATTACGCCGAAGACTCGACCGCCGAGACGGACGCCAACTTTGTGATGACCGGATCGGGCGGCCTGGTCGAGGTGCAAGGCTCGGCGGAAGGAGCGCCTTTCAGCGAGGCCGAGCTCCTGCAAATGATGGCGCTGGCCCGCGTCGGTATCGGCCAGCTGGTCGGGTTGCAGAAGGCGGCGATCGCCTGACCGGCCTGAATTCGGCGGTAGCCGCGATCGTTGATTGAAGATCAGCCGGTAACCTTCAGCGGGCGGCGAGCATCGATTGAACGGCTCGACGGAAATCGTCAAATTCGAACGGTTTCTCGCGCCGCCAGGACCGTGCCGCAGCGATCATTTCTCATGCGGCTTCGCGTTCAGCGGCTTTCAATGACGGGAAAGGCGGGTTCGGTAAAACAGAGCTCATTTAGCCCCACGCCGGTCGTCGAGTGCATAAACGCCCTACCAACCAGTTCGTCGATCTGCCTCGCCGCTCCCTCGGGCGGAAGCCCGGCCGCCCGGATATTGGAAATGCAGTTCCGGCGCGAATCCATCGATCCGACCCGAGGCCGCCAGGTGATATAGGCGCCGAGAGAGTCAGCGGCCGACAGGCCGGGCCGCTCTCCTATCAGAACCAGCGCGAGCTTTGCGTCCATCAACTCGCCGATCTCGTCGCCGATCGCGACGCGTCCTTGCTCGACCAGAACGAGTGGACCGATCGTGAGGCGCCGGCGCTGCAGAAGCGGTCTCAGGCTAATGAGCGTCGGCAATAGATTCGTCGCAATAGCCGATGAGGAAAGCCCGTCGGCGGCGACAACGGACACATCGCTTCCGCGCTCTTGCCTCTCGAGGATCAAGCGTCCCGCAGGGGACAACCGTCTGCCCAAATCTGGACGCCGCAGATATTCAGTCCGATCGCCAGCAGCGCTCTGGACATGGATGGGCGTCCAACCGCGCGCGCTGAGCGCTCCGGCGATGGCCTCGAAATCGAGCGCCGCGTGCACCGCGTCGCGCGCCCGAGCATGGTCGAGCAGGAACTTGAGGTTTGCCGCAGTGGGCTGCCCAGGGCCGGCCCGCCCTAGCCCGATTCGCGCCGGCGTGAACTGTTTCAGGCGCGCAAGACGGTCGGCGACAGCCGACAGATCGCGCCCATGCGGAGGGTCCGAAGACATCATCGGGCCTCCATCGACTCGATCATCGCCAGGGCGGGAGCAATGGCTCCAGCCGCCGCCTTCTCGATGAGATCGCCATCCGCGCCGACGAGGCCTGTCCTCATGAGCCAGTCCTCGAATTCCGGAGCGCACCGTCGACCGAGCGCCTTGCGGACGTAAAGAATGTCGTGGAACGCCAGACTCTGATAGTTCAGCATGACGTCGTCAGCGCCGGGAACCGCGATCACGAAGGTGACGCCGGCGGCGCTGAGCAGCGTCAGCAACGCATCCATATCGTCCTGGTCGGCCTCTGCATGGTTGGTATAGCAGACGTCGCAGCCCATCGGCAGGCCGAGCAGCTTGCCGCAAAAGTGGTCCTCGAGCCCAGCCCGAATGATCTCCTTGCCATTGTAGAGATATTCTGGACCGATGAAACCGACGACGGTATTGACCAGCAGGGGTTTGAATTGTCGCGCGACGGCATAGGCCCGCGCTTCCATCGTCTGCTGGTCGACGCCAAAATGCGCGTCGGCGGATAGCGCGCTGCCTTGTCCGGTCTCGAAATACATGACGTTTTGGCCAACCGTGCCGCGCCCCAGAGATAGCGCCGCCTCTCGGGCCTCCGCCAAGGCGGAGAGACTGATCCCGAATCCCCGATTGGCCTTTTCCGAGCCGGCGATAGATTGAAAGACGAGATCGACCGGAGCGCCGAGGTTCATCGCCTGGATCGCTGTCGTGACGTGACCGAGACAGCACGCCTGCGTCGGAATATCGAGGCGCCTCCTTATCTCGTCGAGAAGGGTGACGATCCGCACGTAGTCCTGCATGCTGTCGGTCGCCGGGTTGACCCCGATCACGGCGTCGCCGACGCCGAACGAGAGGCCGTCGAGCAGGCTCGCGGCGATGCCCCGCGAATCGTCGGTCGAATGATTCGGCTGGAGTCTCGTCGAGAGCCGGCCGGCAAGTCCGATCCTGTTGCGGAATGCGGTGAGGACGCTGCATTTGGCGCCGACGACGATAAGGTCCTGCAGGCGCATGATTTTCGACACGGCTGCAGCCATCTCCGGGGTCACGCCCGGAGCCAGCGCGGTCAGGCGGTCGGTCGTCGTCCGCGCGTCGAGCAGCCATTCCCGGAACTGGCCGACCGTCAGATGGGATATTGCCGCGAACGCCACAGGGTCGTGCGTGTCGTGGATCAACCGGGAAACTTCGTCCTCTTCAAAGGGGACAAGGTCGACCTGCAGGAAAGCCTTGAGGGGAAGGTCGGCGAGCGCCATCTGGGCCGCCACGCGCTCGATGGCGCTCTGCGCCGCGATGCCGGCCAGCGCGTCTCCAGATCGCGGCGGCGAGGCTTTGGCGAGAAGGCTCTTGAGATCGGGGAAAACCCGGCCTACGCCGTTGGCTGTCGATTTGTAGGCCATGGCCAATCCCTCACGCGACCGATCGCCCAATATCGAAGCGCGAGTTTTCTCAGCGCTTTTATCGAGGACAAACTGAAGCCGGTCTATTCCTGCACGGCGCCGGCGATCCGGCGCGAGCGGCGAGCCAGGAGATTTGCGACGATCAGGAGCAGAATCGACAAGCCCATCATCAGTGTGGCGGCCGCGGTGATCGCCGGGCTCAGTTGCTCGCGCAGGCCGGTGAACATTTCGAGCGGCAGGGTTCGCTGGCTGGCGTTGGCGAGAAACTGCACCACGACGACTTCGTCGAAGGAAGTCACGAAGGCGAAGGCCGCGCCGGAAAGAACCCCGGGCAGGATCAGCGGCAGCATCACACGAAAGAATCCCGTCATTGGCTTCGCCCCGAGAATGGAGGTCGCGCGCATGAGATTGCGGTCGAAGCCGGTGAGGCTGGCGCCGACGGTCACAACGACAAATGGGCTCGCCAGAACGGTATGAGCAAGAATGATGCCTGCATAGGTGTTGGCAAGGCCGACGCGGGCATAAAAGAGATAGGTCCCGACGGCCGTCACCACGACCGGGACGATCAGCGGAGAAATCAGCAGAGGCACGACGAACCGCCGGGCAGGAAATTTCGGGTCCGACAGACCGATCGCGGTCAGCGTGCCCAGCACAGTCGCCAGAATCGTCGCGCCAAATCCGATCAGCAGGCTATTGCCGATGGCGGCGCGCCAGCGGTCCGTTCCCAGCACGACCTCGTACCAGCGCGTCGAAAGGCCGGCGAGCGGAAAGGTGAAGAACGAGCCGCTGTTGAATGATAGGGGAACAGGCACGAAGATCGGAACGACGAGGAAGACCAGCACCAGGACGCACCAGACCCAGAGCGCGCCAACGCGCATTCTTTCGGCGGCGGTGGGGTAGGGCGACAACAGCATAGCGCTTCAGCCCATCTTGAAGAGGTCGAGACCGAAAAACCGCGTCATCGTCACGTAAAGGCCGAGGGTCGAGGCGAGCAGCACGAAGCTGAGCGCCGCCGCCATTTCCCAATTGAGTTCGGCATTAACGTAATTGGCGATGAAATTGCTGATGAGCTGGTCGCTCGCCCCGCCGATCAGGACCGGCGTGATGTAATAGCCGAGACACAAGATGAACGTGAGCAGACAACCGGCGAGGACGCCCGGCATGACCTGAGGCAGATAGACCCGCCAGAACGCCGTGAATGGCTGCGCGCCCAGCGACTGAGCCGCCCTGAGCTGCGAGGGCGGAACGGAGCGCATCACGCTGTAGATCGGCAGAAGGGTAAATGGCAGCTGAATATGGGTCATCGCGATGATGAGCCCGGTCCGGCTATACATCAATTCGAGGCGTTGGGACGTCAGGCCAAGCCAAAGGAGAAGATCGTTGAGCAGACCATATTTCTGCAGGATCACCGTCCACGCCGCCGTGCGCACGAGGATCGACGTCCAGAACGGCAGCAGAACCAGAACAAGCACGATCCCGGCGATCGCGGGCCGGAGATTGGTCATGAGATAGGCGAGCGGAAACGCGAGAGCGAGCGTCGAGAGGGTGACGACCGTCGCAATCAGGAAGGTCCGGCCAAAGACGCGGACAAAGACCGCCTGATCGGCGGGAACCGCCCCGATCGTTCCCTGGTCGGTCCAGCGCAGGTCAAAGGCGCTGAGGAGAAAGAACGAGGTGAACCGGTTCGCGCCCTCGCGGATCGCCGCCCAGAATCGTGGTTCGCCCAGAAGCGGCGAAGCCTTGATCATCGCCTCCTTGCTCGTGGCCTGTTCCTGACCGGCGTTGCGCGCGATGCGCAGCACCTGGCTGCGCGCTCCAGAAAGGCGGGTGTTGAGGCTCTTTGCGAATTCCTGAACGCTGCCCTGCGCTTGCGCCTCCTTCAGGTCGGCCGCGAACGCGAGGAACACCGGCTCGTCAGGCACGCCCGCGCCGCTGTCCTGTTTCAGCGCCGCGATGGCGCGCGGAAGCGCATTGGCGATCGTCGGCTCGTAGACGGCTCGCGACAGGAGCGCCGCGATCGGGGCGCCGAAACTGAAAAAGAGAAGCAGGAGCAGCGGTGTGGCCAGTGCGAATGGGCGCAGACTCTCGCGCTGGTCCCTCGTTCGGAGTCTGGGCAAGGCGATCGACGACATGACGCAATCCTCGCCGGGCGGGGAAGGATCGGGCGCCTATCGCCCGATCCGGTTCCTGCCTGCGCTACGATGCTATTGAGCGAGCCAGGCGTTGAAACGCTTCACCAGATCCTCGCCATTGTCGCCCCAGAATTCGACATCGCCGACCAGATAGGTCTTCATGTGGTCCGGCGCGGTGGGCAGCTTTGGCAGAACGTCCTTGGGAACAAAGGGCGTAGCGTCCGCCAGAACGGGACCGTAGGGGATGTAGCGGCCAAGCTGCGCGCTCACTTCGGGCTCGGCGGCGTAGGCCAGATATTTGTACGCGAGGTCGAGGTTCTTGGCGCCTTTCGGAATGGCGATCATGTCGTATTCGACGATCTGGTCGTTCCAGACGATCGCGAATGGCCGATTGTCATGGTCGATCGCACTTTGAATGCGCCCGTTCCATGCGGTCGTCATCACCACTTCCTTGGAGGCGAGGAGTTGCGGCGGTTGGGCGCCGGCGTCCCACCAGACGATATCGTTCTTGATCGTGTCGAGCTTGTTGAAGGCGCGATCGACGCCCTCGGGCGTCCCCAGCACCTTGTAGACGTCGGCGATCGGCACGCCATCGGCCATCAGCGCCCATTCGAGATTCTGCGCCGGCGCCTTGCGCATGGCGCGCTTGCCCGGGAATTTCTTAGTGTCGAAAATATCGAGCACGGACGTCGGCGCCTCTTTCAGGACTGTCGTGTCGTAAGCCAGCACGTCGCCGTAGACGTCGATGCCGACGCCGCAGTCGAGCGCCGTGCCGGGTAGGAACTTCGAACGGTCGGCGATCTTCGAATAGTCGAGATGAATCAGAACACCCGCGTCGCAGCCCTGCAGGACGGTCGACGTCTCGACCGTGACCAGATCGATCGGCACATTGCCCGTCTCAACCATCGCCTTGATTTTGCCGAGCTCGCCGGTATATTCCTGCTCGTTGAACTTGATCCCCGTTTTCTTGGCGAAAGGCTCGAACCAAGCCTGATGCAGCGCGGCCTGCCACGCGCCGCCAGTCGCCATGACGGTGAGTTCTTCAGCGCCGGCGGTCTGGGGCTGAAAAATCAGCGCGGCGCCCGCCAAGCCGAGCAAAGTCGTCCTGCGCAGTCCATTCATGACGCTCTCCCAATACTTGGTTGATTGCCGTCGGCGACGGCGCTTGCCGGAAAGGCCCGGCAGTCGGTTGAAGACCAAAAAAGATCGACGGTTTCGTTCGTCGCAGCCGCCATTTCCGGGCCGACCTTGACCGTCAAGACCTGGCCGTTCGCCAGACGCGCAAGCAGACGCTGATGGTCGCCGTGATAGATCCGGTCATCGACCGTCGCCTGGTGGGAATTGTCCGTCGGTCCTCCGCCGGCGGACAGGGCGATCCGCTCCGGGCGAATCGTCAGGCGCACGGGACCGCCGGGCCGAATGTCGCCGATAGAAAGCGCAGTCGCCTTCAGTCCGCCCGGGAGCGCGACGAGGCACTGGCCGGCGCCGACGCTCTCGACGACTCCGTCCAGCGCGTTGTTCTCGCCGATGAAGCTCGCCACAAACTCCGTCGCTGGTTCGTTATAAAGGCCGTGCGGCGTTCCGATCTGAACAACGGCCCCATGATCGAATACCGCCACGCGGTCGGACATCGTCAGCGCTTCGGTCTGGTCGTGCGTCACACAGACCATCGTCACTCCCAGCATCTCGTGGATTTGCTTCAACTCGATCTGCATGTGCTCGCGCAGCTTCTTGTCGAGCGCGCCAAGCGGTTCATCCATCAGGACGAGCGTCGGCTCGAAGACCAAAGCGCGCGCCAGCGCGACGCGCTGCTGTTGCCCGCCTGAAAGCTGGGCCGGCTTGCGATGCTTGAATTGCTCCAGTCGCACCATTTCGAGCGCTCGCCTGACGCGAGGCGCGATATCGGCCTTGGGCGTCTTTCTCACCGAAAGCGGAAAAGCGACGTTCTGCTCGACGCTCATGTGAGGGAAGAGCGCGTAGTTCTGGAAAACCATGCCGATGTTGCGTTCGTAAGGCGGAAGCCGATCGACCGACTTGCCGGCGAGGGTGATCACGCCTTGGCTCGGCCTTTCGAAGCCAGCCAGCATATTGAGGGTCGTGGTCTTGCCGGAACCGGATGGCCCGAGGAATGTCAGGAATTCGCCGCGCCCGACCGTCAGACGCAGTCGTTTGACGGCCTGGAAG
The DNA here is from genome assembly GCA_019237205.1 of Hyphomicrobiales bacterium. Classification (GTDB taxonomy): domain Bacteria; phylum Pseudomonadota; class Alphaproteobacteria; order Rhizobiales; family Beijerinckiaceae; genus Roseiarcus. Next base: position 24,684 of record JAFAHO010000262.1, read on the forward strand.
TCGCCATACATCTTCTCGACGTCGATGAATTCGACGAACGTCTCGTCCCGGCTTCTCGCGCTCCGGGTCGAGTTGTCTGATCGGGTCGCCGTCGCTGCACTCGCATCCCGGCCTTCAGCGGGCTCCGCCCGGTCGTCCAGAGGACTGCCGCGAGAAGGCGAGGCGAGGTTGGGACCTGCGGCGAGGCCGCTGCGAGCGGTTGAGTCCTGCGTGGTCGAGACCAATCGAGCACCTCGAGTCCGCGTGTGGTTGTCAGATTTATATGATCAGATAACTCCTGATTGAATGATGCTATAGCCATACAAGTTAGCGCGTCAACCCCCCTTGCGGAATTATTTTCGCTAAAAAATACCGGATAAGTTAGTGAGCCCATTGCAGCGGCGATCGGATAAGCATAATTGTATGGCGTTTTGGCCTGTGTTAAGAAGGCCTTGTCCGGAGCTCAAAAGATGCTCGACAAGCTCGAACTGCCTGACACTGACCGACCGGTCTATCAGCGCCTAGCCGATGCAATCGGCGAACGAATTGCGCGGGGCGAGCTGGTTGAGGGCGAACGCCTCCCGCCGCACCGCGAAATCGCGCGCGCTCTGGGCATCAATGTGACGACCGTGACCCGAGCCTTCTCCGCGTTGCAACAGCGCGGCCTCGTCGAGGCGCGCCCGGGGCGGGGAACGCTGATCGCCACCCGCACGGCGGACGAAGGCTCATTCAAATCCGCCCCGACCGACGAGGCTGGACTGATCGATCTATCGGTCAATCGCCCGCCAACCTCAGCCTATCTCGAAGCGCTGGCGACGCTGCTGCCGCGTCTCTCGAAGGATCGGCGTTTCGGGGCCGCACGGGACTATCATCCGCCGGAGGGCCCGATCTGGGCGCGCGCCGCGGTTGCCGACTGGCTCAATGGCGTCGCCGGCGATCGCGATCCTGGCCGTGTGGTATTGACCGACGGCGCCCAGCACGGCCTAGCCTGCGTGTTGCGCGCCTTGACCCAACGTGGCGACGTCATTCTGGCCGATTCGATTACCTATCAAGGCATCAACGCGCTCTGCCGATCGCAGGGGCTCGAGCTGCGCGGATTGTCCATCGACCGAGACGGGATGCGACCGGAGGCGTTCGAGGCGGCTTGCGCGAGTTCGCGTCCTCGCGCGGTTTTCCTCGTGCCCAGCCTGCATAATCCAACAACGGTCACCTTGAGCGAAGAGCGCCGTCGCGCGCTTGCGGCGATCGCCCGCCGTCACAACGTGCTGATCATCGAAGACGACGTCTATCGCCCGCTACTCGATTCCGAGATTCCGTCATTTGCGGCCCTGGAGCCTGAACTCACCATTCACGTGAGCTGTCTCTCGAAATGCATCGCGCCAGGCCTTCGCTATGGCTTCGTGGTCGCGCCGCGCGCCGTCCTGGGCAACATCGCCGCTGCGTTGCGCATCGATCGCTGGAGCATCAGCCCGCTCACTTCGCTTGTGGCGACCAACATGCTTGAAGATGGAACGGCGCGCCGGATCGTCGACCTCCAGCGCGAGGAGTTGCGCCGACGGCAAGCCATCCTGCGCGATGCGCTCGCCGGGTTCGATGTGCAGACCCAGGAGACGTCGCCGCACGCCTGGCTGCACTTGCCCGAGCCCTGGCGCGGCGCTGTTTTCGCCCGCGCTTGTCGTCAGCGGGGCGTTGGCGTGCTGCCCGCCGATGCTTTCGCGATTGGACGCGAGACTTCAGCTCACGCCGTGCGCATCAACATCAGCGCGGCGCCCTCGCTTGCAGACCTGAGGCAAGCGCTCTCGACGATGGCCGACCTCCTGCACGCCGGTCATATCGAAATCTCCGGCGCGGTCTGAAAAGCCGTGGTCGCGCCGATCAAGACCCATATCGCGGTAGTCGGAGCCGGGATCATTGGCCTGGCTACGGCGTTTCGATTGGCCGCAGCTGGCCGGGAGGTCGTTGTCATCGACCCTAACGAGCCAGGTTCGGGCGCCTCCTGCGGCAATGCAGGAACATTGGCTCCATACGCCTGCGCGCCGGTCGGCAATCCCGACGTCCTTCGCAATCTGCCAGGCCTCCTCTTCAACGCGGAAAGCCCGCTCGCCATCAGACTGGCGGCGTCGCCAAGCCTCGTTCCGTGGCTGTCGCGCTTCGTTCGGCAGTCGCTGCCGGCCGCCGCGCGCCGCAACGGGGTCGCGCTCGCTGGCTTGCTAAGAGAGGCAATGCCGGCCTGGCGCGAACTTGCCGATCAAGCCCACGTGACGAACCTTTTGCGCTATGAGGGGTGCCTCTATCTCTATCGTGAAAAGGCGCCAGCGAAAGACTCAGAGTGGGGCGCCCGCCTGCGCAATGAAATGGGCGTCAGGCAAAAACGGCTGACGGCAGCCGAAGTCGCCGAGATGGAGCCCGCGCTTCCTCCAGTGGCAGGCGGCCTCCTCTTCCCGGATGCGGCCCACATCATCGATCCCGCCGTCCTGAGTGGACGGATGGCTGCCGCGACGGAATCGCTCGGCGCTTCGTTTCAGCGGGCTCGCGTAGAGCGGTTGGCGTCGCAAAACGGCGGGACAATCCGGCTGACCTGCGGCGATCGCATTGTGGATGCGCACACGGTCGTTCTCGCCGCCGGGGCGTGGTCCCAATCCCTGGCCCTGCAAGTCGGCGACAAGATCCCGCTCGATACCGAGCGCGGCTATCACGTCGAGTTCGATATGGATTCTCCATTGATCAAGAGGCCGGTCAGCCCCATTGATCTCGGCCTCTACTTCACGCCGATGCTCGGGCGGTTGCGGGTCGCGGGAACAGTCGAGCTTGGCGGCCTCGCCGCGCCCCTCAATCCCGCACGAATCGCCCTTCTCGAACGGGGCGCGCGTAAGTTATTCCCCAATCTCGGACCCATGAGCGGGCAGTGGTTGGGCTTTCGCCCGTCGCTGCCCGATTCTCTGCCGGTCATCGGCCGTAGTCGTCACGGCGGAAATCTGATCCATGCATTCGGTCACGGTCACCTCGGGATGACCTTGGCGGCGATCACCAGCCGAGCGGTTGTGGGTCTGATCGAGCGGCGCAATGACCCTCCAGACCTTTCAGCCTTCGCACCTGACCGGTTCGGTTAGCCGCCTCTCGAGGCTGCAGACGCTGCCGGGTCCACGAATGAGAATTCCGCCGCGTCCGGTCCTGCGCTAAGCTCCCCTTGGATGCGCGCGATGGTTCTCAGGCGGGCCGGCGAGCGGCTCGCGATCGAGGAGCGGCCCGAGCCAGAGCCGGGGCCGGGGCAGATTCGCGTGGCGGTCGAGGCCTGCGGCGTCTGCCGCACCGACCTGCACGTGGTCGACGGCGACCTGCCCGACCCGAAGCTGCCGATCGTGCCGGGGCATGAGATCGTCGGACGGATCGAGGCGGCGGGCGAGGGCGTCGGCCTGCCTCTCGGGTCCCGCGTCGGCGTCGCGTGGCTCGGCCATGCGTGCGGCCATTGTCCCTATTGCGTGAGCGCGCGCGAAAATCTCTGCGACACGCCGCTCTTCACCGGCTACACCCGCGATGGCGGATTCGCCACCCACACCATCGCCGAGGCAGCGTTTGCGTTCCCGCTCGCCGAGGACCTCGATCCGGTCGCCGCCGCGCCGCTGCTTTGCGCCGGGCTCATCGGCTGGCGCTCGCTGAAAGCCGCGGGCGAGGGCGAGGCGATCGGCATCTACGGCTTCGGCGCGGCCGCCCATATCATTGCGCAGGTCTGCCGGTGGCAGGGGCGTCGCGTCTTCGCCTTCACCCGGCCGGGCGACGCGGCGGGGCAGCGGTTCGCGCTCTCGCTCGGGGCCGAATGGGCCGGCGGCTCGGACGAAAAGCCGCCCGCGCCGCTCGATGCGGCCATTCTGTTCGCCCCGGTCGGAGCGCTCGCGCCGCAGGCGCTGGCCGCCGTGCGCAAAGGCGGGCGGGTCGTCTGCGGCGGCATCTACATGAGCGACATCCCCTCGTTCCCCTATCGGCTCCTTTGGGAGGAGCGGAGCGTCGTTTCGGTCGCCAATCTGACGCGCGCCGACGGCCACGAGTTTCTCGCGCTCGCACCGCGCGCCCAGGTGCGGACGACGACGAGGCCCTACGCGCTGGAAAAGGCGAATGAGGCGCTCGACGACCTGCGCGCCGGGCGGCTCGAGGGCGCTGCGGTGCTGGCGCCCTATTTTGCACATACTAAGAACGTATAATATGGCGCAGAAGTTGCAAAAAAGAGCACTTAAGCTTCTGCAAGAACTCATGACATGACGGATTTGGCGTCCGGGGACGCGCAGCCCGTATTTGTGGCCAGAGGTGCTTAGGGATCGCTCGATACCTGGGTGAGGGGAGCGCAGATACCCCTCAGGACCGTTCATCCTCCTCCGGCAGGTCGTCGTCGCTGATCGCCCGCCAGGCGGCGCCGTCGAGGTCCTCGAACTGGCCGTGCTTCAGCGCCCACAAGAAAGCCGCGAGGCCGAGCGCGCCGAGCGCGAGCGCAAGGGGCACGAGATAGACGAGGACGTTCATTTCCCCTCTCCCCTTGCGGGAGAGGGGTCAGGGGTGAGGGGTCGCGCTTCAGGCGCATTCGACTTGGCCTCGTTCGACGCTTCACCCCTCATCCGGCTGCGCTGCGCGCGGCCACCTTCTCCCGCAAGGGGAGAAGGGGAACGCGCCCGCAGCGCGTTGACCGTCACCAGGATCGACGAGCCGGACATGGCGAGCGCGGCGATCAGCGGCGTCGCGAAGCCGAAGATCGCGAGCGGCACCGCAACCAGGTTGTAAACGGCGGAGAGCCAGAGATTCTCCACCATCAGCCGGCGCGCCGTCGCCGCCAGAGAGAGTGCGTCGGCGACCGGCTGGAGCCGCTCGCCGAGGAAGAGCGCATCGGCCTGCGCCTGCGCGATGTGCGCGGCCGAGATCGGCGAGATCGAGACATGCGCGGCGGCAAGCGCGGGCGCGTCATTGAGGCCGTCGCCGACCATCAGCGTCCGCTTGCCGGCGCCTGCGAGCGCCTCGAGACGCGCAATCTTGTCGGCGGGCTTGAGCCCGGCCTCGAACCGCGACACGCCGAGTTCGCGCGCGACGAGCGCGACCGCTGGCTGCCTGTCGCCCGACAGGATCTCGATCTCGTGATTGCGCGCAACGTCAGCAATGACCGAGCTCGCGTCGGGCCGCAGCGATTGCCTCACCGCGAACACGACTGCGCGCTCAGGCGTTCTGAGCGCGATCAGCGAGGCGTCGGGCCATGCGGCCGCGATCGGAGCCGCATCGGCTTCCGCTTCGCACCAGGTGACGGAGCCGAACCTGACGCGCTCGCCGCAATGAAGCGCGCTGACGCCCTGCCCGGGGACTTCCTCCACGGCGATCGGCTCCCTCGCCCCGGACGCCTCGGCGACCGCCTTGGCCAGAGGATGCCTGCTCGAGAGCGCGAGAGAGCCTGCGAGCGCGAGGTCGGCGGCCTCGATGTCGGCGGCGTTGGCGAGGGTGGGGCGAGGCTGGGTCAGCGTGCCGGTCTTGTCGAACACGACCGTATCGGCTTCGGCCAAGCGTTCGAGCGCCTCGCCGGAATTGAGGATGAGCCCGCGCCGAAAGAGGGCGCCGGCGGCTACGACCTGCACCGCCGGGACAGCCAGTCCGAGCGCGCAGGGGCAGGTGATGATGAGGACGGTGATCGCGACGATGAGCGATTGCTGCCACCCCGCGCCCACAGCGAGCCAGCCGAGAAACGTCGCCAGCGCCGTCACATGGACAACCGGCACGTAGAGCGCCGCCGCGCGGTCGGCGAGTTGCACATAGGAGGAGCGCTGCTCGACCGCCCTGACGAGCAGGCCATTGACTTCATCCAGGAGCGTTCCGCTCGCGGCGCTCTGAACCCGAACGCGCAAGGCCCCGCTCATGTTGACCGTTCCCGCATAGACCGAGGCCCCCGGCGAGACCGCTACCGGCGCCGTCTCGCCAGTCACCAGACTCTGGTCGATGTCCGAGCGTCCGTCCTCGACCGTCCCATCGACCGCGATGCGCTCTCCTGCGCGCACCAGCACGAGGTCGCCGGGTCGGATGGCGCCGATCGGCGTTTCGCGCGCTTCGCCTCCCTCGAAGAGTTTGACCGCGCGATCGGCGCGGATCGCAGAGAGGTTGAGCGCAAAGTCGCGCGTGCGCCGCCGCATGCGCCGGTCGAGAAACCGCCCGGCGAGCAGGAACATGAGCAGCATCACCGCGCTGTCGAAATAGGCGTCCCGCTCGTGGGCGAGCGTCTGGACGACCGACATGCCGAGCGCGAGCACGACGCCGAGCGAGATCGGCACGTCCATGTTGAGCGAGCGCGCCCGCAGCGCTTTGGCCGCGCTCTCGAAGAACGGCAGGCCGGCATAGGCCGCCGTCGGGAGCGCGACCAGGGCGCTGAGCCAGTGGAAGAGATCGCGCGTTGCGGAATTCGGGTCACTGTCGGCGCCGGCCCACAGCGAGACCGAGAGGAGCATCACGTTCATCGCGCCGAAAGCCGCGACCCCGAGACAGCGCAGGAGCCGCTTTTCCGCCTGCATCTCCACGCTGTCGACGACGCCGGAAGCGAAGGGAAAGGCGGGGTAGCCGAGCGCTTCGAGCCGTTCGAGGATCGCTGGCGGCTCGAGCGCGCCGTCGTCCCATTCGACTGTCACGCGCTTGCTCGCCAGATTGACGCGCGCGCCGCGGACGCCGTCCTGCCGGCGCAGACCTTTCTCGATCGTCGCGATGCAGGCGCCGCAAAAGACGCCGTCGACGACGAGATCCATCGCAGCCACTCCCTCGGAAGGGTGACGCACGAAAAGCGAGAGATCCTGCGCTTCCGACACCCTCCGGCTCCTAGTTGGGCGCCGTATCCGCCACCGCGAGTTTGTTCTCGCTGCGGTAGAGACGCTCGGCGCCGCGGCTCGCCTCGATCACCAGCGTCCAGCGGCCCGGCCCGACCGGCGTCGCGACCCCCTCATAGTCCATGCCGTCGGAAGCGAGGCTCGCCTGACGGTCCTTCGCGGCGTCGAACGGATGCTGGAAGCGCGCCGTGACCTCAAGATCGGAAATCGGCGCGCCGGTCCGATCGCGGAACTCAACCATGACCCGCTCGCCCGGCCCCTCGGCCCGGGTCATCACGCTGGCGGTCCATCCCCGCTCGTCCTGCGCGCGGGCCTCGGCGATCCGCCGGTTGAAGGCCTGGCTCGCATCGTAAGGGTTTTCGAGCTCGGACCCGTGCAGCGTGTGCAGGGCGAAATAGATCAGCGCAACGTTCGCAGCGAACATCACGAGGAAGAACCCGCCCAGCATGGCGAGGACATGTCGTCCGGTCAGCTGTTCAGCCACAACCCCTTCTCCAACCGATCACTCGCAGCGTCGCCCCGGCGCAAGCGGGGTCCAGACATGACTGGCGCCAAAGTTTCGACCGAGCAGCGGCGACGCTGGACCCCCGCGTTCGAGGGGTGAGAGTGCTGGGAGCCGCCTTCGTCATGGTCATGGGCCGAAGAAATTGTCGACGACGACGCTGCGCTCCCCGGTCTTCGCGTCGGTCGCGGTGAAGGTGAGCGGCGTCGATTTGCCCGGCGCCGCATCCGCAGGCGCGGTGACATAGACAGGAACCTCAAGGGTCGAATCCGGATCGAGGCGGACCGTGAGCTGGCCGGCGTCCAGCGGCTTCGCCATGGCGCTGGTCATCGTCGCGCCTTTGACGCCGCTGACCTCGAGCGTGAAATCGCCGGGCTCGCTCAGCTTGTTGGAGAAGCGCAGCGTATAGCCGTTGCGGACGCCGCCCTGGGCCGTCTGGGTGAACAGCGGCGCGCGCACGTGCAGCACGCTCAAGTGCGAGTTGGTGCGCGTGAGCAGCGCATAGAGCATGATGGCGCCGGTCAGCGCGATCGCGGCGGCATAGAGGATCGTGCGCGGGCGAATGAGATGATAGACATTCGCTTCGCCTCGTTTGCGGCGCTCGCGGTTCTCGTCGGTGTCATAGGCGATGAGCTGGGTCGGCCGACGGACTTTGGTCATCACCGCGTCGCAGGCGTCGATGCAGAGGCCGCACTGGATGCAGCCCATCTGCGCACCCTTGCGGATGTCGACGCCTGTCGGGCAGACGGCGACGCACTGCAGGCAGTCGATGCAGTCCCCCGCAGCCTGGCCGTGCGCATGCGCCTTGATGGAGTCCTTCACTGACATGCGCGGCTCGCCGCGATCGAAGCGATACGTGACGTTGAGCGCGTCGTTGTCGATCAGCGCCGCCTGGATCCGGGGCCAAGGGCACATATAGAGGCAGACCTGCTCACGCATGTGGCCCGCTAGCGAATAGGTGGTGAAAGTGAGGATGCCGGCCCAGAGATAGGCGATGAACGGCCCCTTGAGCGTCACCATGTCCTTGAGCAGCGTCGGCGCGTCGACGAAGTAGAGCATCGCCGCGCCGCCGGTCAGCATCGCGATCAGCAACCAGGCCGCGTGCTTGGCGACGCGCTTGACGATCTTGTCGGCGGTCCAGGGCGCCGCATCGAGCTTGATGCGGTCGCGCCTGTCGCCCTCGATGAAGCGCTCGACCCAGAGGAAGAGGTCCGTCCAAACCGTCTGCGGACAGGCGTAGCCGCACCATACGCGCCCGAACAGCGCATTGGACAGGAACAGGATCAGCGCGGCGAGAATCAGGAGGCCGGTGAAATAATACACCTCCTGCGGCCACAGCTCGATGAAGAAGGCGTAAAACCGCGAATGGGCGATATCGACCAGAACCGCCTGGTTCGGCGCGTTCGGCCCCCGATTCCAGCGGATGAACGGCAGGATGTAGTAGACCCCGAGGGCGATCCACAATACGATCCACTTGATACGGCGATAGGTCCCCCAGACCTTCTGCGGGTAGACCTTTTTTGCCGCCTCATAGAGTGGACCGTCGTAGATCTCCTCTGCGCTGATCGTCACTTACCGCACCCGGGTTCTCACGTGCCGCCGCCCAGGCTGTGAACATACACCGCCAGCGACTTGATCGTCACCGGGTCGAGACGCTTGCCCCACGCGGGCATCACGCTGTTGCGGGCGTAGGTGATCGTATAGATCAGATCGCTGATGTCAGATCCGTACTGCCAGACCTTGGTCGTCAGATTGGGCGCGCCCATGTCGATGTTGCCCTTTCCGTCCTCGCCGTGGCAGGCCGAGCAGTTGTCGGCGAAGATCTTCTTGCCGGCGGCGACGTCGACGCCCTGTTCAGGCTCCAGGCCGCCCAGAGTTCGTACGTAGTTGGCGACCTCGCGGACTTCCTCAGGTTTCAAGATGCCGTCCTTGCCGAAGGACGGCATGGCGCTCGCGCGCGTGTCCGGATCGTCCGCCCGAATGCCATGCGTGATCGTCCCATGGATCTGGTCGAGCGTGCCGCCCCAGAGCCACCGGCCGGCCGTCAGGTTGGGATAGCCTCTTTGACCCTGCCCGCCCGAGCCATGGCAAGGCGTGCAGTTGTCGCCGAAGGCGGCCTTGCCCTCGGCGAGCGCAATCTCCGTCAGCTTCGGATCGGCGGCGATCTGGGCGAGAGTCGCCGTTTCGAGGCCGGCAGCCGCTTGCATGCGCGCGGCCTGCCCCGCGGCGAGCTCCTCGGCGACCCGACCTCGGTTGGTGTAGCCGAACAAGCCTGCCGTATAGCTCGAGGCCAGCGGCCAGGCCGGATAGACGATCCAATAGGCGAACGAGAACGCGATCGTCAGATAGAATAGCCACAGCCACCAGCGCGGCAATGGGGTGTTAAGCTCGCGAATGCCGTCCCACTCATGCCCGGTCGTCGTCTGGCCGGAGATCCTGTCGACTTGAACTGGGTCGGTGCTCATCGCTCAATCCTCCCGCAGCGGCATGCGGGCCGCGTCATTGAACTGGGCGCCGTTCTTGGGCCAAAGCGCGTAAACAAGCGTCGCGAGGAAAAACAGGAAGCAGTAGACGGTGCCGGCCGATTGCGCGAATTGCGCCAGCCATTCGTATGTTGTCGGCATCACGGTCCCCAATTGGTCAGCGCAGATTGGCCTTGTCGTCGTAGAGCTTGAAGTCGACGAGCGTGCCTAACATCTGCAGATAGGCGATGACGGCGTCTCCTTCGGTGATTTCAGGCGTCGCGGGGTTGAACTTGCGCACGACCGCCTTCGGATAGCGCTTGAGAAGCGCGGCCGCCTCGGGCGCGTCAGGACTGACCTGGGCCTTCAGGTCCGTCATCACATTCGCCATCATGTCGTCCGTATAGGGGACGCCGACTTCGCGATTGGTCGCAACGTTGTCGACGAGCGCGCGGGTGTCGAGCGCCGTCGTCATCAGGAAGCCGTAGCTCGGCATGATCGACTGCGGCACGACCGAGCGGGGATCGATCAGATGCGCGACATGCCAGGAGTCGGTGTACTTGCCGCCGACGCGCGCGATGTCAGGCCCGTTGCGCTTCGAGCCCCACTGGAAGGGGTGGTCGTACATGCTCTCTGCGGCGAGCGAATAATGGCCATAGCGCTCGACCTCATCGCGCAGCGACCGGATCATCTGGCTATGGCAAAGGTAGCAGCCCTCACGCACGTAGATGTTTCGCCCGGCCAGTTCGAGGGGCGTGTAAGGCCGCATGCCCTGCACTGTCTCGATGGTGCTCTTCAGATAGAAGAGCGGGACGATCTCGACGAGGCCGCCGATAGCCACCATGACGAGGATGCCGAGGACGAGGAGGATCGGGCTCGTCTCCAGGATGTGATGTCTGGAGAAAAGCGAACCGCCGTGGTGAGGCTGCCCGGTGCTGCTCATTGTCAGGTCCTCATTCCGCGGGCTGCAGGGAAGGCTGGGTCACTGGGGCCGCCCGCTCGGACGCTGTGATCGTCATGTAGACGTTGTAGAGCATCAGGCAGTAGGCGAGCAGGAACAGGGTCCCCCCGAGCGCGCGGATCACATAGAAGGGATGCATCGCCGCGACTGTCTCGATGAACGAATATTCGAGATAGCCTTGCGGGGTGTAGCTCCTCCACATCAGCCCCTGCAGGATGCCCGACACCCACATCGAGGTGATATAGAGCACGATCCCGAGCGTCGCGATCCAGAAGTGCCAGGAAACAAGGCGCAACGAGTAGAGATCGCGCTTGTTCCAAAGCCAGGGGACGAGGCAGTAGATCGCGCCGAACGAGACGAAAGCGACCCAGCCGAGCGCGCCCGAGTGCACATGGCCGACCGTCCAGTCGGTGTAGTGCGACAGCGAGTTCACCGCCTTGATCGACATCGCCGGGCCTTCGAAGGTCGACATGCCGTAGAAGGCGACCGACACGACGAGCATGCGCAGGACGGGATCGGTGCGCAACTTGTCCCAGGCGCCCGACAGGGTCAGCAGCCCATTGATCATGCCGCCCCAGGACGGCATCCACAGCATGACTGAGAAGGTCATGCCAAGGGTCTGCGCCCAGTCGGGCAGAGCGGTGTAGTGCAGATGGTGAGGGCCGGCCCAGATGTAGAGGAAGATCAGCGACCAGAAATGGATGATCGACAGCCGATAGGAGTAGATCGGCCGCTCCGCACGCTTGGGCACGAAATAATACATGATGGCGAGGAAGCCGGCGGTCAGGAAGAAGCCGACGGCGTTGTGTCCGTACCACCATTGGAACATCGCGTCCTGGACGCCGCTCCAGACGATGTAGGACTTCGATGAGAACATCGACACCGGCACGGCGGCGTTGTTGCCGAGGTGGAGCATCGCAATCGTCAGGATGAAGGCGAGATAGAACCAGTTCGCCACGAAAATGTGAGGTTCCTTGCGGCGGTAGAGCGTGCCCAGGAAGACCAGCAGATAGACGACCCAGACGACGGTCAGCCAGAGGTCGGCGTACCACTCGGGCTCCGCGTATTCCTTGCTTTCGGTAATGCCGAGCAGATAGCCCGTGCCGGCGATCAGGATGAAGAAGTTGTAGCCCAGCGCGACGAACCAGGGGGCGAGGTCGCCCGCCAGACGCGCTCGGCAGGTGCGCTGAACGACATAGAACGACGTCGCCAAGAGCACGTTGCCGCCGAAGGCGAAAATCACCGCCGAAGTGTGAAGCGGGCGCAGCCGCCCGAAGTTGAACCAGGGCGCGAGATTGATGTCCGGAAACGCTAGCTCGAAGGCGATGTAGACGCCGACGGCCATGCCCGCGAGACCCCAGAACAGCGCCATCAGCGTCAAGAACTTGACGGGGCCGAAGTTATAGTTCGGAAGGCCGTCGATCTCGAGCGGCGGATGCTCCGAGGGTCGCGCGTTGTAGCGCTGGAAAATCGCGAAGATGCTGAGTGCAGCCGCGATCACGCCAAGCCCCATATGGAAGGCGTAGGCGGGCTCGATCGTCCTCGCCGCAATGAATAGGCAAAGCAGGCCGAGGAGCCCAAGGACCGCGATCAGACCCAATTCCCCGCCCCAGAGCGACTTTGGTTGTGCTACCGTCTGCATTTCACATCCCCAAGACAGGAGGCGAGGGGCCTCTCTTGTACAGCGCCGCGCCGCCGCCGCCTCCGGCCGAGACAGGCGATTGAAGCCTCACTCCGCCAGCAGATAGCAATCGGACCGCCGGCGGACTCTTGCTTTGGCCTTTATAAAGCATAGCGAGTCGCGTAACGTCCACATCTCCGAAGGTCGCAATTTGGCGGCGAGCCTGCGTCCCCCGTACGCGGCGCGCCAATCAGGCCTGGAAAACAAAGGAAATTCCGTCGTGTCCGACCCCAAGCCGGAACGCCGTGACCATCTGTCGCACCTGAATTCGCAAGCATTCAAAGCGCTTGGGCGGACCAATCTGGTGAGGCGCTCGCGCTGACGGCGGCGATTCGCCTCAGGCGACGGCCGCCTCCATGTCTTCATCCGACCGCACAGGGCCGATGGGCTCAGCGTCCCGATCGGCGGCGGCAAGCCGCGCGAGCGCATCCGGTCGCAGGATCAGGACGCGGCGCTTATGCGGGAGGCTGACCAGGCCGCGATCCCTGAACAGCGTGAACGTGCGACTGACCGTTTCGATCGTCAGTCCGAGGTAGTCGGCAATGTCCTGGCGCTGCATCGCGAGATCGACCGCACGGGCGTTCGGGGACGCCGAGCGCGCCGCGAGCATTGTCAGGAACCACGCGAGACGCTCTTCCGCCGAACTGCGCCCGACCATCATCATGTGATCGATAGTCAGCGCCAGCGCCCGGGTTGCGCCATCGAACAGGGCCGCGTTGAGCTCAGGGTCGTCGTTCATCCGAAACCTGCAAGCGTGGCGCGGCAGAATCGCCATCGCCGCACAATCCACCGCCTCGATCGTCAGCTTGTGGCTCCCTTCCGGCTCAAGGCCGCAAAGGTCGCCAGGCATATAGAAAGCGAACACCTGCCGCCGTCCGTCGCAGGTGAATTTCACCCCCCGGAAAAGCCCACGCATCACCAGAAAGAAATTCTCCGTCGGATCGCCTTCGCCCGTGACCTCCTGCCCCGGCCCGAAAGGGACGATCAGAGCGTCGAAATGAGGAAAAGCCGCGCTGAGAAGCTCGCCAATGCACGGCGCGTTCTTGGTGCGATGGTTGAAGGCGTATGCCACGCGGGCCTCCTTATCTGTTTGGAGGAAGCGCGACCGGCGACTGCCGCCCATCACGTCGGTCGCCACAGCCGCCCGCACTCCCCACGCTTCCGATATAGGTCCGCAGGGCGCCGTCCCGGAACATGGCGTTTTGACGCACGCGGGCACCGCCGTCGCTCATCGAACCGGAAGATCACCCCGAGGCGGCTCGAATCGCTCGACAGAATCCGCCAAAGGCGCCAATTCGGGGCTCATGGCTAAGTTTCGCTCATCCTACGTCTGTCAAAACTGCGGGGCCATCACCCAACGCTGGCAGGGCAAGTGCGAATCCTGCGGCGAATGGAATACGATCATCGAGGAAGCAGCGGCGCTTGGCGTAGGGGGAGCCGCGGCGCGGCGCGGCGGCGCCGGCCGTCCGTTTCCGCTCGAGGACCTGTCGGGCCCCTCGAGACCCGAGCTGCGGGTCGCCACCGGAATCGCGGAACTCGACCGGGTGGCCGGCGGCGGGTTCGTCCCCGGGTCCGCGACACTGATCGGCGGGGAGCCGGGAATCGGCAAATCGACCCTTTTGATCCAGGCCTGCGCCGCGGTCGCGCGCGCCGGTGGGCGCGTGATTTACGTCTCGGGAGAGGAATCCACCGCGCAGGTGCGCCTTCGCGCCGAGCGCCTCAGGCTCGCCGAAGCGCCAGTGCAACTTGCCGCGCAGACCCTCGTTGAAGACATCGTGGCGACGTTGGGCTCAGGCGACCCGCCAAGATTTGTCGTCATCGATTCGATTCAGACCATGTGGAGCGACGCAATCGAATCGGCGCCGGGAACCGTGAGCCAGGTTCGCGGGTCCGCGCAGGCGCTCATCCGCTTCGCCAAGTCGAGCGGAGCCGCGCTGCTCATCGTCGGCCACGTCACCAAGGATGGCCAGATCGCGGGCCCCCGCGTCGTCGAACACATGGTCGACGCAGTCTTTTCCTTCGAGGGCGACGGGGCGCACGCCTTCCGCCTGTTAAGGGCTGCCAAGAACCGCTTCGGCGCCACCGACGAGGTCGGCGTCTTCGAGATGACCGGGTCGGGCCTCGCGGAGGTGCCAAATCCGTCGGCGCTGTTTCTCGCGGGGCGGGACGGAGGAGCAAGCCCGGGAGCGGCGGTCTTCGCCGGCGTCGAAGGGGCGCGCCCACTGCTGGTGGAGATACAGGCGCTTGTCGCGCCCACAGCGCTCGGCACGCCCCGCCGCGCCGTCGTCGGCTGGGAGCCGAGCCGGCTCGCCATGGTGCTGGCGGTGCTGGAATCGCATGGCGGGCTGAAGCTCGGGCAGTACGACGTCTACCTCAATGTCGCAGGGGGCCTTGAGGTGGCCGAGCCTGCCGCCGATCTCGCAGCGGCGGCGGCGCTTGTGTCTTCGCTCACCGGCGCGGCTCTGCCGCACGACGCGGTCTATTTCGGCGAGATCGCTCTCTCCGGCTCGGTCCGCGCGGTGGCGCACACGGGGCTACGCCTCAAGGAGGCCGCGAAGCTCGGCTTCACTACCGCCTTTGCCCCCGCGCCGCCCGGCGCGGAGGGCGAGAGCCTGCGGATCGGAGCGACGCCGATCGCTTCGGTCGCCTCGCTCGTCGCGCTGATCGCGGCGGCCGGCGTCGAGGCCAAGCCTGTGCGCAGGGACACCGAGCGCCCCCGCGGCGGGGTGACGAACTGAGGAGGCTTGTCTATAAGGCGCTCGGCCGGACGGCGGCGGCGGCCTGAAGGCCGCGCCGTCGTCGCGTGTCGTGACGAGGTTCCATTCGAATGCCTTCCTATCTCGATCTCGCCGTCATCGCGATCGTCCTGGTCTCGGCGTCGCTCTCGATGCTGCGTGGCTTCAGTCGCGAAGTCCTCGCCATCGCCTCATGGGCGGCGGCCGCGGCGGCGGCCTATTCCTTCTACCCTCTCGTCGTTCCTTACCTGGCGCCCTATATCCACAAGGACATTGTCGCCCAGGCGTGCGCCGCGGCGATCGTGTTCTTCGCCACGCTGATTCTCGTGTCGCTGATAACGGTCCGGCTGTCGGACGCGATTCTCGACAGCAAGATCGGCGCGCTCGACCGGACGCTTGGCTTCTTGTTCGGCGTCGTGCGAGGCTTTCTGCTCGCCGTCGTCGCCTTTGCAATTTTCAACTGGCTGGTCTCGGAAAAGCAGCAACCCGAATGGGTCAGAACAGCAAAGACGCGGCCGGTCTTGACCGACACGGCAGACAAGATCGTCGCCATGCTGCCCGAAGACGCGGCGGCGACGGTCGACGCCTGGATCAAGTCCCGGGCGAGCGCGACGCCGGCCAGCGAGGAGCCGGCAGACGAATCGGCGGCGCCCGCAACGACCAAGCCGGCCGTGCCGCCGCCGGCGGCCGCGCCAGCCGCGGCGCCGCAGAAGAAGGCGGATTCGCCAGCTTCGAGCGGTTCCGCGACCGACAAGCAGAAGCTCGACGCGCTTATCAACAAGAACGTCCCTGCGTCAGGACCTGCGACTCCGGCTTTGGTTCCCAAACAATGAGGCGCCCGAGGTCCGAGCGCTCCCGGGCGAATTGAGGAGGACGCCATCGACCGCACCTCCGCCGCGCAAGAGGCCTCAGGCGTTCTGGACGAAGACCGGCTGCGCGAGGAGTGCGGCGTCTTCGGCATCTTCGGTCATCCGGATGCGGCGGCGATTGTCGCGCTCGGCTTGCATGCCCTCCAGCATCGCGGGCAGGAAGCGGCCGGCATCGTCGCCTTCGACGGCGTCCGGTTCCACTCTGAACGGCGCCAGGGGCTGGTCGGCGATCATTTCTCCTCCGCTGCGACGATCGACCGTCTGCCGGGGCAGGCGGCGGTCGGCCACGTGCGGTATTCGACGACCGGCGAGACGGCGCTGCGCAACGTCCAGCCGCTGTTCGCGGAGCTCGAGTCCGGGGGTCTCGCGGTCGCCCACAACGGCAACCTCACCAACGGCCTCACGCTGAGGCGCGAGTTGATCCGGGCGGGCGCGATTTGCCAGTCGACGACCGACACCGAAGTCGTATTGTTGCTCGCGGCGCGTTCGCGCAGGACCAGAATCGTCGATCGTTTCGTCGAGGCGCTGGCCGAGATCGAGGGCGCTTACGCCCTCGTCGCGCTAACCAACAAGAAACTGATCGGCGCGCGCGATCCGCTTGGCATCCGTCCGCTGGTCCTCGGCGAACTGGACGGACGGCCGATCCTTGCCTCCGAGACCTGCGCGCTCGACATCATTGGGGCCAAGTTCGTGCGCGACGTTGAGAACGGCGAGGTTGTCGTCATCGACGCCGACGGGGTCAGGAGTTTCTTCCCCTTCCCGAGATTGCCGGCGCGTCCCTGCATCTTCGAATACATCTACTTCGCCCGGCCCGATTCGATGGTGCACGGGCGCTCGGTCTACGATGCCCGAAAGGCGATGGGCGAGGAGTTGGCGCGCGAGGCGCCGGCCGCGGCGGACGTCGTCGTGCCCGTGCCGGACTCCGGCGTTCCTGCCGCAATCGGCTATGCCCGCGGCTGCGGCTTGCCCTTCGAACTCGGCATCATTCGCAACCACTACGTCGGACGGACCTTCATTCAGCCGACCCAGTCGATCCGCGAACTCGGGGTCCGGATGAAGCACAATCCAAACCGCGCGGTGGTCGAGGGAAAACGCGTCGTGCTGATCGACGATTCGATCGTGCGGGGCACGACGAGCGTGAAGATCGTGCGGATGATGCGCGACGCCGGCGCGCGCGAGGTGCATTTGCGCATTTCCTCTCCACCCATCGCTTTCCCGGACTTCTACGGAATCGACACGCCGGAGCGCGACAAGCTGCTCGCCGCGCGCATGGACCTCGAGGCGATGCGGCAGTTCATGGACGCCGACAGCCTCGCTTTTCTGTCGATCGATGGGATCTATCGCGCCATGGGTTACTCCGGTCGAAACTCCCGGCAGCCGCAATTCACAGACCATTGCTTCACCGGCGACTACCCGACGCGCCTGATCGACAGGGACGGCGAGCCCGGACGCCAGCATTTGCCGCTGCTGGCCGAGGCGAGCTAGGTTCGACTTCGGCCGACGGACGCTTGACGCGCGACGACGAGTCGCGAACATTGCTTACCGCGGGATCCGCCGGGGCTAGAAGTTTCACAGGTTGGCCCGGAAAGGGATGGAAATGTCGAGCGTCCGCGCCGCCCAGGGGGCGGCGAACCATGGTTTTTTCGATCGCGAAGCCACCATCGCCAAAGCCGGATTCAATCGCTGGCTTGTTCCGCCCGCTGCGCTCGCGATCCATCTTTGCATTGGCATGGCCTATGGCTTCAGCGTGTTCTGGGTGCCGCTCGGACGCGCGCTCGCCGTTGCGAAGGGCGTCGCCAAGCCGATCGCCTGCCCGGGTGACGCGACGAGCTTCGCCGGCAAGCTCGCCATCACCGGGCACGCGCTGTTCGCCGTCGACTGCGACTGGACCCAGTTTGACCTCGGCTGGATGTACACGCTCTTCTTCGTTTTTCTCGGCTCCTCCGCCGCGATCTTCGGCGGCTGGCTCGAGCATGCGGGCCCACGCAAGGCCGGGGTGGTCGCCGCATTCTGCTGGGCCGGCGGCCTCGTGATTGCCGCCCTCGGCGTCTATGTGCACCAGCTCTGGCTGATGTGGCTCGGCGCTGGCGTGATCGGCGGAATCGGCCTCGGCCTCGGCTACATTTCCCCGGTCTCGACTCTGGTCAAATGGTTTCCCGACCGGCGCGGCATGGCGACCGGAATGGCGATCATGGGCTTCGGCGGCGGCGCGATGATCGGCTCGCCGCTCGCGAGCTTGCTCATGAACTTTTTCAAGACGCCGGCCGACGTCGGCGTCTGGCAGACGCTGTTGGTCCTCGCGCTCGTCTATTTCGCCTTCATGATGGGCGGGGCGCTCGGCTATCGCCTGCCGCCGGCGCACTGGGCGCCCAACGGCTTCACCTTCACGAGACGCGCCGGCGCGATGATCACGCACGGCAACGTGCATCTCAACGACGCGCACAAGACCCCGCAGTTCTGGCTCGTATGGCTGGTGCTGACATTGAACGTTTCGGCCGGAATCGGCGTCATCGGCGCGGCGGCGCCGATGCTGCAGGAGACCTTCGGCGGCTATCTCTTCGGCCATCCCTCGGTCGGCTTCGCCCAGTTCACCGACGAAGACCGCAAGCTCGCCGGCGGGGTCGCGGCGGGATTTGTAGGGCTCTTCTCGCTATTCAACATCTTGGGCCGTTTCTTCTGGGCCTCCCTTTCGGATAGGATCGGCCGCAAGACCACCTATTACTGCTTCTTCGTCCTCGGCATCCTCTGTTACGGCGCGCTGACCACGCTGGCGAACTGGGGCGCCTT
Source organism: Hyphomicrobiales bacterium (assembly GCA_019237205.1). Lineage (GTDB taxonomy): Bacteria > Pseudomonadota > Alphaproteobacteria > Rhizobiales > Beijerinckiaceae > Roseiarcus. Next base: position 43,493 of record JAFAHO010000262.1, read on the forward strand.
GCCCGTGTTCGCCGCCTCCTGCTGCATCATCGCGTCGATGTACGGCGGTGGCTTTTCGACCGTGCCTGCCTACCTCGCCGACCTGTTCGGCGTGCAATACGTCGGTGCAATCCATGGTCGTCTGCTCACCGCCTGGTCGACCGCCGGGATCATCGGCCCCGTGCTCGTCAACTACCTGCACGATTCGCGGGTCGCGGAGGGCGTGCCGCGCGATCATGTTTATGACGCGATCTTCTATGCGCTGACCGGGCTGCTCGTCGTCGGCCTCATCTGCAACGCTCTCGTGCGGCCTGTGGCGGAGAAATGGTTCATCAAGGCGGCGGGCGAGCATGAGCCGCACCTCACCGCGCCGCGGACGTCGTCGTTCGGCATCGGCTACGGCGGGTTCGACGCCCAAGCGGCCGTCGCCTGGGCGCTTGTCGGAATACCGCTCGCCTGGGGCGTCTACATGACCCTGCTCAGCGCAGTGAAAATTTTCCAATAGCCGCACAATAGCCGCAGGGACGCCGGTTCGCGTCGGGTAAAGGCGCCACGCCACGGGCGTGCGCCAGGTTCACAGTACTGTCATGCAGCGCCGCGATAGAATGAGAGCCGAGACAGAATAAACGCCGTCGCGCCCAGGAGCCGATCTCATGTCTGCTGCATTTGACGCTCGCCTCGGACCTTCGGCCGCGCCGCCGGTGAAACCCCATCTCGACCACCCGCTCGACATCCGGCTCGCGCTCATTCTCCTGGCTGTGCTCGCTGGCGGTCTGTTCTATATGGCCTATTCAATTCGTTCGGACATTTCGGAGACCGGCGGCGGACCGACGACGATCCTGCCGTTCCTGCTGCTTGGCGTAGCGATGCTGATCGCGCTCGGCTTCGAATTCGTCAATGGCTTCCACGACACCGCCAACGCCGTCGCGACCGTCATCTACACCCATGCCCTGCCGGCGCAGGCCGCGGTCGTATGGTCAGGATGCTGGAACCTGCTCGGGGTGCTCGCCTCGAGCGGCGCCGTCGCCTTCGGCATTGTTTCGCTCCTGCCGGTTGAGCTCATTTTGCAGGTCGGCTCGAGCGCGGGGTACGCGATGGTGTTTGCGCTGCTCATCGCCGCGATCATTTGGAATCTGGGCACCTGGTGGCTCGGGCTGCCGGCCTCGAGCTCCCATACGCTGATCGGGTCGATTGTCGGCGTCGGGGTCGCCAACGCGCTCATGCGCGGCCAGGACGGGACCTCCGGAGTGGATTGGGACCAGGTGACGAAGATCGGCGAGGCTCTGCTGTTGTCCCCGGTCTTCGGCTTCGTCTTGTCCGCGCTGTTGCTGCTTCTGATGAAGGGTGTCATCCGAGCGCCGGAACTCTATAAGGCGCCGACGACGAACGCGCCGCCGGCGCCGTGGGTCCGCGGCCTTCTGGTGATCACCTGCACGCTGGTCTCCTTCTTCCACGGCTCGAACGACGGCCAGAAGGGCATGGGCCTCATCATGCTGATTCTCATCGGCGTCGCGCCTACAGCCTATGCGCTGAACCGGGCGCCGCCGGCCGGACACGCCGACGCGTTTATCGCCGCGGCGCAAAACGCCTCGAAGATCGTCGAGGCGCACGGCGCCGGGTACAATGTGATTGGCGATCCCCGTCCAGCCGTAACCGATTACATCCACGCCCACCAGATCTCCGAGGGCACCTACCCCTCGCTCGCGGTGCTGGTGAAGCAGATCAGCGACTCCGTCAAGGAATACGGCTCGGTCGCCAAGACGCCGCTCGACAAGGTGCAGAACGTGCGTAACGACATGTATCTCGCCTCCGAGGCGATGCGCGTTCTGAGCAAGGACAAGGAGAGCGAGCTGACGGCGGATGAGAAGAAGCAGATCGGCGAGTTCAAGAAGCAGCTGGACTACGCCACCAAATTCATTCCATTATGGGTGAAGATCTGCGTCGCAATCGCGCTGGGCCTTGGCACAATGGTCGGCTGGAAGCGCATCGTTGTCACCGTCGGCGAAAAGATCGGCAAGACCCATTTGACCTACGGTCAGGGCGCGGCGGCCGAGATCATCGCGGCCGCGACCATCGGCGCGGCGGACGGTCTCGGCCTGCCGGTGTCGACCACGCACGTGTTGTCGTCGGGCGTGGCAGGCACGATGGTGGCCAACGGTTCGGGGATGCAGTGGTCGACAGTGCGCAATCTCGCGCTGGCCTGGGTGCTGACTCTGCCGGTTGCGATGCTCCTGTCGGGCTTCCTTTTCGTCATCTTCCGCCAGATTTTCTGAGGGGCGCCGAACAGACGAGTCTGGAAGAAACATCTCTCAGCCGGCGCCGTGTCAAGACACTGGCTTTGCGCGCTGGCGCGCAATCCTGATGTCGCGCGCCTCCAAATCCCGAAGCTTCAGATACATCATCGCCGTCATCAGCGCGTCCGAATAGGCGTCGTGCTGATCCAGCAGCGGCAGGCCGAGATCGGTCATGATGCTGATGAAGCGCAAATCGACCTGCGTGCCCGGCGGCGCGTCGCCGTATTTGCGCCGGTAATAAATCCCCGAAACCTCGATCTGCTGGTTGGGGAGTTCGATCCCGAGCAGGCGGCGCATATGCTTGTTGAGCATCGCGACGTCGAATTCGAGGTAGAAGCCGACGAGCGGCCGCGAGCCGATGAAGCGCAGGAGCTCTAACAGCACCTCATCGATGGATCGCCCCGAGGCGACGTCCTGCTCCCGCAGGCGATGCACCTTGATCGCCTCGGCATTGAGCTTGGCGCGGGGCTTCACCGTCGCCTCGAAGCGCTCGCTCGTCAGGATTCGATTGCCGCGGATTCTGATCGCTGCGACCGCGACGATGTCGTCCTTGCGCGTGCTGAGGCCAGTCGTCTCGCAATCGACCGACACGGCCTCGCCGGGCGGAGGTGGCTCGAACAGGAAGGCGTAGAGCGGATCCCGGAGCAGATGTCGATGGAGTCGGCGCTTGAGCGCAAGCAGCATCAGAACATCGCCAGATTGAAGTGGCGGCGCAGCATCTCGCGCAGGCGTTTGACCACGTGGAAGGCGTCGCGCAGCAGGTCGCGCTCCATGGTCGATAGTTCGCCGGGTTTGACAAGACTGGTCGGCGCTGCTTCGGCGATCTGAGCGTCAAGCCGCAGCGTCATGAGATAATGCAGCGCCTCCGTCAGTTCGCGCGCGAACTGGTGCTCGAAGGCGCCGAGTTCGCCAAGGCGGGCTATCCGGGCCGCTGTGCCTGTCTCATGCAGGCCGTTCTCCAGCGCGAGCGCGCGCACGCCATGGACGATCGGAAAGATGCCGCCCTTCTTCAAATCGAGCGCGTCGCCTTCCGCCTTCGAGGTGACGAGATTGTTGAAGAAACCGATCGGCGTCGGGAAAGCGTCGATCGCGCGCGCGAACCGCGCGAGATACACTCTTTCTCCGTGCATCAGATCGATCAGGGTCTGCTTGGCCGTGCGCAACAGATCGGCTTCGCCGGCCGTCGCCATCGCATCGTAGAAAATCGCGATGTTCATTGCGCCCGTTTCGTTGGAAAGCGCGAGCCAGCGACTGAAATCGTCGCGGAAGTCGGCAAGCGTCTTCGACCAGACCGGATTGCGCACCATCACCTCGCCCGGACAGGGCGGAAAGCCGCATTGCTCGAGCGCGTCGAACATGTCAGTCCGGAACGTCTCGAGATCCGCGGGCGGAACGGACGCCGCCAGAATGAGCCCGTTGTCCTGGTCGGTGCGGAACGTCTGCTCTCCCCTCCCCTCGCTGCCCATGACGATGAGGCAACCGGACTCGCGAATCGACTTCGGCGCCACAAGAGAGAACAGCTTCGCGTGCAGATGGCGGTTGAGGTCGGAAACAATCTCGCAGACGATGTCGACTCGGACGCCCTGGCGGCGCAGCGTCCGGATCTGGGTATCGATGGTCCGCGCCGCGCGCGCGAGCTCCGCCACGGATGACGAGCGGTCGATTCGTCCGGCCACCAATTGCGAATTGCCGGCGAGGAAACTCAGCAGATCGATGTCTTCGAGCAGGCCGACGAATTCGGAGTTCTCCGTGACGGCCACCCGCTGCTTGTTGTGCTTCGTCATCCTTAGTAACGCGGTCGAGACCAGATCGTCGGGAGCGACGCTTATGATCGGGCGGCGCGCAAGCGACCCGATCGGACTTTCGATGGAGCGGCGATCGAGAACCGCCGCGTTCAGGAGATCTGTCCGGGTGACGATGCCGGTCTCGGCGCCCTCGCGCACCAGGAGGGCGTGGCAGTTGGCGGCTTTCATCCGTGCGCCTGCGTCGGCGATGGTGTCCTTCGCGTCCATGAACACCGCAGGATGGAGGAATAGGTCCCGGACCCGGGCGGCCAGCAACGGCGCGAAGCGCGCCGCTTCCTCCTCCCGAGTCGCGGCCCCAAGCTTGCGGGCGATGTCGAGATAGAAGAACGAGGCGAAGCGCGGATTCTGGTTGATGAGCTTAAGCGTGACATCGCGCGGAAGGAGGTTGCAGAGCGTTTCCTCCCGGGCGATGAAAGCATTGGATCCGCCGCCCTGCACCAGCGCGCGGCTGTCGAATGCGTCGCCGGGGCCGCGCAACGCGACGAGATCGTCGCCATCGCGCTCCTCGACGAGGCCCTTGATGACGATGAAGAGACTGTCGGGCGCCTTGCCGCGGCCGAAAATCGTTTCGTTTGGCCGGAAGTAGACGATGTCGAGCGCTTCCCGCACGGCATCGACCTCCTCGGCGGTCAACCGATCGAACGGGGCATTCTTCGCATCGAAATGGTGCGCCATTGGCTTCCTCCCCCGGACGGCGGATTGTTCCCGGACCGCGCATGGTTGGCAAGGCGACGAAGGTCGAGGTGCGTCGGCCTGATTGGAAGAGGGGCCCCCGGCCTGCTACAAGGCGGCCAAAGCTGGGCGACCGGGAGGCGGAGCACATGGCCACGACAGACAACATTCTCGAGGCGATCGACGCCGATCAGGAGTCGGCGCTCGAGCGGCTGTTCGCGTTCCTCTCGATCCCCTCGATCTCGGCTGTGCCCGCCCATTTCCCTGATTGCGAACGGGCGGCGGACTGGCTCGTTGGCGAACTCGGCGGCCTCGGATTCGAGGTCGCCAAGCACCCGACCGAAGGGCGGCCGATGGTCACCGGGCAAGTCAAAGCGAACCGCCGGGACGCGCCCCACGTTCTGTTCTATGGCCACTACGACGTACAACCGGTCGATCCCTTGAACCTTTGGCGCAGCCCGCCCTTCGAACCGAAGCTCGAAGCCGGCCCCCACGGCGAACAGATCGTGGCTCGCGGCGCCTCCGACGACAAAGGCCAGCTGATGACCTTTCTCGAGGCCTGCCGGGCCTTCGAGAAGTTCGGCGGTCCGCCGTGCCAGATCTCCGTTCTGTTCGAAGGCGAGGAGGAGACGGGCTCGCCTTCGCTGCCCGCCTTCCTCGCCAAGAACGCAAAGCTTCTCAAAGCCGATATCGCCCTCGTCTGCGACACCGGCATGTGGGGCCCGGGAACCCCCGCGATCACGACATCGCTACGTGGTCTGGTCGGCGAAGAAGTGATCCTCACCGGCGCGAACCGCGATCTGCACTCCGGCGTCTACGGCGGAGCCGCCGTCAACCCTATTCACGTGCTCTCGACGATCCTTGGCGCCCTGCACGACAGCAACGGCGCCGTCGCGCTGCCCGGCTTCTACGACGGGGTCGAGGAGCTGCCCGCGGAAATCGCGGAGCAGTGGAGCACGCTCGATTTCGACGCGTCCGCTTTTCTCGGCGCTGTGGGCCTCACAACTCCGGCGGGCGAGCGCGACCGCACTCCGCTCGAGCAGCTCTGGTCGCGCCCGACCTGCGATGTCAACGGAATCGTCGGCGGCTACACCGGAGAGGGCGCCAAGACCGTCCTGCCGGCCAAGGCCAGCGCAAAGATCACATTCCGGCTGGTCGGCAAACAAAACCCCGAGCGGGTCGCCCAGGCGTTCAGGTCGTTCGTCACGTCGCGCCTGCCGCCGGACGTGAAGGCCGAATTCATCAGTCACGGCGGAAGCGCTGCGATTTCGCTGCCGATCAAGAACGAGGCCTTGCGCCGGGGGCGCCGGGCGCTCGAGGCCGAGTGGGGCAAGCCCGCGGCGCTCGTCGGATGCGGCGCCTCGATTCCAATCGTCGGCGCGTTCAAGCGCGAATTGCAGATGGACAGCCTGCTCGTCGGCTTCGCCCTCGAAGACGACCGCATCCATTCGCCCAACGAGAAATACGAACGCACGTCGTTCCACAAGGGCGCCCGCTCCTGGGCGCGCATCCTGGCGGCGCTCGCCGCGTGAGCGCCAGCTCTGGCCTCGCGCGCAGCTGGCAGAACGCGCCATGACCGGCGACCGCCGGGCGATCCTCCGCGATCAATTCCTGAGCTCGTTGAAAAAGTCATCCGCGCTCATGGGCATTCTCAACGTGACGCCGGATTCGTTTTCCGATGGCGGACGCCATTTCGAGGCTGCGGCCGCCGTGGCGCGCGCGAAGACCATGGTCGCCGAGGGCGCGGCGATCGTGGACGTCGGCGGCGAATCGACCCGGCCCGGGCACACGCCGGTGACCGAGGACGAGGAGCTTCGGCGCATTGTCCCGGTTCTGGAGGCGCTCCAGCGTGAGGTCGACGCGCCGGTCTCGGTCGATACCAGCAAAGCGGCGGTGGCGCGAGAGGCGGCGCGTCTCGGCGCCTCGGTCATCAACGACGTCTGGGGGCTCAGGCGCGACCCCGGCATGGCGGACGCCGTCGCGGAGACGGCCTCAGCTGTCGTCGTCATGCACAACCGCGAATCCGTGGATGCGGCGATCGATATTCTCGACGACGTCGAGCGCGCCTTCGAGCGTTCGCTCAGCATTGCAGCGCGAGCGGGGGTGGCGTTCGGCCGCATCCTTCTCGATCCCGGGGTCGGCTTTGGCAAGACGCCGGAGCAGAACTACGCCTGCATCTGGAACCTCGGCCGGTTTCGGCGGTTCGGCTGCCCGATCCTCGTCGGCCTGTCGCGCAAGTCGTTCATCGGCCGGATCGTCGGCGATCAGCGCCTCGTCGGGACCCTCGCCGCCGACGTGATCGCGCTCGTTCGCGGCGCGTCCGTGCTGCGGGTTCATGACGTGATGGAGAACCGGGTCGCGCTCGACATGGTCAACGCGTTGAGCCCCTCCGCGGAGCCCCCACCGCCGGTAGAACCAGGGCGCGACGGACGGGCGAGCGTCGTATTTGCGCTCGGCGGCAATGTCGGGGACAAGGCCGGAACGCTGCGTCGCGCGCTCCACGCGCTCGGGAGCGAACCTGGGATCGAGCTCACTGCCGTGTCGCGCCTTTACCGCACCGCGCCCTGGGGGAAGACGGATCAGGACTGGTTCGTCAACGCCTGCGCCCTGGCCCGGATCGACCTCGCGCCGGCTGCGCTGCTGGACCGCGCAAAGGCGCTGGAGGTCGAGCTCGGCCGCCAGCCCGGCGAGCGCTGGGGCCCGCGCGTCATCGACATCGACATCATCGCCTATGACGACGTTGCTCTCGCCGCCCCGCGGCTCAAGCTGCCCCACCCCGAACTCTTCAACCGCGCCTTCGTGCTCGTCCCGCTCGCCGAGATTGCGCCCGAGCGAGTGATCGGCGGCAGACGCGTCGGCGAGGCGGCGGCAAACCTCGGCCCGGAAGCGTCCGACGTCGTCCCTCTGGACTGAATGACCCAAAACGGCGATTGTCCGCCTTCCTGATTCCCCACGAGTTCGAAATCGATGTCCGGCTGGTCGCAAACCTTCACTTTTCTTGACGGCGAATGGATCGAAGGGAACAAGCCGTTCATCGGGGCGCGCACCCACGCCTTCTGGCTGGGCTCCAGTGTATTCGACGGAGCACGCGCCTTCGAGGGCGTCACGCCCGATCTCGACAAGCATTGCGCCCGCCTCAACCACTCGGCGAAAACGATGTGGCTGAAGCCGACCGTGAGCGAGGCCGCGATGGTCGAGCTCGCGCGCGAAGGCGTCAGGAAATTCGCCCCCGGCGCCGAGCTCTATATCCGTCCGATGTACTGGGCGGAACGGAGCGGCGTGACGTCGGTGCCCCCCGATCCGGAGTCGACCCGCTTCTGTCTCTCTATCTATGAGGCGCCGCTGCCGCAGCCGACCGGCATAGCGATCACCCGCTCAGGCTTCGCCAAGCCGCTCGGGATCACGATGCCGATCGACGCCAAGGCCGGCTGCCTCTATCCCAACAACGCCCGCGCGCTTCTTGAGGCCCGCTCGCGCGGCTTCGACAATTGCCTCATGTGCGACATGCTCGGCAACGTCGCGGAGCTCGCAACCGCGAACGTGTTCATGGCCAAGGGCGGCGTCGTGATGACGCCAGCGGCGAACGGAACGTTCCTCAATGGCGTGACGCGCCAGCGGGTGCTGCGATTATTGCGCGGCGACGGCAAGGATCCGCGTGAGGCGACGCTCGGCTTTGCCGATTTCGACGAGGCGGACGAGATTTTCGTTGTCGGCAATTTCGGCAAGGTGACGCCGGTCCGGCGCATCGACGGACGAGACTTGCAGCCGGGACCCTTCTATCGCCGCGCGCGCGAGCTCTATTGGGAATTTGCTCACTCTCAATAACCGCGCCTCACCAAGCGCAGGGAGGAGACATGACGACCCGGTTGACGATCCGGCTGGACTTCGACGCCGGCCGCCGCCTCGGCGCAGGCAAGGTCGCGCTTCTCGAATCGATCGACAAGACGGGGTCGATCTCGGCCGCCGGGCGCGCTCATGGCATGTCGTACCGCCGCGCGTGGCTGCTGGTCGATGATCTGAACCGGCTCTTCGCCTCGCCTCTGGTCGCCGCGCACCACGGCGGAGTGAACGGCGGCGGAGCCGCGTTGACCCACGAAGGCCGGCGGATCGTCGCGCTCTACCGCGACGCCGAAGCGAAGATGCGCTCCGCGGCCGGAACAGAGATCGATTCGATCGAACGCGGTCTCGCTTCCCCCGCTCGCGCTCGAACGACCGCCGCGCCGGAGGGGTCGGCGCTCCCAAACCTTAAGGTCACATCTTCTTCCCATCGGGGCCGAACTGCTTGAGGTAGGCGATCACATTGGCGATGTCGCTGTCGCGCGTCAGGCCGGGAAACGCCATCTTGGTGCCGGGAACGACCTCGCGGGGACTATGGAGGTATTTCGTCAGCGCGGCCTCGTCCCAGGTGAGGCCCGAGTTCTTGTTCGCGTCGGAGTAGTTGTAGCCAGGAACGGTCCCCGCCTTGCGGCCGACGACGCCGTTGAGTTCGGGCCCGACGAAATTCCTCGCGCTTTCGCCGATCTGGTGGCAAGTCCTGCAGACCTTGAACGTGGCTTCTCCCGCCGCAGCGTCCCCATCCGCTGCGGCGACGCGCGCCGATACGACCAAGGAGAAGACTGAAATCAGAGCGAGCGGGATACCCCTCACGTCGTTCCTCCAGGCTATTGGCAGTCGAGCCGTCGCGACGCCGCCAGAAACGATGCGGCGCGCCGGAGCGAAAGGCCCGAGCAGGGCGGCGCGTAGAGACAAAAGCCATGCGGCCTTGTCAAGGAGACCTGGCGCCCATGCCTTTGACAGGCGACGCGCTTTGATCGAAAGAGGCCGCGATGGCCCCAATCGTCAAAATCTGCGGCCTCTCTAACGCCGCGACCCTGGAAGCCGCGCTCGTCGCAGGCGCGACTATGGCCGGCTTTGTGTTCTTCCCGAAGAGCCCGCGCAATATCGGCTACGAGGAGGCGCGCGCGCTCGGCGCGCAGGCGCGCGGGCGCGCGCGGATCGTCGCGCTCAGCGTCGATGCCGACGACGACGCGCTCGCCCGGATCGTCGAATGGCTTTCGCCCGATATCCTGCAATTGCACGGACGCGAAACGCCGGCGCGCGTGGCCGAGATCCGCGAGCGTTTCGGCCGCCCGACAATGAAGGCGATCGGCGTCTCCGCGCCTGCCGATTTCGCCGCCGCCGCGTCCTACGAGACCGTCGCGGACTTTATGCTGATCGACGCCAAGCCGCCGAAGAACGCCTTGCTGCCCGGGGGCAACGGGCTCGCATTCGACTGGGCGCTCGCGCGCGACTTTCAGCCCCGGACGCCCTGGCTGCTGTCGGGTGGGCTCGATCCGGCCAATGTCGCCGAGGCGATCGCACTCACAGGAGCGCGCGGCGTCGACGTCTCCTCTGGCGTCGAGAGCGCCCCGGGCGTGAAGGACGGGGGCAAAATCCGGGCGTTCATCGCGGCCGCGCGCGGCGCGTTTCAGCGGGCGACCGAAGGAGTCGGATGAATGACGAAGCTCGACAAGCCCAATTCCTTCCGCAAGGGCCCGGACGAGCGCGGCCGGTTCGGCATTTACGGTGGACGCTTCGTCGCCGAGACGCTGATGCCGCTGATTCTCTCGCTGGAGAAGGCCTACGAGGCTGCGAAGGCCGACCCTTCGTTCCAGCAAGAGCTCGATCATTTCCTCAAGCACTATGCCGGGCGCCCGAGCCCGCTCTATTTTGCCGAGCGGCTGACCGAAAGGCTCGGCGGGGCGAAGATCTATTTCAAGCGCGACGAGCTCAACCACACCGGCGCGCACAAGATCAACAACGTGCTCGGCCAGATCCTGCTCGCGCGCCGGATGGGCAAGAAGCGTATTATCGCCGAGACCGGGGCGGGCCAGCACGGCGTCGCCACCGCCACCGCCTGCGCGCGCTTCGGCCTTGAATGCGTGGTCTACATGGGCGCGGTCGACGTCGAGCGGCAGAAGCCGAACGTCTTCCGCATGAAGATGCTAGGCGCCGAGGTGAGGCCGGTGCAGTCCGGCGCGCGCACGCTGAAGGACGCGATGAACGAAGCGCTGCGCGACTGGGTGACCAACGTCGCCGACACGTTCTATTGCATCGGCACCGCCGCCGGGCCGCACCCGTACCCAGCGATGGTGCGCGACTTCCAGTGCGTGATCGGCAACGAGACGCGCGCGCAGATGCAGGAACTCGAGGGTCGCCTGCCAGACAGCCTGGTCGCGGCGATCGGCGGCGGCTCCAATGCGATCGGCCTCTTCCATCCGTTCCTTGATGACGAGGGGGTCGAGATGTTCGGCGTCGAGGCGGCGGGCCATGGACTCGACAAGGCCAACGGCCACGCCGCCTCGATCACCGGCGGCCGCCCGGGCGTGCTGCACGGCAACCGCACCTATCTTCTCATGGACGGCGACGGCCAGATCCTCGAAGGCCACTCGATCTCCGCCGGGCTCGACTATCCGGGCGTCGGACCGGAGCACGCCTGGCTGCACGACGTCGGCCGGGTGACCTATCTCTCCGCGACGGATGAGGAGGCGCTGAACGCCTTCCAGCTATGCTCAAAGCTCGAAGGCATCATCCCGGCGCTGGAGCCCGCCCATGCGCTCGCCAAAGTGATCGAACTCGCGCCGAAGCGGCCGAGGGAGCACCTGATGGTGATGAATCTCTGCGGCCGGGGCGATAAGGACATTTTCGCCGTCGCCGAGCGTCTCGGCGGGATGTAGCGCTCCTCCCGCGCCGTGGCGCACGGGGTTCGGCGCCGAGTCAATCTTTTCAGGGCTTTGGGCGCCAGAATCTGCAATTTCTGCGGGCTTGTCGCCGCGCGCGTCGATCGCGGTCGGCGACCGCCGTCTACGAAGGCCGCGGCCCCAGATCTTGTAGGTCGGACGGCGCCGGGGCCATACCGTTTCCCGGCGCGGAATCAATCTTTTCAAGCCTTTGCGGCGCTATTTCCATCGCACCCCTCGCACTGCCGCCGCCCGGGGTTCCGCTTCGCCGCTCGGCGCGGTCGAGCCCTTCGCTCGTCCGCAGGACCCTCCCTGCAATCTTCGCCGGATCGACCCGCCCCGCCGCCGTCGGGACTCCCCCGGCAGACGCGATCGGCCCTCCTGCGCATCCAGGCTGCTGGACCAAGAGTGAGGTAGCTTAGCAGGAATTCCGGCGCTTGTACACAGTTTGTTCTCACCCGCCCTCTAATACCATGAACAACCTATTGAAAACCCGATCGTCGACCTCATCATCGCGATGATCGTGCGGCTCAGGGGCGCTTCGGCCGCAGGAACTGCATGTTGGCCGCGGCGAGGCGGAAACTCTTGCTTTTCGCGCTACAATACACGCCAAACCTGTTTCTTGACCTCGGCTACGACGTCAAGGACCGGCCGCGACGATCAGTCGGTTGGCGTTTCGGCCTGAGGTCGGATCGACGGCTTCGTGACGACCGGCGGCGGCCTACCCTCCCGCCCCAGATACGCGACGCCCTTCGCCCAGAGGCGCAGCGCCTCCCAATGAATCGCCGCGCTCGTCTTCATCGCCTCGAGGGGCGCCGATAAGCCCGCCTTCAGGAGGGCCGCGTCCGTCAGCTCCCGCCGCTCTCCCGCGAGCGCCGCGCGCAGCACGACCCCGTCCGGCCCGCTCGCGCGAATGGCCAGCGTCACGGTCTCGCCCGGCGGCGTCGCATGGAACTCGTACCGCAGTCCCATCGGCAGAAACGGACTGACGAAGAACGTCTTCGCGCAGGCCTGATGCACTGCGCCTCGAGCCTCGGCGACCGGCAGCACGTAGCTGTGCCGTTCTCCGAACGTGTTGTGGACCTGATAGATGAGCGCCGCGAGCGCGCCGTCCGGACCGGCGCAGAAATAGACACTGAGCGGGTTGAAGCCGTAGCCCAATGTGCGGGGCATGCAGAGAAGCCGGATCGACCCGCAGCGCGTATCGATGGCGTGCGCGTCGAGAAGCTCGCGCGCCTGCGCGCGCAACGACGACGCGCCGCCGTCCCCGTGATCGCGGTCGAAGAGGGAAAAGAGATTGAAACGATTGTGCGAGAAGACCCTGAGGCGCCGGTCGACGTCGTCGATCTCTTCGAGATCGATCAGAAGCCAGAACAGTCGGTAGCGAAAGCGGTGCGGCTTCGGCTTCAGCCGCCGATGAAAGACCGAGCCGACATAAAGGCTCGACTGGAGGCAGGTCCCGCGGCTCATGCGGCTCTGTCCAGGGCCGCCGGCTCCGCCCGAGGCGTGACCCAGATGCGCGACGATTCGCCCGCGACGGTCCACGGGCGCTTCACCCCGCCGAGCTCTTCGGCGACGGCGAGGCCCGCCTGCAGCGCGTCCTCATGGAAGCCCGAACCGAAATGCGCGCCGCAATACCAGAGGTTGCGCGCGCCCTGCAGCCGCCACAGCGACTTCTGGGCCGCGATCGCGCGCGCGTCGAACAGCGGATGATCGTAAGCAATGGTCTCGAGCACGCTCTCCTCGCGCGGCGGACGCGACGGGTTCAAGGTCACGAAGACGTTGGTCTTCGTCGGCAGGCTCTGCAGCCTGTTCATCCAGTAGGTCACGCAGACGCGCTCCGGCGCGCGGGCTTCGCCGCCGATATAGTTCCAGCTCGACCATGCGGCGCGGCGGCGCGGCATCAGGCTCTCGTCCGTATGAAGGACCGCGAGATTGCGGCTGTAGCGGAACGCGCCGAGCAGCGCGCGCTCCTCTTCGCTCGGCTGGCCGATGAGGGCGAGCGCCTCGTCGGCATGGCAGGCGAGCACGACATGGTCGAACCTGTCGCGGCCCCCGCGGCCGTCAATCACGGTCGCCCCCGAAAGATTGCGCTCGATCCGGACGGCGTCCGTTCGGTAACGGACGGCGCCCGCGAGCGAAAGGCCCATGCGGCTCACATATTCCGTGGCGCCGCCGCTGACGGTGCGCCAGATCGGCCGCCCACCGAGCTGGAGGAGGCCGTGATTGTCGTGGAAGCGGATGAAAGCCGCGGCGGGAAAGGCCATGATCTCGGCTGGCGTCGCCGACCAGATCGCGCTCGCCATCGGAAGAATGTGATGGTCGCGAAACGCCTCGCCATAGCGGCCCGCCGCCAGATATTCGCCGAGGCTCAGATGGTCCTCGTGGATGCGGCGGGCGTCGCGGGGCGCACAGCGGTAGAATCGGGTAAGATCCGCCAGCATTCCCCAAAACCGGGGGCTCACGATGTTCGACGGTTGGGCGAAGAGGCTCAAGAGGTTGGCGCCCGCGTATTCGATCCTTGCGTGATCGAGCGAGACGGCGAAGGACATGTCGGATGGCTGCGTCTTCACGTCGAGAGTCTTCAGAAGTTCGACGAAATTAGGATATGTTCTCGGATTGTAGACGATGAAGCCGGTATCGACGGGGATTTCCCGGCCATCGACACGCGCAAGGACTGTATTCGAATGTCCGCCGATCCGGTCGGCCTTCTCGTATACGATGACGTCGTGACGGCGGCCGAGCAGCCATGCGGCGGAAAGGCCGGCGACGCCTGTCCCCACGACGCCAATGCGAAGACGAGATCCTGAACCCATGGCCGCCCCCATTTCGCCCTTCCGTCTTCCCCGGCGCCACCTGATCAGCCGCTCCTGGAAACCATTACGGCCCGCCGCAAGGCGTGGATCATGTTTCGATGATCCAATGGCCCGCGCCCGCCGTTCAATCGGAGATGACCCTAGCGCTCTCTCTCCCCGGATCCTTCGACGCGCTTGGCTGGCGCGGCGTCACGCAGCGACGGCGTCGCATGGCTTCAGCCGCCGCGTCCAGGCCGGCGATGTCGGATAGTTCAGAAGCCGCCAATCGCCGCGAGGATTGGAGCGGCCGGATCGGCGCAATCGCGGCGAGCCATGACCGCGCCGCCTTCGCGGAGCTCTTCGGGTTCTTTGCGCCGAGGGTGAAAGGCTATCTGCAGAGGACCGGGACCAGCGAGGCTGAAGCCGAAGACCTGGCTCAGGAGACCATGCTCGCCGTCTGGCGCAAAGCCGGCCTCTACGATCCGGGAAACGCGAGCCCGGCGACCTGGATCTTCACCATCGCGCGCAATCTCAGGATCGACTCGCTGAGGCGGGAGCGGCGCGCCGGCGCGGTGAAGGTCGAGGAGGCGGAAGCGGAATACGAAGTCGATCAAGCGCCGCTCGCCGACGCGCGGTTCCTGGCGGCGGAGGCGGAGGCGCGGGTGCGCAAGGCGCTGAAGACGTTGCCGTCGGACCAATTGCGGGTGATTGAAATGTCGTTTTTCGAGGAGCGGCCGCATGGCGAGATTGCGCGCGCGCTCGAGATTCCTCTTGGCACTGTGAAGTCCCGCGTGAGGCTCGCAATGCGGAGCCTGCGCGGCCTTGTGGATGGATGGCAATGACGATTGCCCACCACCCCGGTGAAGACTTGCTGGCGGCATACGCCGCGGGCACGGTCGATCTCGGCCAGCGCGTGGCGATTGCGACCCATCTTGCGGCCTGCGAGTCCTGCCGCAAGTGGGTGCGCGCGATGGAGCAGGTCGGCGGCGCGCTGATCGCCGACATGGCTCCCTCAGCGCTCACCGAAGGGGCGTTGGCCCGCACGCTGGCGCAGATCGATGAGCCGCCGCCGCCCGCGCGTCGCGCCCGGCCGGTTTGCGAGGACGCGCCCGAGAACCTGCCGCGTTTCGTCAAGGCTTATGAATTCGGCCGCTGGCGCCAGGTCGCGCCGCGCATCGCCATGCGGCCGATCCGGCTGCCCGAACCGGGCCCGACGCGGGTGTTCCTGTTGAAGGCGGGCGCGGGAACGAAGCTGATCGAGCATGCCCATACCGGGTTCGAGATGACCTGCGTGCTTGCCGGCGCTTTTCGGCGCGAAGGGGAACGCTACGGTCCGGGCGATTTCGACTTCGGCGACGAAGAGGTCAATCACGAGCCCCACATCGAGCGGGGCGACGATTGCGTGTCGCTCGTGGCCATGCAGGGGGAGCTGCGCTGGCAGGGGCTCCTGGGGCGGCTGATCCAGCCGTTCATTCGTCTTTGACAATCGGCCGGCGCTGATGAGCCTGGCTGAACTTGTTCTTGACGCCGCGATCGCGCTGGTGAGCCTCGCCGTCGTCATGTCGGCAGGCTGGACGATCCAGCGGCAGACCGGGAACTCCGGCTGGATCGACGCGGTCTGGACTTTTGGCGTAGGCGCGACGGGGGTCGCGCTTTCGCTCGCGCCCGCCGGCGGCGCGTTGTGGCGGCGCGCCATCGTCGCCGCGCTTGCCGCCGCGTGGTCGATGCGGCTTGGCCTCCATATCGTCAAGCGCACCATGAAGTCGGGCGGCGACCCGCGCTACGCCAGGATGATGGCGAACTGGGGCGAGAGAGCGCCCGCCTGCCTCTTTGCCTTTCTGCAGGCGCAGGCCGCCGTCGGCGCGCTGCTTGCGCTTGCAATCGCGCTTGCCGCGCATGCGCCGGGCGGGTCTCCGTGGCTGCAGGATGTGGTCGGCGCGCCGCTGATGGCGGTCGCGATCGTCGGCGAGGCCCTGGCCGATGCCGAGCTCGCGCGTTTCAAGGCCGATCCGGCGAACCGCGGCGCGATCTGCGATGTCGGCCTTTGGCGCCTGTCGCGTCATCCCAACTATGTTTGCGAATTTGCCGTCTGGCTCGCCGTCGCGATCATCGGCTTCGAGCCAAGCGCCGCTTCGACCTGGCTCGGGCTGCTTGCGCCGGCTATCATGTACTGGACATTGCGCTACGGCTCCGGCGTGCCGCCGCTAGAAGAGCACATGCAGCGCACCCGGCCGCACGACTTCGCCGCCTACGCCGCGCGCACCCCTGTGTTCTTTCCGACGCTTTGGTGAAGTAGTAGGGGTTTGGTTCTCGTTTAATGACGAAGCATTTGCGCAGATAGCATTGAGAATAACAACCCACATTGAATAAAAACTAGAATCAATGCTACCAATGAATAAGCAGTAATCCCGTTTTCAGAGTTAAAAAAAGGCAAATGACTATTCTCTGCAATTTCCCTCAAATTGAGTCTCGCCTTTACCGTGTCATGCTCCTCTCCCGTATCAGATTTAATCGACGTCTTACGAGCGGTTTGCTGACTGTATTCTGAGTACCATCCCCGCTCGTCTGCGTAAACTGCGCTAAATATCTGCGCGGATTTTGATCGACGGTGAAATAAGTACAGCATAAACACCTCAACAACAAAAACCAGCAGGGAAATTGCCGTAAGAGCAGCGGTTATTTCTAAGTCTATTGTAGTTATCGGCGAGTCGTGAGCGATAGGATAATGTATGATCATCACCAGCGCAATATTAATAAGAGGACTCAGTAAAAGGATAAAAGTAGCAGCGATTATATAAAGAGCGAGGCGCTGCAGGCTTTTCCTTATGTCTTCAATGTCTCTTAGATGAATATCATCCTTTGTATTATTCATGTGCGGACCTATTTAGATTACTCACGCTTCAACCCGCGCAAAATTAGATAAAATCCGTGCGATCAGCGCCGCTTCATCACGGATTCTCATATTATCAGTATAATAGCCAGACATCCTAACAAGATCAAAGAATTGCTGGTCGTGAGAGGAAAATGGAAAGACGGACGTGTCAATGTTCTTAGATTGCCCTAAGTTATCATAATAAGCACCTTCATCATAATACTGAAGGATGGGTGAATGCTCCGTTGGCGTCCACCAGAGGTCTGCCTTTGAGCAAACCGTGATTAACCAACGCGCGGGGCCGCCCGGCGCGCACAGGGTGTTTTTCCATTCGTCCAATAACAAGATTTCCTCATGCCTTCGATTTTCTAGAAATCGCTGTTTCACAGTATTATTCTTCGTAATAGCCCTGTTTGAAACAACGTTTCCTTCGTGATATCCATAAGATACCACGTTAATTATACCAAGGTTTGGCTCCCTCATCGCTTTACTAATGGATTGTCGCCGATGGATGGAAAACGGTTCAATAATCTGGCCTGGCGTCTCGATTATCTTCAGTTTCAATTTTCCTTTCAATTTTCCCTTTACCGATTCCGACACACGGCTCCGCATTTCTCTTGGGACGTACGGGACAAGACCGCGAAGTCGCCGACAAAAGGAGGTCTTTCCCGTTCCCGACGCCCCTAACAGAATAATAGTGTGCTTAGTGGGGCGGAGAAGGAATTCATTCATCTTCTCAAGGAGCCCCAATTCCTTTAGGAGAACTGCAGCAACTTGTGCAACTTCTTTTGCAGTATTTGGGTCTACCACGGGCCTTCCCCAGACAAGTCAAATAATGGCAAATTGTTGTGATGACGCGTCATGAAAGGCACAAACATTCTCGTCGCGTCGAAACAGGTTCGCCGACAAAGGCACACGCAAATATGTTCAGCGAGACGCTCCGAGTCAAATGTTCGCGGGGACCCGCGAAATGTGCTTAGGCCAGAGCGAATTCTCTGGGCCACCTGCCCAGCCCGAAGGCCTCGACCGTCCGCATGGCGACCCCTGTCTGAAAGGTCCGGTCTCCGGCGGCCTCTTGCTCTTTCGTGAGCTCAGGCGGACTGTCACGATCGAACGCAAAAGGAGGCCGGCCATGGCGCCGATCGCGTATCTTACCGTTCACGGACAGAGGCAGGGGGACATCAAGGGCGGCGCTACTGAAAAGAGACGGGAAGGCTCGATCCCGCTGATTTCAGTCGCCTACGAGGTCGACGCGCCCGTCGACCCGGCGACCGGCCACGTAACCGGCAAGCGCATTCATAAGCCGGTCACAATCATCAAGGTCATCGATCAGGCGTCGCCGAAACTGCTCGAGGCGCTCGTCACAAACGAGGTCCTGACCAGCGTCAAGATCGAGTTCTGGCGACCGGCCCCCGAGGCCGCCGCGCCCTATTTCATCATCGCGCTGACGAACGCGCTCGTGACCAACGCGGCCCTCTCGTCCTCGAGCGGAAGCCACGCGCAGGCGCCTGACGCCCACGAGCTCGAGGAGATTGAATTCACTTACCAAAAGATCACGTGGACCTACCCGGAGAACGGCGACGAGGCTCAGGACGATTGGGCCTCTCAATCGTGAAGCGTCGCCTCCACGACTATCGTTAGAGGCGGCCAGAAGTGGGGCCGATCAGCTCCAGGATGGTCCCATCGGGACTATAGAAGTCTTGCCAGCTGACGCCGTCCGCGGTTTGAATTTCGCCAATGAACTCGACGCCCGCATCCGCCATCACCTGGCGCGCGATGGCAAAATCATTCACCCGGAACGCGACGACCGGCCCCGTCGCGAAGAAGGCGTGGAACTCGTCCCCGGGACCATAGAGCTCGAGCAGCGTATTGTCCGCGAGCCGGAAACGCACCGAGTCGTCGCTCTGCCCCGCGACACGCACGCCCAAAACGTCCCTGAACAGCGCGACCGTCTCATCGAGGCGACTGGTGCGAATTCCAACGAAGTCGACCTTCAGCACCGTCATGCGATGCTCCCGGAGCGGAACGCCTCGACCGTCTGCATCACGCCGCGCAGTTCGGCGAGGCCCTTGAGACGGCCGATGAAGGAATAGCCGGGGTTCATCCGCTTCATCCGATCGTCGCCCAAGAGATGGCCGTGATCGGGGCGCATCGGGATTTCGGAATCGGCGCGTCCCTCCGCGCGGCGGCGCTTCTCTTCGTGCATCACCTCCGCGACCAGCGCGACGAGGTCCGTGTCGCCACCCAAGTGCTCCGCTTCGAAGAACGATCCGTCCGCCTCGCGCCTGACGTTGCGCAGGTGGACGAAGTGCACGCGCGGCCCGAATTCGCGCGCCATCGCCACGAGGTCGTTCTTCGGGTTCGAGCCGAACGAGCCCGCGCAGAGCGTGAGGCCGCAGGCGGGCGACGGCGCCGCGGCGAAGAGCTTCCGCACGTCCTCGGCGGTCGAGAGCACCCGCGGCAGGCCGAAGATTGGAAACGCCGGATCGTCGGGATGGATGGCGAGCTTGACGCCTTCCTCTTCCGCGGTCGCGGCGATCTCGCTGACGAAGGCGATCAGGTTGTCCCGCATCGCCTCGACGCCCACGTCTTTGTAGCCTGCGAGCGCGCGGCGGAAACTCGAGCGGTCGTAGGTGAACTCGCGCGCCGGCAGCCAGTCGATCAGCGTGCGCTCGAGCGCCTCTGCGCCGTCGGGCGTCATCGCCTCGAAGCGGGCCTTGGCGGCCTCGATCCGCTCGGGCGCGAAGTCGGCCTCCGCGCCCTCGCGTTTGAGAATGAAGAGGTCGTAAGCCGCATAGTCGACGGCGTCGAAGCGCAGCGCCGTCGCGCCGTTCTTGAGGCGCCAGTTGAGATTCGTGCGGGTCCAGTCGGTAATCGCCATGAAATTGTAGCAGAAGGTCTTCACGCCCGCGCGCGCCGCGTTGCGGATCGACTGCTTGTAATTGTCGATCTTCTGCCGGAAGGCGCCGCTGCGGGTCTTGATCTCCTCGCCGACGCCGATGCTCTCGACCACCGACCAGACGAGGCCCGCGCGTTCGATCTCTGTTCGGCGCTTCGCGATCTCCTCCTCGCTCCAGACCTCGCCCCGGTTGCGGTGATGGAGCGCGGTGACGATGCCGACCGCGCCGGCTTGCGCGGCGTGTTCCAGCGTGACCGGATCGTCCGGCCCGAACCAGCGCCAAGTCTGCAGCATGGGCTCCTCCCTTCAACTCCCCTCTCCCCTTGCGGGAGAGGGGTTTGGGGGTGAGGGGCCGGCGCCCAAGGCTCATTCGCGCCTCGGCGCCTTTCCGCACGACCCCTCATCCGGCCGGCTTCGCCGGCCACCTTCTCCCACAAAGCCCGTCGAGAGACGGGCGTCTTTCGCCGCCCTATGCGGGAGAAGGGATTGGTCTACACCTTCCGCCCGATGGCGAGATACTTTTCCGCGCGCGCCTCGCGCAGCGCCTCCGGACTCATGTTCTCGAGCGACTTCATGGCCTCGCTGATCGCCTTACCCGTGGCGGCGACGGCCGCCGCCGGATCGCGGTGCGCCCCGCCGACCGGTTCCGGAATGATGCTGTCGATGATGCCGAATCTGAGCAGGTCCTGGGCGGTGATCTTCATGCTGGTCGCCGCGTCCTGGGCGCGCGAGGAATCGCGCCAGAGGATCGAGGCGGAGGCTTCGGGCGAGGCGACGGTATAGATCGCGTGTTCGAGCATCATGACCTTGTTGGCCGTCGCGATGGCGACCGCGCCGCCCGAGCCGCCCTCGCCGATCACCACCGCCACATTGGGCACGCCGAGCGAGAGGCAGGCGTCGGTCGAGCGCGCGATCGCCTCGGCCTGGCCGCGCGCCTCGGCCTCGACGCCGGGAAAGGCGCCGGCCGTGTCGACCAGCGCAATGACCGGCAGGTCGAACCGGTCGGCGAGCTCCATCAGGCGAACCGCCTTGCGGTACCCTTCCGGCCGCGCCATGCCGAAATTGTGCCGGAGCCGGCTTTCGGTGTCGTTGCCCTTCTCCTGTCCGATCAGGCAGACCGATTCGCCCTCGAACCGGCCGAGGCCGCCGACGATCGCCTCGTCCTCGCCGAAATAGCGGTCGCCCGCCAGCGCCGTGAAGTCGGTGACGAGGCCCTTGAGATAGTCGGAAAAGCGCGGCCGCCCCTGAACGCGCGCGACCTGTGTCTTCTGCCAGGGCGTGAGGTTGGCGTAGAGATCGGCGAGCGCCTTCTCGGACCTCGCCTCGAGCTTGGCGATCTCGTCCGCCAGGGCCGGCGAATCGCCCTTCTCCGCCACCGCGCGCAACTCGTCGAGACGGGCGTCGATATCGGCGACCGCCGCTTCAAAACTGAGATAGGTGCGCATTCAACCCTTGTGAGAGATCCGCCCCCGCCGCGGCGGCGCGGGAACCTGAGGGGCGGCGGGGGTGAAGTCAAGTTTTTGGCGCGATAGCGTGTGGCTGGCCGGGGCGCGGGCCGCCGAGACGACCGTCGGCTTGACGCGGCATGTCGTTGTCTGCCACGAAACAGGTTCACAAGAGCTTGAATTCGGCCAAGTACTTGCCGCTAGAGCTTGGCGGGCAACTGAGCCAGCCGACTCCGGGGTGACTCCGCTGAACTAATACAACTTTGGGTAAGTCTATGGCCTGTGATATTGCTCACTGCGCTATTCGTCCCGAGCGAATATAAAATGTGCGGGAGTAATTCTCGGCCGATGCGGCCGTCCCAATCATGAATGGGAGGATCGGATGACGGACTTCACCGCTTGGCATGGCAAGACGTTCAGCGAACACGTGGCTTTACGCGACGCCGCCGCGAAGCAGGGCTACCGTTTTCTGTCACTTAGCATCTACGGACAGACCTCATCCCCCGTCTACGCCGCGGTCATGATCAAGCGCCCCGTCATCGTCGCTCAGCGCGATTGGCCGCTGCTGACCGCGAGCGAATTCCAGCAGACATTCAATGCGCAGGCCGAGGAGGGCTATGGACCCATAATGCTAAGCGCGACCGGGTCGGCGTCCGACCCGCGCTTCGCCGTCGTCTTCCAGCCGTTCAACCCAATCCCGCTGACCCGATTCGGTCTCGGGTCGGGTAGCGCCAGCGACCTGACGACGATCCAGGGGAGGGACGCGGAGGCCCGTTCGCAAGGCCTCATACTGCATTGGGCGGCGTCGTACGGCGATTCCGGCAATCCGGCTTACGCGGCCATTTGGCTGCCGAACCACGACGTGACGCTGTGGAATAATGACGGCCTCGCGGACTCCGACGCACAATATCAGGCGCGGTTCGACGCCGAGACGTCCGCCTGGTGCCGACCCTCTTTCGTCACCCTGAACGGCGACAATCAATATCTGTCGGTTTTCACCGACCGCGAGATCGGCCCGTGGGTCGCGCGCCACAATATGACGCCGGCGGACTACCAGAACGAGTTCAACGAATGGACCGGCAAACACTATTTCCCGGTCTGCGTCCAGGCCGCCGGCTCTGACGCCGCCTC
Source organism: Hyphomicrobiales bacterium (assembly GCA_019237205.1). Taxonomy (GTDB): domain Bacteria; phylum Pseudomonadota; class Alphaproteobacteria; order Rhizobiales; family Beijerinckiaceae; genus Roseiarcus. The sequence continues at coordinate 66,104 of JAFAHO010000262.1, forward strand.
GGCGCGGTTCGCGGCGCTGTTCGTCCAGAGCGAGACCACCGTCCCGCGTAAGTTCCAGGCCAAGGGTCCCGTCGCCAACGCTGGCATCGACGGCATCATCGAGAAGGCGATGCAGAACTCGCCAGTCAAGCATGCGGCCCTCGCGATCGTGCACGGGACGAAGCTTGTCTATGCGCGCGGCTACACCAATGCCGAGCCGAACTGGCCGCTCGCCGAGCCGACCACCTGTTTCCGGATGGCGAGCGTGTCGAAGACGGTCACCTCCTTGGCGATCTTCCAGCTCATTGACGAGAACAAGCTCTCACTCGGTCACAAGATGCAGGACATCCTCAAGCTGAAGACCCCGTCAGGCGGCGCGCCGGCGGACAGCAGCTTCGCCGACATCACGATTCGGCATCTTTTGGAGCACAAGAGCGGGCTTAACACCGACGCATTCCGCAACGGCGTCGCGGTCCAGCAGGCCTTCGCGGCCGCCGGACACCCTGTATCGTTGCCAGTCGACGAGGCCATGACCGACTCCTATGTCGCGAGCCTCCATCGCGTGAGCGCGCCGGGTGCGACCCAGGTTTACAACAATTGCGGCTACTATCTCTTGAGCCGCGTCGTGGCGAAGCTGCGCAACCGCGCCTTGCCTGCCGACGCGTTTCACGACTTTCTCTTGAAGCCGGTCGCCGTCACGCGCATCCGCCGCGCCGCGAGCTTGATATCGCAGCAGCCGGCGGACGAGGCGCGCTACCAGAGCCCGACGCTCTCGCTCGGCGCGAGCCAGATGTCCGACAGTCAGCCGCTGGTCCCGTTGGAATACGGCACCGAGCAGGTCGGGCTAATGGAGGGCGGCGGGGGACTCACCGGCGCCGCGACTGATCTGGCGCGGCTCGTCGCCGTCATGATCGCCCAGAACGACACCGCGATGATGAAACGAAAGACGCTCGCCCAAATGTTGACGGACGGCGCGGCGCTGACGGCCGCAGGCTTTGGCCGCGCCGGCTACGGGTTCGATGCCCTGATGGACCAGGGCGGCGGCAATTTCTATGGCCAGAAGGGCGGGTCGCTGCCGACGTCAAACGACGTGCTCGAGTTCAGCGGCCAGTGGGGCTTTGTCATGCTGTGGGGCTCGCCTCCGACTGCGGCGGAACCAAACTGGTATCCCGACTATCCGAGCGTGATGAATATCGCCAAGTCGACGTCCTGGGGCGCGGCAGACCTCTTCCCGCAGTTCGGCATGCCGTCGCTTTGAGCGGGGTCCGTAAGGAGCTTTGTTCGCACGTAAACACCGATAGTGTCACCTCCGCGAATGTGAAAGCGGGGGTCCAGAAAAACTGAATTCCCGCTTGCGCGGGAATAACAGCGCCGCCTCCGCGCTTGCATCGCGCCGCGCGATGCGGCAAAACGGGCCGGGTTAGGAGTGTAGCTCAATTGGCAGAGCACCGGTCTCCAAAACCGGGGGTTGCGAGTTCGAGTCTCGCCTCTCCTGCCATCGCCTGAAGGCGATGATGCGGGCGTAGTTC
>JAFAHO010000030.1 GCA_019237205.1 Hyphomicrobiales bacterium
CGGACTCCGTCCCTGGCGACCTGCGCAACCGGATGAGAGGGAAGAGATGCGAAACACGGACGTAAAACGGCCGGAGAAGCTCCCGCCCTTGCCTCAAAACCGTCGCGTCGCGTTATCGCCTGCATAAAATAGACAGGCTCCTAGCCCCGCTGAATTGCTGAAGCCGAAGCTTCACGCGCTCTTTGTCGGGGTGACCAACTATGTGAATCCTGATTACAACGACATCCAATATAGCGCGCACGACGCCGACGATCTCGCCGGCGCCTGGTTAGCCCAAAAGGGCGGGCTCTACGCTGACGTGGAGGTGAAAATTGTCGACGAGCCGTCGAGGCCCGACGGCGATCCGACTCGGTCAAATGTCGTCGATGGGTTCTACTGGCTCCAGCACACTGCCAAGAGCCGCGATTTGACGCTGATTTTCTTAGCCGGGCATGGCTATCTGGATGCCAAGCAGAATTTCTGGTTCCTGACCCGGGACGCCGATACCTCGAGGCTGAGATCGACAGCCATCTCGACCGACGACCTCCACGACCTCATTGCTTCGATCCCAGGAAAGAAGGTCCTGTTCATCGACGCGTGTCACTCGGGCGCGGCCGCAGTCGCCTACAACTCCACGAGGGCGGACAAAGGCGGACTGAAGTTCGACATGGGCAAGGTGGTCAACGACTTCACGACTGTCGAATCGGGCCTAGTCGTCTTTGCTGCGTCGACCGGGACGGAATGGGCAAACGAAAGCATCGAGTGGGATCGTCATGGAGCTTTCGCCAAGGCGCTTATCGACGCGATCCGCGAGGGACGGGCGGCCCTGGACCCCAGCGGGCGCATCACAACGGACATGCTCGACCTTTACCTGGAGGACCATGTGAAGGACATGACTAACGGCGCGCAACATCCTGTGATGAATCGACCGAACCTGATTCCGGATTTCCCCATCGCGCTGGCGCAGCACTAGGCGATCCAGTCTTTCGTCCTCCATCGAAGCACGCCCATGAATAGACGGACATCCCTCGCACTTTGGTTTTCTGTCTTCTCGCTCTCTTCAGCCCCAGCGCAGACGACGGTCGGATGGCCAGACACAATCGACCTTCTGACCGAAGAGCGAACGCAGGCGCAGGCATGCGTCAATCTGCTCAAAAACGCCGGCAACGTAACTGCGGTTAGTGAAGGCCGGATCACCTATGACGCGGCGCGGGCCGCCGCAGATGGGGTAATCGCTGGCTTCACGACAGCGGTTGTCGAGGGGTACAAACCGGAGAACTTGCCGCGGATTCAAGCCAACCTCGAGAGGGCGGGAGCTGGACTGCAGGAGGTCTGCAACGACGCCGTCCAAGCTGCGCGCGAAGCGGTCGGAAAGCGCGGGCTCATAGACCAGATTGTAACGGCGGCGGTCGGGCCGGTAGTCGACGCGTTGAAGTCAGCCGCAGGGGCGTTGTGGACGCGCCGGGTCGAGAAGGACAAGCTCGAATTGGAGACGATCAAGGGACAACTCGAAGCAGCCAAATGGCCTGATTTCTGAGCGCTTTGGGTGGCGCGTCCGAAAATACGCGCTAAAGACGTTGATATTATACAACATGGTCAAGGTAATAAAGACGCCCCGCCATGCATAAAAGCGCAGCTAAGACACTGAAAGACTTGAGTCGCGCACAGAAACGTCAGCCCGCCCGATCCACCCCTGCATGTCCCGCCCCGCCCGCTCCGACAGCGCGCGCTTTCTGGCGACGCCCCGCTCCGGGCCGCGCAGGCGGTTGCCGGCGCCGTCCACCCGCGGCTCGGCGATCGGGGGAAAGAGGCCGAAGTTGACGTTCATCGGCTGGAAGGAGCGAGGGCCCACGTCGATCGATTCGATATGGCCGCCGGTGATGTGGTTGAGGAGCGCGCCGATCGCCGTCGTCGGCGGCGGGGTCGTCAGCGCCATGCCGAGCCGGTCGGCGGCGGCGAGGCGCCCGGCGATGAGGCCGACCGCCGCGCTCTCGACATAGCCCTCGCAGCCGGTGATCTGGCCGGCGAAGCGCAGCCGCGGACAGGCCTTGAGGCGCAGGCGAGCATCGAGGAGCCGGGGCGAATTGAGATAGGTGTTGCGGTGGATGCCGCCGAGCCGGGCGAATTCCGCACGTTCCAGGCCCGGGATCATGCGGAAGACGCGCCCCTGCTCGCCATATTTGAGCTTGGTCTGGAAGCCGACGATGTTGAACAAAGTGCCGAGCGCGTTGTCCTGCCGCAATTGGACCACGGCGTAGGGCTTGACCGCGGGCGCATGCACATTGGTGAGGCCGAAAGGCTTCATCGGCCCGTGGCGCAGCGTCTCGCGTCCGCGCTCGGCCATCACCTCGATCGGCAGGCACCCTTCGAAATAGGGCGTGCCCTCGAAGTCGCGGAACTCCGTCTTCTCCGCCGCGATGAGCGCGTCAACGAAGGCTTCGTACTGGTCGCGGCTCATCGGGCAGTTGACGTAGGCCGCGGCGTCGCCGCCGGGGCCCTCCTTGTCGTAGCGCGACTGCATCCAGGCGATGTCCATGTCGATCGAATCGCGGTGCACGATCGGCGCGATGGCGTCGAAGAACGCGAGCGCGCCCTCGCCGGTCAGTCCGCCGATCGCTTGCGCCAGCGCGAACGACGTGAGCGGGCCGGTCGCGACGATCACATTGTCCCAAGCCTCGGGCGGCAGGCCTGCGATCTCGCCGCGCTCGAGCGCAATCAGCGGGTGGTCGAGGACCGCCTTCTCGACAGCCAGAGAGAAGCCGTCGCGGTCGACGGCCAGTGCGCCCCCGGCCGGCACCTGGTGGGCGTCGGCGGCTTCAATCACGATCGAGCCCAATGCCCGCATCTCGCGATGCAACACGCCGACCGCGTTGGTCGAGGCGTCGTCGGAGCGGAACGAGTTGGAGCAGACGAGTTCGGCAAGACGGTCGGTGCGGTGCGCGGCCGTCATGCGTGCGGGGCGCATTTCGTGCAACACGACCGGGACGCCGGCTTCCGCGGCCTGCCAAGCGGCCTCCGAGCCGGCCAATCCTCCGCCGATCACGCGAATGGGACGCATGGGCTGCTTGTCCCAAAGCCTGGGCGCAGCGTCAACCGGGCGCCAAACCATAAAAAAGGCGGCCCCAGGGGAGCCGCCTTTTTGCGAACGAGCGCCGCGCCTAGCGCGAGGCCCGGAGGTTTGGCCGAACTGGGCTCAGGCAGCCTTCGCCACCGAGCGGCGGACAATAAACTCGATGTCGCCGCGGCGAATGCCGATGTCGTCGAGTTCGCGGTCCGAAAGCTGCGACAGCTCGCGAACCGCTTCGCGGTAGCGCCGCCAAGAGGCGAGCTTCTCGGAAATGGTCTTGAGGTTGGTCATCGTTGGTCTCCTTTTCTAGGCGTAAGAACTTTTGCTGCACTGCAATATAGGCCTGTTCAGCCGCCCGGGATAGGGCCTCCACCGACGGACAGGAATGCAACATTTGCATATCTAACTTAGCCAAATGTTCACTTTTCGGGAGATCGCCCGAGCGCTGGCAACCGGCTCCGTCAAAGCCGATAACCCGCGGGCGATTGCTAGCCAGACAGTCATCGGCAGAATTCCCGACAGGCAAAGTATAGCTTTCTTAGGCGTATTTCGGAATATAGCCTGCGTGGGCTCGGTCGCGAGGGAACCACGACTGGCAAGGGACGACAATCATCGATCAAGCGGTTGTAGTTATGTGAATTTCTCATAACCCATTCATGGTGCGGCGCCGCATAAGGGCCAGCTCCGCCCAAAATTCGGGCGCTGGCCCCGACGCGTCTGCGACAAGTCCCCGCGCCCCGTCGCCATTCCGCTTCACGCGCCGCCGGCGTACACTGTCGCGCGCGCTTGATTTTACCGGCGCGAGCGGCGAGAGAGCCTACGCGTCCGGCGCGTCCAAGGAGCCTTAAATGGATAATCTGATCGCCCGCGTCGCCAAGGCGGCGAGTCTCACCCCCGAAGTCGCGCGTAAGGCCGTGGCCCTGATCGCCGATTTCATCCAGCGCGAGGCGTCCGAAGAAGGGGTCCGAGACCTGTTCGAGAAGGCGCCGGAGTTGCAGGCGATCGTCGCATCGGGCGCGCCGACGGGCGGCGAAGGCATGGGCTATGGCCTCAAAGGGCTGATGGGCGTCGCAGCCGGCGCGATGGGCGGCGGCGGATTGGCGGCGCTTGGCGGCGAATTGATGAGCCTTGGGCTCAGCATGGATCAGATGCAGACCGCGGGCCGCGAAGTCTTTGCCTATGCGCGCGAAGTTGCTGGCGATCAGACGGTCGGAGAAATCACCGCCTCAATTCCCGGCCTGTCGCAGTTCATCTAAAGGAGATCGGACTTTGTGCGCGGATGTGGGCTTTCCGGCCTGGACCGAGGCCGACTGGCGGAAAGTAGCGGAAGCCGCGCTGAAAGGGGCGGGCATCGACGCGCTCGCGTCGAACGCGGCCGGCGGCATCCGGATCGAGCCGCTCTATCCGCCGGGCGAGGGGCCCAGGCCGCTCCGGACAGGCGGCCCCTGGCGCGTGATCGCCCGACTCGACCATCCTGACGCCGGCGAGGCCAACGCCCAGGCCCTGGACGATATCGCCAGCGGCGCAGACGGCCTGCAAATCGTGTTCTCGGGCGCGGTCGGCGCCTACGGATTTGGCCTAAGACGATCCGATCCTGCGACCCTGCACGGGGCGTTCAACGGCGTCCGGTTCGATCAGGGGCTGCGCTTTGAACTCGATCTCGGCCGCGCCGGTGCGGATCACGCGCGCAATTTCGCGGCGCTCATCGAACGGTCGGGCGCGCGTCCCGCCGACTGCGACGTGTCCTTCGGACTCGATCCTTACGCGGCTTCAGCCTTCGGGCCATTTCCCGCCGACTGGGCGGCGCAGGTCGAACCCTTCATCAGCGCGGCGGTTGCGCTGAGAGCGAAAGGGTTCGCCGGGCCGCTCGTCGTCGCCGACGCGCGATCGACGCACGCGGCGGGCGGCGCGTCCGGCCAGGAGCTCGCCTTCGCGCTCGGCGCCGCCGTTGGCCTCTTGCGCGCCCTGAGCGCGGCAGGCGTGCCGCTCGGCGAGGCGCGCCAGCGGATCGCTTTCCGCCTCGCAGCCGATGCGGACGAATTCGTCACGCTGTCGAAATTTCGAGCTCTTCGGCTGATGTGGGCGCAAGTCGAGGAGGCGTGCGGCCTCGAACCCAGACCCACGACCGTCCAGGCCGAGAGCGCGTGGCGGATGATGACGGCGCGCGACCCGTACGTGAATGTGATGCGCGGGGCGATGGCGGCGTTTGCAGCCGGACTCGGCGGGGCCGACAGCGTCTGCGTCTTGCCGCATACGCTCGCCGTCGGCCTTCCCGACAGCCTCGCGCGGCGTCTCGCGCGCAATGGCCAACTCATTCTCTTGAGCGAATCCCATCTCGGCTTTGTCGCCGACCCGGCAGCCGGGGCCGGCGCTTTTGAGGCGCTGACCAAAGCGCTCTGCGACATGGGTTGGACGCTCTTCCAGGAGATGGAAGCTGGGGGCGGCCTGGCCGAGACGCTGGCGCGCGGCGCGTTCCAAAATGGCGTCGCCGAGAGCGCGTCTCGCCTGAAGCGCGATGTCACACGGCTCAAAGCGCCAATCACCGGCGTCAGCGCCCATGCCGATCTCGCCGAGACCCCGGTCGAGCTCGCGCCCGGCGCGCCGGAGCGCGAACATGCGACGGTTAGCAAAGGCGCGCTTGTCCCGATGCGGCTCGCCGAACCGTTCGAAGCGTTGCGCGTTCAATCCGACGCCATCCTCGAAGCGTCTGGGGCGCGGCCGAAGGTCCTGCTCGTCGCGCTCGGGCCCGAGGCCGCGCATCGCCGCCGCGTCGCTTTCATGCGCGAATGGCTCGAGGCCGGCGGGATCGAGCCGGTCTACGAAGGAGAGGCGGAAACGCCCGACGCGGCGATCAAGCAGCTGGCGGCGAGCGGCGCATTTCTTGCTTGCCTTTGCGGCGACGACGTGGCCTACGCGGCCCGTGGCGAAGCCTTCGCCGCTGCGATCAAGGCAGCTGGCGTCAAGGGCCTGAGCCTCGCCGGCCGTCCCAAGACCGCTGAGGAAGGCCTGCGGGCTGCGGGAGTGGACGAGTTCATCTTCGCGGGCGGCGACGCTGCCGCGGCGCTTGAGGGCCTTTATCGGCGCCTCGGGCCTCGAACGGGACGAGCATCGTGAGCGGGATTCCCAACTTCGCCAACGTCTCCTTCGAAGCCGCATCCGGATTGCAAGGGCTCAACGAAGCCCGCGTCTGGACCACGCCCGAGGGCATCGACGTCAAATCGTCCTATGGGCCGGACGATCGCGCCGGGCTCGACTTCTCGCGCGACTGGCCGGGACTCCCGCCCTATCTGCGCGGACCCTATCCGACCATGTACGTCAATCAGCCGTGGACGGTCCGGCAATATGCGGGGTTCTCGACCGCCGAGGAATCGAACGCCTTTTACCGCGCCAATCTCGCCGCCGGCCAGAAGGGGCTCTCGGTCGCCTTCGATCTGGCGACGCATCGCGGCTACGATTCCGACCACCCGCGGGTTGCGGGCGATGTCGGGATGGCGGGCGTCGCGATCGATTCGATCTATGACATGCGCACACTCTTCTCCGGCATCCCGCTCGATTCGATGAGCGTGTCGATGACGATGAACGGCGCGGTGCTGCCGGTGCTGGCTCTGTTCATCGTCGCCGCGGAGGAACAGGGCGTTCCGATGGCCAAGCTGTCGGGGACCATTCAGAACGACATTCTCAAGGAGTTCATGGTCCGCAACACCTACATCTATCCGCCGGGACCATCGCTGCGGATTGTCGCGGACATCCTCGCCTACACGGCCGCGCGCATGCCGAAGTTCAACTCGATCTCGGTGTCCGGCTATCACATGCAG
>JAFAHO010000420.1 GCA_019237205.1 Hyphomicrobiales bacterium
CGTACGCGATCTCAAACCCCTCCGGTTGAACTGAGCTTTGCCAGATTGTTCCGGACCATCACTGTATTGGCATGCTCGGGGCCGAGCGCCTTCTCGTAGATCGCTAGCGCGCGCTCGGAGAGCGCCCGCGCGCCCGCAAGGTCACCGTGGTCCTGCAGTACGGCGGCGACCACGCCGAGGCTCCACGCCGTATCCGGATGCTCGGGGCCGAGCGTCTTCTCCCGGATGGCCAGCGCGCGCTCCAAGATCGGCCGCGCCGCCGCATGGGCGCCCTGGACCCGCAGAAGGCCGCCGAGGTTGCTGAGGCTCATCACCGAATAAGGGTGCTCTAGGCCGAGCGCCTTCTCGCAGATCGCCAGGGCGCGCTCCAAAAGCGCCTGCGCGCCCATGAGGTCGCCCTGGGCCTGAAGCACGAGCGCGAGGTTGTTGAGGCTTGTCGCCGTATCGGGATGCTCGGGGCCGAGCGCCTTCTCGAAGATCGCCAGCGCACGCTCGTATAGCCGCCGCGCTCCGGCAAGATCGCCCAGGGCCTTAACCAGGGGCGCGAGCTTGAGGAGGCCCGTCGCCATATCCGGATGCTCTGGACCGAGCGCCTTCTCGTAGATCGCTAGCGCGCGCTCGGATAGCGCCCGCGCGCCCGCAAGGTCGCCTCGGTCCTGCAGCAGACGGGCGAGGTTGTTGAGGCTCTCTGCCGTATCCGGATGCTCGGGGCCAAGCGCCTTCTCGCAGATCGCCAGCGCGCGCTCGAAGAGCGCCCCCGCGCCCGCAAGGTCGCCTTGGGCCTGAAGCAAAACCGCGAGGCTGCTGAGGTTGCACACATTATCAGGATGCTCGGGGCCGACCGCCTTCTCACGGATCGCCAGCGCGCGCTCGTAGAGCGGCCGCGCCTTCGAATAGACTGCGCGGCCATAAAAATACACGCCGGCGCTGCCCAGAAGATCTGCGCATTTCGAATTTGTAGCACCGTCAGCTTTCTCCGTTTCGCAGCTTTTAAGGAGATGCGGCGTCAGCTGCGCGCAGCACGGCCATGAGGCGGGGTTGGTGTAGCCGTCCTTCGGATAAATCGTCTCAAGCCGCGCGATCAGGCGCGTGACGGCGTTCTGCGCCGCGCCCTTCAACTCCGATCTCGCGCAGGCGACGGCCTGCACAAGGCGATGCACGGTCACCGCCGGCGCGCGATCCTCGAACGGGTCATGCTTGACAAGCGACAGTTCGGCGAGCGCGGCGAGCGCCGCCGTGCGCTCGGCCTCGTCGTCGATTGCGCCCTCAACGAGGGTCATCGGGACGCGCTCCGGCGCGCAGGACGCGAGAAACGCCATCAGGGCTTCGGCCGCCGGGCATTGCGCTACCGCGTCGTCAATCGCGAGATCGAACGTCGCGGCGACGCTGCGCGGATAGGGCGCGCCGCGCGGCGCTGCGGCAATGAGGCTCGACGCCCTCGCCGCATAGCCGGCGAAGCTCATTTGTGTCCGCTTGCAAGTGGCAGCCGCATGGTCCAGCGCCAGCGGCAGTCGCCCCAACGCCTCCGCAAGCGTCCCGGCGCCCGCTTCGTCGCTGCGTCCGGCGCGTTCCACGAGAAAGGCAATGGCTTCGGCAATCGGCAGCACGTCGAGCGAGACCTCGCCTGCCCACCCGCTCCAATCCGAGAAGCGGGAAGTGATGAGCGCCCGGGCGCCAGCGGCAGGCAGAAGATCGGCAATCTCCTCGGGCGACGCGACATTGTCGTAAACAAGGAGCCAGATATCTCCCTGCTCAGCGAGCCGGCGCAGCGCCGCCTGGGCGGCCTTCTCAATGTCGGCTTCCTCGGAAGAGGCGACCTCGAGCTCTGTCGCAAGCGCGGCAAGGTTGGTCATGAGGCCGGCGCGCGTTTCCGCCGGACACCACCACACCCCGTCATAGAGGTTGCGGAAGCGGTTGGCGTATTCGACGGCGAGCGTTGTCTTGCCGACCCCGCCCATCCCCTGCACCGCCGCCCGGCCGACCTGCGTCACGGCGGCTCGTCGGTCCTGGGTGAGAATGGCGTCGAGACGGTCGAGTTCGTCCGCTCGGCCGGTGAAACCCGCGATGCGCGGCGGGACGCCGACGAAAATCCTGCCCCGTCTGCGTTGCGGCCGCTCAGCCGACGAACGGCGCTCCGCCGCCGCAAGGATTCGGCGTTTGCGCTCCTCGGGCTCGGCGACGCCAACAAGGTTCTGATAGACGCTGTCGGCCAGAAGGCCCCGCAGCGGCGCATCGTCGCAACGCAGGACGACGATGTGACGGTCTCGCTCGTCTCGCAGCCGCTCGGCCTCGAAGCTCGTGAACTCCTTGCGGGTGTAGGGCGACTGTTCGTAGTCCCCGGTGAACAGGATGATGAGGTCGCGCGCGTTCTTGACCGCTTCGTGCATCGCCTCGACAAAGCTCGCGCCGAGCGGGATGTCGTAGTCCTGGACGATGACCTTGTAGCCCTTCTCGGTCAGAACGCCCGATACCTCCTGCGCGACGGCGGCGACCGAGCCGCGCCGGCTGAGGAAGAAATCGGATTTGTCCCCGACTGCGCCTGGCATCGATCTGGGCCTCTCCGCGAACTGCGGAAGCGGCTAAGGGTATCCGAAATCTCAAGGACGCATACATGACCGAGAAACGATCCGAGGCGTATCTCGCCGGCTATTTCTTCGGCAGGGAGGGCCGCCGGACCAAGCGCCGCTTCGACGCAGTGGGTGTTGAACTCAAAGCCTACGCCGAAGGCATCGTCGACGGCCGCCGCACCGCTCGCGCCGCTGAGGAATGGCGCAAGGCGATCGAGCACGAGCGTATAAGCCCCAGACGTGCGGAGCGTCTGAGCCGCCAGTTTGGGGACGGGGGAAAGGGCGTCTGTCCCTCGGGTTCGGCTTCTTCCCTCCTCCGGGCTGCGATCCTTTTTGCGGTTGCCCGCAATCGCCCTACGGCCTCTCCAACAAGACATCCGGCCGAGGCGCACATCGTCGAGCGCGAGGTCCGCCGCTACGAGGCCGAGTACGTCAACGGTCTGTGGCATTGGGACTGTCACCACGGCTCGCGCAAGGGGCTTTGTCAGAGCAACGGCGGGTCGTCAGCCTGTGACATAGCTTGCCCAGACCCAAGCGGCTGTCAGGCCATGAGGGCGCGCCATTCGCCGAGCTTGGCCGAGCG
>JAFAHO010000329.1 GCA_019237205.1 Hyphomicrobiales bacterium
GTGGCGTCCCTACATCGAGACCTGCATTAATGCATTCGGGCCGTCGCGATGCATGTTCGAGAGCAACTTTCCCGTCGACAAGGGCTCCTACAGCTATCCGGTGTTCTGGAATGCCTGCAAGCTTCTGACCAAGGGCGCGAGCGACGCCGAGAAAGCCGACCTGTTCTGTGGCACCGCGGCGAAATTCTACCGCCTTGACGTGTCCGGCTGACGCCGTAGGGCGCCGGCACAAACATGAGCGAGGCGCAGCGATGGTCTTCATTGGCTGGCGAGTTGGGAGGAGTGCGAATCCGATTCCGACGATGGGCAGGTCATATCCCGAGCGCCACCTCGGCCCAATGCACCACACCTTTGCTGTTGAGAAACGCCATGACGCTGGGCTCGATCACCGCCGGTCGATCGTGCGGCAGTACGACCGTCGCGACGATCATGTCGCAGCGGTCGTTGAACACGATCGATATCGCCGACTTGCCCGGCCGATCGCGAGCGGCGAGCGCGTAAGCGCGACTGCGACCCTTCATCCAGGCAATCGTGATCGGCCGGCCGGCGCCGAGAGGTGAAACCTCCCCGCCGACCAAATCGAAGTCGCTCATGCGATCGAGGTCGGCGTCATCGGCGACGCCGGTCGCGCAATTGCAGGAGCCGAGCTTGGCGCGAAGATAGAGCTTGACCTCGCCGCCGCACTCGGCCGCCTTGCAGGCAAACGCGCGGCCGGTTCCCCATTGATCCATGGGGAACGGCCACTTCGTCTCCACCCAGAGCGGACGCGTCCGTCGCGTTGCGCGACGGCCCTGGCGCAAGGAGCGCGACGGCGATCGCGCCGGCGAGCCCTGCCGCCAACGCCAGCGCCAATCCCGCGGACTTCATCACGCGGTCGGCCTCGGCGGCGGCGTCCGCCTCAGCGCGTGCCTTGCGCTGCGACCGCGCGCGCGTGCGCGATCGCGGGTCTGACCGGATCGGCATTCTCCGTGAGCGCGGCGGCCTCGGCGTAATGCGTTCGCGCCTTGGCGGAATCGCCCGACTTTTCCGCGGCTGCGCCGGCGCCGAGCGTGGCGCCCAGCCGGTTCGGCTCCTTTTTCAACGTCGCTTCGAACGCGGCGAGCGCGTCCTTGGCCATGCCGCGTTCGAGCAGCATCGTGCCATAGAGTTCGCGCGCCGGCGTCGGCACGCCCGGAGTCACGGGATGCTTCTCGGTCTTGTCCTCGGCATCGGCGGCGGCGCTCATGGCCTTGAGCGCGTCGTCGTACTTGCCTTCGGAATACAAGACCCAGGCGGTCGCGACCTGCCACTGGATGTCGACCTGCTCGGCCCAATACGCGTCCTTGGCCGCGCGCAGCTTTTCGCGCAGTTCGGCGAGCTTGGCGATGTCGGCCTTGGCGGCGTCCGGCTGGCCCGACCGCGCCGCGCCGAAGGCTCGGGCGAAGTGCGTCATGGCTTCGACGTGGGCGAGCGGCGTGGGCCTGACCGCAAGCTGCGCCGCCGCGTTCCAATCGCCGCGCTCGATGGCGTAGCGCGCCGGGCTCACCGCCAGCGCGTAGGGCCCGGCAATGAACGTCTCGGTGAAACCGCCGATCCCGCGCATCTCATCCAGGATCGCCTGGGCTTTTGCATCCTGCCCCGTCTGAAGATAGGCATAGACGAGGTAATCCATCGCGTGCAGTTGGTCGTGGGCTTCGTTGCTGGCCTTGGCGGCCCGCGCCGCTTCCGTGTTGGAGCCGATCGATTCCTTCCAATAGCCGACGCGGGTGAAGATATGCGACGGCATGTGCTGCGCATGCGGCGCGGCCGGCGCGATCTGCGAATATCGCTTGGCCGCGTCGAGGCCTCGCTCCGCCAGGGCGGGCGTGTCGTAGAGATGGATCAGATAGTGGGCGACGCCCGGATGGCGCGGTTGGCGCAGGAAGATCGGCTCGAGGATCGCAGCGCCCTTGAGCTGCATCGCATAGGTCTTGTCGCTCGGCGGCGCCGCGACGTTGAGTTCGATCGCGTAGAGAATTTGCGCTTCGTCGTCATTCGGATAAGCCTGCGCCACGCCTTCCATGGCCTTGAGGTAGGCGAGCACGCGGGTGCGATGGTCGACTTTGTCGAAATCGGTATAGAACGCGGACATCGCATTGATGAAATCGCGCTCGCGCTGCGTCTTCGCGCCGATTGCCTTGCCCTTCTCGACCGCCGCGAGGCCGAGCGGAAGGTTGCCGACGGGCGGCGGCGCGTGCGGATTGTTGAGAAGGCTCAGCGCAATGCCCCAATACGCCATGCCGCAATCCGGATCGGCCTTGAGCACCTCCTCGAAGAGTTCCTTCGACTCGCGATACCAGAACGAATGCTGGTAGCGCATGGCGCGATCAAAGCGCCGCTGCGCAACCTCGTTGCAGGACGTCTCGAAATGGACGGTCCCAAATCGCTGGTCGGTTTCGTCTTGAGCGAGGACAGGCGGCGGGAATGACACGCTGGCCGCGATCGAGGCGGCAGCGACGGCGAGTGCTGACCTGATCATGGGATTGCTCCTATCGGTGTCGTACGTTCGAGCAACGCGGCCGCTCGCGGCGCGCGCAGCAGCTATTCGTCGGGTTCTCTGACGACGGCCGGGTCGTCGTCCCGGTCCTCGTCCTCTTCGTCGTCTTCGTCCTCGTCATCATCATCGTTGGGATCTCGCGGCGGTATCGCGTTGCCGCCCATGATGGTGACGAGGCTCCAAATGTTGTCAGGGGTCCGTGGAGTCATGATCGGCTCGTGCGTGGACGTGGCGACATTCATGACGATGTTAGCGCGCGCGTTCGCGCCCGGCAAAGCGTCTGCATTGCTGTCCTTCAACGAGGGCCGCCTGCAACCGCGCCCTGATCGGGGATCCGTGAGACGCCACCGTTTGCAGGCTGGATTGGTCTATTCTGCCGATGATGCTGGCCTGATCCTGAAGGCGAGGCGGTGCAGCCGGTTCGCCAGCAGGTGCGTCTGCGCGTTCGTATCGGC
>JAFAHO010000134.1 GCA_019237205.1 Hyphomicrobiales bacterium
CGCCTCGGAAATCCGCAGGCCCGCGCCATAGCAAAGCGCAAGCACCGCCGCGTCGCGGGCGAGAACCCACGGTTCACGCGCTTCGCCCTCGCGCGGCGCTGTCGTCGCGACGGTTTTCGCGTCGGCCGCGCTCAGAGGTCGCGGCAGGCGCCGGGCGGCCTTCGGCGCCCGGATGGCGCCGAGCGCGGACGCCGCGTCGCCCCCTTCGCGCGCAAGGTGGCGCGCCAGCGAGCGCAAGGCTGAGAGCGCTCGCTGGAGCGAGCGAGCATCGATTCCCTCCCCGCGGCGACGGGCGAGAAAGGCGCGCAAATCCGCCGGCGCACAATCGGTGAAGTCTGCGATCGAAGGCTGGGCGCCCACGCGCTCGCTGAGGAACGCCAGAAACTGGCGCGCGTCGCGGCCATAGGCCTCGATCGTATGGGCGGACATCCGCCGCTCCCCCGCGAGACGGCGAAGCCAGGCCGAGACCGCGGCGGCAAGGTCAGGCGCGGCCGGAAGGGCGGCGCGTTCGGCGGACTCGGCTGTCGTCGGCATGGGGGGAATGATGGTCGTCAAGCCTTAAGGGTCAGTTTCGGCTACGAAAAGCGCCTGGTCAAAAACGCAAACGAGGCTGAATCAACGCCCTGCGATCGCGGCGCCGCCGGGTCGAGGAAAACGGCTTGAGTTCCATGATCGAATTGAGTGAACTAGACGGGCTCGCAGTTGCGCCGCCGCCGCGGTTCGTAAAGCCTCGGCTATCCACGAAGACAGGGGAAGGCTCATGAGAATCCTGGCTTTCATCGGCGCTCTCGCGATCATCGTCGCCATCGGCGCAGCGGTCTTCTTCTTCGGCGGTTTCTATGACGTCGCCGAAAATCAGGACAACCCAGCCATTGTCGATTGGGCGCTGGCGAGCATCCGAGGCGCCTCGGTCGCAGGGCACGCAACCGAGACCCCGCCCGCGTCTCTCGACGATCCCGCGACGGTGAAAGCCGGGGCGCGCGCCTACGCCACGATCGGCTGCGTCAATTGCCACGGAGGGCCGCCGAACGCCAATTGGGCCAAGTGGTCTGAAGGGCTGAAGCCGGTTCCCGCCGATCTCAAGGTGATGGCGAAAGAGCGCACCGCCTCGCAACTCTTCTGGGCGATCAAGAGCGGCATCAAGTTTACCGGCATGCCGAGCTTCGGCTTGGCTGGCGTGTCCGACCAGCAGATCTGGACGATCGTGGCCTTCATCAAGAACCTGCCGTCCATGTCGGACGAGGACTACAAGACCTGGATCGCGTCTCCTTGAGCGAGCCTCACCCCAGCAAATCCTCGAGATGCGGAATCAGCGGTTCGTCCGCAGGCGGCATGGGATAGGCCCGTATGTCTTTCGGGCGCACCCATTTCAGCGCCTGGCCGTCGAGCGGCTGAACCATGCCCTCCCACTTGCGGCAGACGAAGAGCGGCATCAGCAGATGGAAGTCGTCGTAAGCGTAGCTCGCGAAGGTGAGCGGCGCGAGACAGGGGACTTTGACGACGATCCCCAGTTCTTCGCGAAGCTCCCGAACCAGCGCGTCCTCCGGCCGCTCGTTCCGGTCGATCTTGCCGCCGGGAAACTCCCATAGGCCCTCGAGCGCCTTGCCTTTGGGCCGCTGGGAGAGGAGCACCCGGCCGTCGGCGTCGACGAGAGCCGCCGCGACCACCAGCAGAAGGTTCACGAGCGATAGTCGCCGTTGATTGCGACGTATTCTTTGGTGAGATCGCAGGTCCAGACCGTGGCGCGTCCGCGCCCGATCCCGAGATCGGCCGTGATCGCTATCGTGTCGCGCTTCATATAGGCCGAAGTTGCGGCTTCGTCGTAGGCCGGGTCGCGCAAGCCCTGATGGGCGACGCGAATCTTGCCGAACCAGATGTCGAGCCTGTCGCGCTCGGCCTTCTCGCCCGCCTTGCCGACCGCCATGACGACCCGGCCCCAATTGGCGTCCTCGCCGGCGCAGGCCGTCTTCACCAGCGGCGAATTGGCGATCGACATCGCGATGCGCTTGGCCGCCTTCCGGGTCGCCGCGCCCTCGACATTGACCTCAATGAACTTTCGGGCGCCCTCGCCATCGCGCACGACCTGCTGGGCGAGATTGCGCAGGAGCTTGTCCAATGCACGGCGGAAAGGGGCGACGCGCGGATCGGCGGCGTCCTCGATAGGCGGCGCGTCCTTGGCGGCGCCGGTGGCGAAAACCATCAGCGTGTCCGAGGTCGACGTGTCGCTGTCGACGGTGATCGCGTTGAATGAGCGCCCGACCGATTTCGACAGCAGCGTTTGCAGCGCGCCGGAGGCGATCGGCGCGTCGGTGAATACGTAGGACAGCATCGTCGCCATGTCCGGTGCGATCATCCCGGCGCCCTTGGCGATTCCGTTGATGGTCACGTCCGCCTCTCCGAGCTTGACGCGCGCAGTGGCGATCTTGGGATAGGTGTCGGTCGTCATGATCGCCTTGGCGGCGTCCATCAGCCGGTCGGCTTTCGCCTCGGAGGCGAGCTGCCCGAGCACGCGGGCGATGCGTGCTCCCTCGAGCGGCTCGCCGATCACGCCGGTCGAGGCCATGAAGATTTCGTTCGGCGTCGCGCCGATGGTCTTGGCCGCAGCGTCTGCGACGAGCTCGACCGCGCTGATTCCGGCGTGGCCGGTGAAGGCGTTGGCGTTGCCGGAGTTGACAATGAGCGCCCGCGCCTTGCCGCCCTTGAGCTGGGCCCGACACCAGTCGACAGGCGCGGAAGGGCATTTCGAGCGGGTGAACACGCCTGCAACCGCGGCGGGCTCGTCGAACAGCGCCATCATGACGTCGGTTCGACCGGCATAGCGTACGCCCGCTGCAATGGTGGCGAAGCGGACGCCGCCGATCGGCGGGAGAGCGGGGTATTTCTTCGGCGCAAGCGGGGAGAGCGGGGCAGGAGCGGCCATGCGTGATCCCAATCGATGGTCGGGAGCAGGCCGCTAGGTCCGCTCTCGAGAGAATTGGCGTCAGGGCGTCTTGGGCTTTTCGGCCCCGGGAGACGCATCCTTGCCTTGCGCGTCGTTGCCGCTCTTGTCCGGCGCGGCTTCGGTTTGAGCGGGTATCGGCTTGCCGTCCGCGTCAAACAGCTGGATCTTCGCCGCGTTGTGCAGTTGGGTGATCGTCTCGCTTTCCGCCTTCTGGGCGACATAGCGCGCGGCCTGGTCCTTAACCTGTTCGAACGGCGGGAACGACTTGGTGCGAATGTCCTCCACCTTGATGATGTGCCAGCCAAACTGGGTCTTGACGGGATCGGACACTTCGCCCTTCTTCAGCTTGAAAGCGGCTTCGGAAAATTCCGGCACCATGCGGTCCTTGGTGAACCATCCGAGATCGCCGCCGTCGCCGGACGGATCCTTGGAAAGTTCGGTCGCCACCTTGGCGAAGTCCTCCCCGCCCTTGATCCGGGCGAGCGCGGCTTTCGCCTCATCCTCCGTCGGGACGAGGATATGTCGCGCGTGAATCTCTTC
>JAFAHO010000281.1 GCA_019237205.1 Hyphomicrobiales bacterium
AACGGATATGCAGAGCCCTCATCGTCGCGGCGCATGGCATCGAGGTCGACGATCGCCTCGAGACGCGCGCCCGCCTCGCCCTCGTAGGCCTGGCGCTCGCGGCATATGTTCAAGGCCGCAGCGACCGCGTCGAACAGCCTTCCGCACGATGAAGCCATCGGGGAATTGACGCCGCGCCGGACCATTGCGTCGAGCGTCGCCCGCGGCCGGCGCGAAAGGTCGGCATAGAGCGCGAGCTCAGCGAACTTCAGCGAAAATGCCGCCCAGCCCATCTCGGCCATCAGATGCGCGTATAGATTGCGCCATGGCTCGCGCGCCGCTTGCGCGCCGCCGAGCATCGCCACCGGTTTGAAGGCGCCGAGCCGCTCGAAATGGCGATAGTCTGCAATCAGGAATTCCCCGCCCCAGACCGTCCCGTCGTCGCCCCAGCCCAGGCCGTCGAGGACGATGCCGAGCGCCGAAGGGGCGTCGAGCGGAATGTTGTTTTCGGCGAGGCACGCCGCGACATGAGCGTGATGGTGCTGCGCTTCGATGAGGGGCAGCGACCTTGCCTGCGCCCATTCGCGCGCGAGTTTGGCCGACAGATATTCCGGGTGACGATCAGCGACGATAGCGACTGGCGCGTGATTGAAAAGCTCGGCGTAGAGCGCCAAATTCTTACGGTAGTCATCGAAAGTTTCGACGTTCTCCAGATCGCCCTGATGCTGCGAGAGGATGGCCTCGCCGTCCTTGACGAGACAGAAGGTCGCCTTGAGCTCTCCGCCCATCGCGAGAAGTTCGGGCGCCTTTTCGAACCCAGGCGGCAGCGCAATGGGCGCCGGCGCAAAGCCGCGGGCGCGGCGCAAGATCCGCGCCCGGCCGGCCATCACACGCGCCACCGAGTCGTCGACGCGAATGGCGATCTCGCGGTTATGGATTAGCGCGTAAGTCGCGATTTCGCCGAGCCGCGCGCGCGCCTCGCCATCGTCGATGACCTGCGGCTCCTCCGAGACATTGCCGCTGGTCATCACCACCGGGCGCTCCATGCGGGCCAGGATCAGGAGATGAAGCGGCGTCGTCGGCAGCATGAAGCCAAGGGTCGCAAGACCGGGGGCGACTTCATCCGGCAGCTTCTCGGCCTTGTCGGCCGAGAGCAGCACGATCGGCGCCGCAGTGCTAACGAGCGCCCGCTCCTCCTCGGCTCCCACCGTGCAATAGCGCCTGACGACGTCGAGATCCCTCGCCATCAGCGCGAATGGCTTCGCATCGCGGCGCTTCAGCCGTCGCAATCGCGCCACCGCTTCCGCATTGGTCGCGTCGCAAGCGAGATGAAAGCCGCCGAGTCCCTTGATCGCGACGATTTCGCCCTTCATCATGAGTCGGCGGACCGCATCGACCTCGTCGCGCGTCGAACGTCGGTCGAAACGCGTCGGCCGGCCGTCGAGACGGGCGAGCTTTGCCTCGGGGCCGCAGACATCGCAGGCGATCGCTTCGGCGTGGAAACGCCGGTCGGCGGGATTGCGATATTCCTCCCGGCACGCCTCGCACATCGCAAACGGCGACATCGTCGTATTGGCGCGATCATAAGGTATGCCCTTGACGATGCTGAGCCGCGGCCCGCAATGCGTGCAATTGGCGAACGGATAGCGGAAGCGGCGCTGGAACGGATCGACGATCTCCTGAGCGCAAGCCGCGCAGATCGCGGCGTCCGGCGCGATCTCAGTGTGCGCGTCGCCCGCAAGACTCTCGGCGATCCGGAACTCGGACGGCAGCGCGCCCTCGAAGGCGCGAACCTCGATCTCATCGATCCGCGCCAGCGGCGGCGGTTCCCTCTCCAGTCGGGCGATGAAATCCTCGAGGGCGCGTGGGCTACCGCCGACGCGCGCCAGAACGCCCTCGCAATCGTTGAGAACCTCCCCTGCGAGGTCGAGTTCCCGCGCAATGCGCCAGACTGTCGGGCGAAAACCCACGCCCTGCACCCGGCCGCGCACGCGGATTTCCATGGCGACGAATTGCGCTTCGGGCCGGACGTCCTGCAGCAACGTCATGGCGCATCCTCCCACAGGAGCGCCCGGTTGTTGCCGGAATCAGCGATCATGACCGTAGAACCGCAAGCGGCAACGCCATAAGGCCAGCGCAGGCTGTCGCGAACCGCCGGGGCGCACCGATTGTCGCCCTTCCGCGCGAAGTCGCTGCCCGGCAACTCGCGACGCGCTCGCGTCCATGCGCACCTCATCCAAGTCGAAGCCGAGCAGTCGCGAATTGGCGGTGTCGGCGACGATGAGGCGATCGTCCTGCACGTAAAGTCCATAGGGCATGTTCATCGCGCCGGCGGTCGGATAATAGGCGCCGCGATTGTGGTCGAGCGGCGTCACATCAGCCTTGCCGAGCACGAAGTCGCAGCCAGCCCGTCGGCTTCCGGCTTGATAACCATATTATCTGAAGTTTATCCCCGATCAAATCGGTCAGGCGCTGCAGCGTTCATTGCCAGGCGTGGCAAGATAGGGGCCATGGGCCTTGTCGTTGAAATAAGCGGGTGCAGCGCATCTCAGGGCGCGCTCATCTGATGGTCGGCAAAGAGTCCTTGGCGCGCGGCAAAGCGACCAACCGCCGTCAAACTTCACTGTCGCGATCCCGTCGAGCGTGAACATCGTGCGCTGATCAGGAGCTCCGTAGGCCGTCCGGACGCTC
>JAFAHO010000027.1 GCA_019237205.1 Hyphomicrobiales bacterium
TGGACGTGACGCGGATGTGACGCAGCACGGAGCGCGCGAGCTTCGAGAAAAAGCCCTCGATGACATGGCGTCTGGCGGTAGGCGAGCAGCATTCGCGCCAGCTCGACCCGGCTCGCCGGTTCGGTCCGCGACCGGGCAAGCCGCGCCAATTGCGCCGCCTCTTCGTCCGAGAACGCCAATTCAACCACCCGCCGCGGAGCCGCCATGATCCAACCGCCTTGTTCAGCAAATCACCTTCCGCTCTCCTAGGAATCCCTGTGATATGCGCGGATTCAAGGAATCAGTGTACTAGTTGTACTGAGTCACATCCCTGAGCCACAGCCTCATTTCGCAGATTCGCCGAGTGTAAGTCTCTGATATTTTGCCGATTCGTTTGTTGGCGAGGGCGGCGAAGGTGGACGGGGCGCGGCGGGAAAGCGAGGGGCGGTTTGCGGCGTACGTCGGCAGCTTGGCGAGCGTGCTCGGGCATGCGGACCGAACGGGCCCTTTGATGGATTATTGCACGGGCTTGTTGATGCCCGGCGAGCGCAAGAGCGTCGAACCGATCGCCTCGATAGTCGCTCCAGCGCGCGTCGCGGCGGCGCGTCAGTCGCTGTTGCACTTCGTCGGGCTGTCGGCGTGGTCGGACGAGGCGATGCTGGCCAAGGTGCGCGAGCTCGCGGCGTCGGCGTTCGAAGCGCAGGGAGGCGTCGAGGCCTGGATCGTCGACGACACGGGGTTTCACAAGAAGGGTTCGCATTCGGTCGGCGTGGCGCGTCAATATTGCGGGCGACTGGGCAAGACGGACAACTGTCAGATCGCGGTGACGCTCTCGATCGCCAACCATCACGTGAGTCTCCCGATCGCCTATCGGCTCTATCTGCCCGAAGACTGGGCGAAGGACGCCAAGCGAAGAAAAAAGGCGCACGTTCCCGAGGACGTGGAGTTTCGGACCAAGCCGCAGATCGCGCTCGCCCAGATCGAAGCCGCCGTGAACGCCGGCGTGGAAAGGGGCGTCGTTCTGACTGACGCCGGCTACGGCTGCGACGGGGCTTTCCGCGCCGGCGTCACGGCGCTGGGGCTGATCTACGCGGCGGGCGTGCAATCGACGCTGTCGGTCTGGCCTCCCGGCGAAGAGCCCTTGCCGCCCAAGCCCTGGAGCGGCCGGGGACGCAAGCCTTCGCGCCTGCGACACGACGACGATCATCGGCCCGTCTCGGCCAAAGAACTCGCGATGGGCCTGCCTGCCGAGGCCTGGCGCGAAGTCGAGTGGCGCGAAGGCTCCAACCAGCCTTTGTCTTCGCGCTTCGCCGCCGCGCGGGTCCGGCCGGCGTCGCGCGATCACAAACTCATCGAGCCCCATCCCGTCGAATGGCTCGTCGTCGAATGGCCCGAGGGCGAGGCGGAGCCTACGAAATACTGGCTCTCGACCCTGCCCGAGGACACGCCGCTCGCGGCTCTCATCGACGTCATCAAGCTGCGCTGGCGCATCGAACGCGACTACGAGGAATTGAAGAGCGAACTCGGCCTGGCTCACTTCGAGGGGCGAGGCTGGCGGGGATTCCATCATCACGCCAGCCTCTGCATCGCAGCCTACGGATTCCTGATCCTCGAGAGATCAGCTTTTCCCCCCTCAGCGCGTTGGCGCCGCGAAAAACCTGCCCTTTCCAGCCGTTCCCGATCCTCACGCGCCGCCGATCCGTCCGGAACGCCACGTGGCCAACTCGATCGCGACGATGCGCAAGCGATTGACGATCGCCCTGGCGAAATCCCTTTACCGATGCCCATGCTGCCAAACCGTCTCAAGGCGTCGAAGCTTCAACCAGCGCTTGTGACACAGTAGAACTAAGGGCGGAACCATTAAAACGGGCCGAAGCTCTTCCGGAAAACGGACACGACATTGCCGCGCCGTTTTGATTTCCGTAAACGGGAGATCGAAGAGCATTATACGGACACCGGCGGCGCACCCGATCGTTCGGGGGGATGGGGATCATCCGCCTGAGTAATTCGTGTTTCCGTAAATCAAAACTGTGCTGCATGCCGCATCCGTTTTCCGGAATGGCTTCGGCCCGTTTTAATGGTTTCGGCCTTAGTGGCTGGCGTCACCGCTTCGATTAGGCCGCGGTCGGGCTTGCCGTCGGAGGTCTTTGGAGCGGCGTAGGCCAAGAGGTAGGTCCTAACCATTGTCCCATCGATGACCGTATTGACGAGCGACACCCATTGCTCAGTCAGTGCACCGAGGCGGGGCTCAGAGAGGATGAGCTGAGGATGCGGAAAGGCGAGATCCAGATAAGTGGCGATGGCCTTCGACTCGCAGAGCTGGAAATCGCCGTGGCGCAACACCGGCATCTTGCCGAACGGGTGGATGGCGAAAAGCTCTGGCGCGCCGAGCTCCACCTCAGTCAGCGCATAGTCGATACCCTTCTCCTCGCAGACCATACGCGTAACGCGCGTATAGGTCGAACGCGAAGAGCAAATGATTTCCACTTTCGGCATTGTGGTCACCGTTCGTCGCCAGTCTGCGGCTTCCGTCGTGCGCCGAGCCGGGCAGCCCATTATAGGTTGCGAATGTTTGTGACGCGAACTCAACCACGTCTATGCGCGACGCGCAAC
>JAFAHO010000055.1 GCA_019237205.1 Hyphomicrobiales bacterium
CCTGCGACGCGCCAGCGTCGTCGAACGATTGGACGCGGACCGTTGGTCGATTCCGGCCGACTACGAGGCGCGGGCGATGGCGTACGACATCACGCGGAGCCGCCGGATGAACCTCCGCGTCCTCTCCGCCTACGACCTCGATCGCCAAAAGCGGGTGCTGTAGCGGCTCATGCCGGCTCACATATTGGCGAGACGGAAGCGATTGTCGCCGGGCGCCGAGGAGCCTCCCGGCTTGCAACGCGCCTGTCATCCTCGATCCCCTTTGGCTCTCGCCGTGTGAATTCGGGGAGAAGACGCGCGGTGGGATCACCGGCAGGCGCTTCATGCGGCCCGGGTTAATCTAGGCGATTTGCAACTATCCTAAACTTTCGCATTGTAGATAAACTCTTGTTTCTCCGTTATTTCTGATTGATGTTTGTCGAAATATGACCCGGCGTCACTGATGATCTCGATTCACGACTCGAAAACCAAACGCTCCCTAGCTTCCTTCGTGAAACAACGCGCCCGCGAAGGCGGGTGGAGAACGAGAGGAGAGCTTTATGAAGACCTGGGTTCGAAGGCCGGCGCTGACGTTGATCGGAGCAGCCACGATCGCTTTGACCTTGGCCGGCTGGTCCGGCTCGCAAGAGGCTCATAAGGCCGGCCTCAAGTCTCCCGCGGCGGTTCTCGGCGCCGCGGCTTCGGCGCCGGCCGCGGCCCTTCGCGCTCCCGACCTGCCGGACCCGCAGTTCGCAAGATGCGGCGACGCCGCGTGCCTCATCGAGGTGGAGGAGGCGCTCTTCCCGGTCGAACCCGTTTCCGCTGCCGAGCCGTGGTCGCCTATCGTCGTCGGCGGTTTCGCCGGCGCCCCGCCAGACCTCTACGATAGGCCGAACGGCATGTCGTTCGCCAGCATTGAACCGAGCACAACCGCGTCTCCGGCCCCGGAACTTTCCACGGCCGCCATGGTGGCGCTGGGCGTCGTCCTGCTCACCGCCCGGCGGGCCGGCCGAAATCGCTGGGCGTCCTGGAAGGCGCCCTGGAAGGTTTCCACAGTCCCTGCCTCCAGCTGAGGTCTCCGGCCGGCCGACGGGGCGACTTTCCACCCGATCTTCGTGAACGCGGCCCTGGGCCGGCGTTATGCGCCGCAGCCGCCAAGCGTCCCGGCTCCAGCCGCCCATTGTTATTGTGCATCGCAAAATTGCATGTATAAGATAACACCGTCATCGTCCGAAGCGCGTACAACTTGCGACGGTAGCAACCACACGATTGTGAAACGCATTCAAAATGCCTATAACTGGCGTATGACAAATTCATTTGACTTAAGAGATACGCTCGCATATTGTTAGGGATCGTCAACGATGCCTTCGTGATTTTGAAATTCGCAATACAAGCGTAAGAGGCTTCCTCATGACGGTGAGATCGATGCTCACGATCGCCGCCCTGGCGGGTTTAGGGATCTTGGCCTCCCCGGGCGCGGGCGTTTCCGAGACGAGGGTCCTCTCGCTTGGAGGCGACGCGCTCGGGTCCTTGCAAGAACAGCCGGCCACGTCGATTCCCACGGACTGGAAGATAGAAGTTCAGGCGCCGCTTGGGGCAGATGCGAGCGCCCCGGATGGCGGCGACCCGAACCAAAGGCCCGACTCTGCGGCCGACTTCGCCGCGTCCGCCGTCGCGACCAATCCGGGGGCCGCGGACCTGGAAGCCGCCCGCGTCGCAGCGCCGCCCCAGTCGGGGCTCAAGCGCATGTTGAGCGCGGTTATCGATCTCGGCTCGGCCGCGAATTCCAAACGGTGACCGTCCGACGATCCTGATCGTCGCGCCCCTCACCCGTTCGGCAGGTTTCGCGCCAGCGCCTCGAGGACGGCCATCCTGACGGCGACGCCCATTTCGACCTGTTCACGGATGAGCGACTGCGCGCCGTCGGCAATCAGCGTGTCGATCTCAACGCCGCGGTTCATCGGCCCCGGATGCATCACCAAAGCGCCGGGCCTCGCCCAGGCGAGCTTTTCGTGGTCGAGGCCGAAATAGCGGAAATATTCCCTTGTCGACGGCACGAAGGCGCCGCTCATCCGCTCGCGCTGCAGGCGCAGCATCATGACGATGTCGGCGTCCTTTAGCCCCGAGCGCATGTCGCGGGAGACCTCGACGCCCATCTGCTCGACCCCTGCCGGCATCAACGTCGAGGGCCCCACGACCCGCACATAAGCCCCGAGTTTCCCAAGCAGCAGGATGTTCGAGCGCGCGACGCGAGAATGCAGAATGTCGCCGCAGATGGCGACGGTCAGGCCCTCGATGCGGCCGAGATTGCGCCGGATGGTCAGCGCGTCGAGCAAGGCCTGGGTCGGGTGCTCGTGCGCCCCGTCGCCGGCATTGATCACCGAACAGTCGACCTTTCGCGCGAGCAGCCCGACCGCGCCCGCGTGATGATGGCGAACGACCAGAATGTCCGGCCGCATGGCGTTGAGCGTCATCGCGGTGTCGATCAGCGTCTCGCCCTTTTTGACGCTCGACGCCCCGACCGCCATGTTCATCACGTCGGCCCCAAGCCGCTTGCCGGCGAGCTCGAACGAGGACTGGGTGCGGGTCGAGGCCTCGAAGAAGAGGTTGATCTGCGTGCGCCCCCGCAACGTCGCGCGCTTCTTTTCGACCTGGCGCGAAATCGCCACCGCCTCGTCGGAAAGATCGAGCAGCGTCAGGATCTCCTCGCGCGACAGATACTCGATGCCGAGCAGGTGGCGCTGCGCGAAGACGGGCGGAGAGAGATCGGTCATCAGCGCCGGCTCCGGGCGATTCTCGGGGGAAAAATGATTGAGCTCAAACGCTAGAGCCTTGCAAGCGTAGCGGGATCGGGCGCGCCGCGGAAATATTTGCTGAGGCAGCGTTCGAAGACCTCTTCTTTCGGCGCAACCCGCATGAAAAGCGTCAAGGACGACCGGAATTTCATTTCGTCGACGGAGCCGAATATTTGCCGCGCGGTCCTTCCCTCGAGGCCCAGGGTCAGCATCGCGCATTCCCTCAGTCTGGGCCCAAGGACCGGATGCGCCAGATAGGCCGACGCTTCCTCAAGCGAGGAGATCGCGAATCGAATCGACGTCGGACTCTGGCCGAGCCCCGCGATCTGTGGAAAAATGTACCACATCCAATGGCTCTCTTTTCGCCCGGCGCGGAGCTCCCGGCAGACCTCATGATAGACCCGCGTTTGCGCCTCAACGAAGCGTTGCAAATTGAAGAGATCGGTCATGATCGCGCTCGCGCCGGGCGTGGCGCCGGCTCGCGCCACAGGTTGAGACTACCCGTCATCGGCGAAGCACAACAACGAGATATCGGCAAGGACGCTTGCCCCTGTTGTGGAAGCGACAGGCCTCCGGCTGACCGAGAACGAGGCTGTCGCCGGCGTTGAGACGATGGATTGTCGCCCCCTCGATGAATTCGAGCACGCCCTGGATGACCCACACCGCTTGGCGAATGAATAGATAAGCGTCGCGCGGGAACGCGACGCTTGCGCCCGGGGGCAGGACGATCTCGGTCATCTCCAACGGCAGCTGCGGCGTCGAAACGACGGAACGCCTGAGATAACCGCTCTCGGGGTCGCGCCATGCCTCCTGGTCGTTGCGACGAGAGAGACGTTGGGGCCGCTCCTCGGCGCGCGACAACAGCATCGTCAGAGTGAGGCCAAACGCGCCGGAGAGCCGGCCGAGCAAGGCTGCGGTCGGGCTGGACTCGCCGCGTTCGATCTTGCTGATCATCGCTCTGGAAACGCCCGATCGCTCGGCGAGATCAGCGATCGACCAATCGCGCGTTTCGCGTTCGGCGCGAATCCGCCCGGCGATCCGCTGAGCCATGTCGTCCACTATAATTGACAATCGTCCATTTTGGTAAAGAATGCCATCTCTAACCGAAATAGCAAGACGCCCTCAATGGAAATCCGCGACGCGACCGAAATCGACCTTGCCGAGATTCTGGCGATCTACAACGAGGTCATCGCCAACTCGACCGCAGTCTACGCGGAACAGCCCGCGACCCTCGAAGACCGGCGGGCCTGGCTTGCCGCGCGCCGGCAGAGCGGCCTTCCCGTGATCGTGGCCGCAGACGACCGGGGCGTCCTTGGCTTTGCTTCCTTCGGTGACTGGCGCGGCGCTTGGGCCGGCTATCGGCACACGATCGAGCATACGGTGCATGTTCGAGCCGACGCGCGAGGCGGTGGCGTTGGAACCGCGCTCATGGCGGCCTTGTTCGAACGCGGCGAGGCGATCGGCAAGCACGTCATGATCGGCGCGATCGACGCGGCGAACGCCTCCTCGCTGCGCTTTCACCGTCGTCTGGGCTTCGCTGAAGTTGCGCATTTCCGCGAGGTTGGGCGCAAGTTCAATCGTTGGCTCGATCTTGTATTTCGTCCAGCGCTTTCTCGACCGCCCCGGCGCGGCGCCGCGCTAAGGCCGACGGCGTTCGCGCGGATAGCTCCAGCGCTCGACGCCTTGTTTCATGGCCCGCGAAGCGGAGCCGAACGATCCAAAACGACCGGATCGCCCGGCTGCCTTCACTCCCCTTTCGGATAGTCCGCGCCGCGGGCGACGGCCTCGACGGCCTCGTATTGCTTGCGCACGGCGTCAAGCTCCGCGCCCATCGCGTCGTAGGCGAAAGCGCCAAGGGGGAGCCTCAGCGGCGGGTTCGGCTGCTCCACTGTCGCGATAATCGCCTCGGCCGCGCGCACGGGATCGCCGGGTTGCGAGCCGCTGTAGCCCTGGACCTGCCGCCGGCGTGCGATGGCGGACTCGGCATAGGCGTCGATCGGGCGTTTGGGGGTCTTGAGCGACCGCCCTGCCCAGTCGGTGCGGAAGGGGCCGGGTTCGACGATGAGGACCTTGACGCCGAACGGCGCGACCTCCTTGGAGAGCGATTCCGAAAGACCTTCGACCGCGAATTTCGTCGCGGCGTAATAGCCCGAGCCCGGAAAGCCGATGAAGCCGCCCATCGAGGAGACGTTGACGATCGCGCCCGACTTTTGCGTGCGCATGATCGGCAGGACGGCGCGGATCATGGCCGCGAGGCCGAATACATTGGTCTCGAACACCGCACGGATGTCGGCGTCGTCGCCCTCCTCGATCGCCGCGAGATAGCCGTAGCCGGCATTGTTGACGAGCACGTCGATGCGCCCGAATTTTCGCCGCGCCGCCTCAACCGCGGCTTCGATCTGCCGCTGCTTCTCGACGTCGAGCGCGAGCGCGAGGGCGGTTGCGGCGTGGCCCTCGATGAGGTCGGCGACTTTGGACGGATCGCGCGCGGTCACGACGGCGCGATAGTCGCGCGCGAGCAGAATCTTCGCGAGTTCCCGTCCAAAGCCGGTCGAGCAGCCGGTAATGAACCATACGGGCTTCGTCTCTTCGGCAGCTCGGTCTGCAGACATGGCGAACCTCGCGTCAGAACCAGAAAACGGAGCATGTTTTTTCGCACGGCCGCGCTTCTTCGCGCAACGCCCCATGGGCGCTCGCCGGCCACTCTCTTGGCGAGGTTGGCCTCTATGAAGTTCGTTGACCGACAAAAAGGGAGAAGTCGCCATGCGCCTGGTCAATCGCCGTTCCGCGCTGGCCGCCGCGCTCGTCGCTTTTTTCCTCTCGCTGCGTGGCCCTGTCGCCTTTGTCCCGGAGACGCCCGCGCCACCCTCCATCGAGTACGGCGAACTCTATCGCGCGGTCGAGATGGCCAGTCTTTTCCCGGACCAAAAGACTTTCGCGGACGCCATTCCAGACGAACCCCCGGCCCAGGTGATGGCGGATTACGAAAGGCAAAAACAACTGCCGGGATTCGACCTCAGGGCCTTTGTCGATCGCCATTTTGCGCAGCCGCCGCATCATTTCGAGCCCTACAAGCGACCCCCGGATCAAAATGTCAGCGACTACATCCGCGACATGTGGGGTGTACTTGAGCGCAAGCCCGAGGAAATCGAGCCCAACTCGTCGCTCCTGCCCCTGAGCCTGCCTTACATCGTCCCGGGCGGGAGGTTCCGCGAAATCTATTATTGGGACACCTACTTCACCATGCTCGGGCTGGAGCAGGACGGAAAGCACGCGCTCGCGCTCAACATGGTCCAGAACATCGCATCGCTGATCGACCGGTACGGCCACATGCCCAATGGCAACCGCAGCTACTATTTGAGCCGTTCCCAGCCGCCGTTCTTTTCGGCCATGATCGAGCTCATGTCCGCCCGCGAGGGGGATAAGGTCTTTGTCAGCTATCTTCCGGAGCTCAAGGCCGAATATGACTACTGGATGGAGGGCGCGGACGGCCTTGCGGCCGGCTCGGCTCACCGCCGTGTGCTCCGCCTGGTAGACGGGACGCTGCTCAATCGCTATTGGGACGATCGGGCCGCCCCCCGCGATGAATCGTATCGTGAGGACGTCGAAACTGCGCAGCATGCGAGCCGGCCGGCCGAGGAGGTCTATCGGGATCTACGCGCTGGCGCAGAGAGCGGCTGGGATTTCAGTTCCCGCTGGCTCGCAGACGGCGCGGATCTCTGGACGATTCGCACGACCGCCATCGCCCCGGTCGATCTCAATACATTGATGATGCGTCTCGAACAGACGCTGGCCAAGGCCTATCGGCTGAAAGGCGATCCGGGCGACGCCGAACGCTTCATGGCGCTCGCGAATAACCGGGGCGCCGCGATCCGGCGTCTGATGTGGAACGCGCAGGCGGGATTCTTCGCCGACTATCTTTGGCAGGAGGGGCGCCAAAGCGACGTCTTGTCGGCGGCGACGGTGTTTCCGCTGTATTTCGGTCTCGCGGCGCCGGATGAGGCCCATGCCGTGGCGGCTACGCTGCGACAGAGACTCCTCGAGCCGGGCGGCCTCGCCACAACCACGACCGCAACCGGACAGCAATGGGACCGTCCAAACGGCTGGGCGCCGCTTCAGTATCTGGCAATCGAAGGCCTACGCGCCTACGGAGAGCGCGACGTTGCCCGGGAGATCGCGGATCGGTGGATTCGCAGCAATGTCCAAGGCTTTGCGGCTATGAGGGCGCTGGTCGAGAAGTACAATGTGGAGCAGCGGTGCTGTGCCGGCGGCGCTGGCGGCGAATATTCGTTGCAGGCCGGTTTCGGCTGGACCAACGGAGTGCTTGCGAAGCTGACGGCCGAGTACCCGGAACTGACCGTGCGCGCTGCGCATCCGGACCCGTAGGAGGTTCTTCCCGCAATCCACAGCCGCGAGCAGATTTGACACGCGGACCTGCCGTCTCCATATCCCGCGCCCGAATCGTTGCGCGGCTCGGGAGCCGCCTGGGGATTGATGTCGAATGAAAGTCGTGATCGTCGAGTCGCCCGCGAAGGCGAAGACAATCAACAAGTATCTCGGGAAGGACTACGGAGTCTACGCCTCCTTCGGCCACGTGCGGGACCTGGCGGCCAAGGACGGCTCCGTCGATCCGGACGACGATTTCGCCATGCGCTGGGAGGTCGACGCCAAGGCGGCCAAACGGCTCAGCGACATCGGCGTCGCGGTCAAGGGCGCCGAGCGGGTCATTCTGGCGACCGACCCGGATCGGGAGGGCGAGGCGATCTCCTGGCACATCCACGAGATCCTCTCGAACAAGAGGCTGCTGAGAGACAAGCGCGTCGACCGCGTGGTGTTCAACGCCGTCACCAGGGACGCGATCCAGGAGGCGATGCGGCATCCGCGCGAGATCGACGGGGCGCTGGTCGACGCTTACCGCGCGCGGCGCGCGCTTGATTATCTCGTCGGCTTCACGCTCTCTCCGGTGTTGTGGCGCAAGCTCCCCGGCGCGCGCTCGGCGGGACGCGTCCAATCCGTCGCTTTGCGCATCGTTTGCGACCGCGAGCTCGAGATCGAGCGGTTCGTCGCCCGCGAGTACTGGTCGATCGTCGCGCACTTGAAAACGCAAGCGAATGCGCCCTTCTCGGCGCGGCTCGTCGGCGCCGACGGCAAGAAAATCAGCCGTCTCGACATCGGCTCCGGCGCCGAGGCCGAGGCTTTCAAGACTGCGCTCGAGACCGCCAGATTTTCCGTCCGGTCCGTCGAATCGAAGCCCGTCAGGCGCCACCCCTACCCGCCCTTCACCACCTCGACCCTGCAGCAGGAGGCCTCGCGCAAGCTCGGCCTCGCGCCGGCGCGCACGATGCAAGTCGCTCAGCGCCTCTATGAGGGCGTCGACATCGGCGACGGCGCAGTCGGCCTCATCACCTATATGCGCACCGACGGCGTCGACCTCGCGCCTGAGGCGGTCGCCGCCGCCCGCCGCGTCATCGGCAAGGATTTCGGCGATGCCTACGTGCCGAGCGCGCCGCGCAAATACACGGCCAAGGCCAAGAACGCGCAAGAAGCGCACGAGGCGATCCGGCCGACCGACATGACCCGTCGGCCGCGCGACGTCGCCCGCCGTCTCGAGCCCGAGCAGGCCAAGCTCTACGAACTCATCTGGACGCGAGCCATCGCCTGCCAGATGGAAAGCGCCGAGCTCGAAAGAACGACGGTCGACATTCTGGCCGAGGCCGGAGCCCGCAAGCTCGACTTCCGCGCGAGCGGTCAGGTCGTGCGCTTTCCGGGTTTCCTCGCGCTCTATCAGGAAGGCCGCGACGACGAGGAGGACGAGGAGTCGGGCCGTCTGCCCGCCATGCGCGATGGCGAGAAGCTGACCAAGGAGCGCATCGAAGCGACCCAGCATTTCACCGAACCGCCGCCCCGCTATACCGAGGCGACGCTGGTCAAGCGCATGGAGGAGCTCGGCATCGGCCGGCCCTCGACCTACGCCTCGACCATCGCGGTGCTGCGTGACCGAGACTATGTGCGGATCGAGAAGAAGCGGTTGATCCCGGAGGACAAGGGCAGGCTGGTGACGGCCTTCCTCGAATCCTTTTTCACGAAATATGTCGAATACGACTTCACCGCCGATCTCGAGGAGAAGCTGGACCGGGTCTCGAACAGCGAGATCGACTGGAAGGCGCTGCTCCGCGACTTCTGGAACGACTTTTCCGGCGCGGTCGGCGACATCAAGGACCTGCGGACCGGGCAGGTGCTCGACAGCCTCAATGATCTGCTGGGGCCGCATATCTTCCCCGAGCGCGGCGACGGCGTCGATCCGCGTCTCTGCCCGGTCTGCGGCAAGGGACAATTGTCGCTGAAGCTCGGCAAGTTCGGCGCGTTCATCGGCTGCTCGAATTATCCCGAGTGCAAGTTCACCCGCGTGTTGTCGCCGAGCGGCGCCGAGAACGGCGATGGCGAGCGGCCGGGTGTCAGGCTGTTGGGCGAAGATCCGGATTCGGGCGACGAGATCACCCTCCGCAACGGCCGCTTCGGCGACTATGTGCAGCAGGGCGAAGGCGAAAAGCCCAAACGCTCGTCCCTGCCGCGCGGCCTCAAGGCCGAAGACATGACGCTGGAAAAGGCGCTGGCGCTCCTGTCGCTGCCGCGCGAGGTCGCGCGCCATCCGACGAGCGGCGAGCCGATCATGGCCGGGATCGGCCGCTACGGCGCCTATGTGCAACACGGCAAGACCTACGCCAATCTCGGGCGCGACGATGATGTTCTCGAGATCGGCGGCAACCGGGCGATCGACCTGATTGTCGCCAAGGAGAGCGGCGCAGGCGCCTCGCGCTTCGGCGGAGGCGGCGCTGGCCGAGTGCTCGGCGACCATCCCGAGGGCGGCGCGGTTCGCGTGAAGCAGGGCCGCTTCGGCGCTTACGTCAACCATGGCAAGATCAACGCGACGCTCCCGAGGGGAACCGATCCGGCGACCCTTGCCCTTGACGACGCGCTGGCGCTCCTCAAGGCCAAGGCGGCGGGCGGCGGCGTGATCGGGCGCCTCGTCGGCCAGCATCCGGATGGCGGCCCGGTGACCGTGCGCGAGGGCCGATTCGGGCCTTACGTCAACTGGGGCAAGGTAAACGCGACGATCCCGAAGGGAACCGCGCCGGACTCGATTTCGCTCAGCCAGGCCCTCGACCTGCTCGCCGAGAGGGAAGGCAGGCCAGCCGCAGCTCCGCGCAAGGGGGCGAGGGGCGAGCCCAGAAGCGACCCCAAGCGCAAGAAGGCGGAAGTTAAACCGGCGCCGAAAGCGGGAAAGGGAAGAGGTCCTGCGAAGAGCGCAAAGTCAGCAACAGCCATAAAACCCGCGGCAAAAGCGAAGCCTAAAATGGCCGCGAAAAAGAGGTAGCCGTTTCCGAGATCCTAAACCGCTGTCGAAAGGCCCGCAATCGCGAGCGGCCTTTGCTTCGACCCTTACGCTCTGAACAGGTCCTGCGCGATTCCCGCCGCGGCGAACACATAGTCGCGGCTTGCCTCCAGTTCCGAGCGTAGCTTGCCGATGTCATGGCCGAGGATGGTGCCGCGCCACTTCTTGATCTCACCCGCGCAGAGGACGGTCGAGACATTCGAACGGTCCATGAGCGTCACCACCGTTCCGGCGGCATGGTTCAGCGGCGCGACATTGAGCGCCGTCGCGTCCAGAAGGATGATGTCGGCGTCTTTGCCGCGCGTCAGCGATCCAGTCTTGCCGTCGATCTTGAGCCCCCTGGCGCCGCCGATCGTGGCGAGCTTGAGCGCGTCGGTCACCGACATCAGCTTCGGATAGTCTTTGCCTTGAAGCGCAAGCTCGTTGGCGAGCATGCGCTGCAACGTCATCACGCTGCGCATCTGGGTGAACATGTCCGCCGTCATCGTGCATTCGACGTCGGAGGACAGCGATGCGGTCATGCCAAGATCGAGGATTTTCTGAATCGGCGGCATCCCGTGGCGCATGTGCATCTCGATCGGCGCCGCGATGGAGACATGCGCGCCCGCGTCCGCCGCCGCCCTCCATGCCACGTCGCTCATGCCCGTCATATGGATGAAGAAACAGTCCGAGCCGAATTCGCCCGCCGTCGCGAGCGCGTCGAAGGTCGGCTGCATGCCGAAGGTTCCGACGACATGCAGCGCGATCGGAAGGCCGAGCTCGCGTCCGACCTTCCATGCTTTCTCGTAACCCGGCAGGTAGATCTCGCTGCCCATGAACATGCTGAGGAGCTGATCGCTCGACGAGAAATGCGTGTCCCTGATGCGCTTCGCGTCGTCCGGATATTTCGCCTTGTCGCCCCAGCCCTCGAAATAACCGAGCACCGCCCGGCGCCCGGCCGCGCGCAAGCCCTCGATCGCGGCGTCCGAATGTTCGGGCGAATGATGGATCTGGCTCACGTCCATAACGCCGGTCACGCCGGCGTCGATCTGCGCGACGCCGCCGAACACCTCGTTGATGAAGACGTCCTGAGGCCGATAGACCATCGAGAATTTTTGCAGGATCAATTCATAGTAGTTGTGCACGCTCTCCGGACGGCCGTCGTTGATGAGGATGCCGTCGGCGAGGACGCTGCGCAGGCAGGTCTCGAACTGGTGATGATGACCGTCGATGAAGCCCGGCATGACGATATGTCCCGCCGCATCGATAACGGCCGCGTCGGGCGCCGAGATGGAAGGTGCGATCTCGGCGATCGTTCAGCCCTCGATAAGAACATCGCCCGTCGCGTGATCGCCGACCCGCTCGTCCATCGAGAGGATCGTCCCGCCCTTGATCAGCGTCCGCCGGCCCTTGGCGCCGACGCCCTTCGGCATCGCGCGGCTCGCCGCATCGCGCTGCGCCTCGCGCTTCATCGAAGCTCCCGGCTGCGGCGCGGGCTTTACTGCGAAGATCGGACTTAGTCCCCCTCCTGCCGAGGCGAGGTCGCGGATGGCGCACATTGATTTCCTCCACGCCGCTTGACGACGGCCGCCTGCGGCGGCGGGCTTCTTTCGGCGCGGCGTCGGGAGGTTTGCCGAAACGGGGTCGACCGTCAAATGGCGAGCCGGTCGCGGCCGCTCTCGCTCGCCGCGCGGCCTTAAGGCTCGCTATCCCGGCCGGTGACACACGGCTTCGATATTGTTGCTGTCGGGATCGAAGACGAAGGCGCCATAGTAGTGCGCGTGATAGTGCGGCCTTACCCCCGGCGCGCCGTTGTCCCGTCCGCCAGCGGCGATCGCGACGCGGTGGAACGCGTCGACCTCGGCGCGGGTGCGGGCCGTGAACGCGACGTGCGTTCCGCCTCTCGGCCTCGCGCCCGTGCCGATCCAGAAGAACGCCTTGCCGTCGGCCCCGAAGCCGGCGTGGGCGTCGCCGCCCGTCTCTTCCGCGGTGACTTCCATGATCGCGCCGAGCCCGAGCGGCTTCAGCGCGGCCTGATAGAACGCCTTTGCGCGCTCGAAGTCGGCGACCGATAGACCGATGTGGTCGAGCATGACACCTCCTCGGGGGCTGATCCATAACACATGCGTCGCGGGCCTCATGCGCAGGCCGCATGACGCCAATACCTCATATGCGATTTTCGTGGCAGCGCTTTTCCTGTCTTCGAGCGCTCCGCCCACCTGTCATCTCCCTGATGAGCCCGAATTATCTCGCTGTTGATTGTCCTGTTATTTTGCGCAGGCCGCGCGCGTGGTTTTTCGGTAGCGGTTGGACATAAAGGTTCTTTAGCGGCCAGGTCGGGAAAACGCGCGCGATTCTTGCTTTTTTCTGCCTGTTATCGGGATGAAAATGGCGGCGTGCGTTATGCGGGCTTGGCATACGTTCGAGGATGGCGTTCGTGGCGGGAAAAGCGACAGGCTCGCTCCGGGGGCTCGGAACGGAGCACGCGTTACGAGGGTTGGTAGCGGTGGACGGCGAGGTTGCGCCCGGGAAAACGCTGGCGTTCGGCTGCCCCCGGGGTTAATGGCGAAGTTGCATCGAGTCTCACGCTGACGACAAGGGGTGCGGAGCTTGAACCCCATCCACGCCACGCAGCGTTATGCGGGACATCACGCCGAGGCGGCCTATAGCCGCTGGGCGCCCGTCTACGACCTCGTCTTCGATCTGCCGTTTCATCCCGGCCGGCTGGCGGCGGCGCGCGCGGCTGGATCGGCGGCGGGGCCCGGCGGCGAGATTTTGGTCATCGGCGTCGGCACGGGCCTGGAATTGCCTCTGCTGCCCAGCAACGTGCTGGTTACCGGCGTTGACATCAGCGCGCCGATGCTGCGGGCCGCCCAGGCGCGCGTCCGGCGCGAAGGGCTTGCGCAGGTCAAAGGCCTTCACGTTATGGACGCAGCCGAGCTCGAGTTTCCCGACTCGGCCTTCGACGTCGCGCTCGCGCCCTATGTGATGAGCGTCCTGCCGCATCCCGAGCGCGCGCTGGACGAAGCCTGGAGAGTGTTGCGGCCGGGCGGAACCCTCATCGTCATGAATCATTTCGCCGCGTCGGGCGGCTTCCGCGCGGCGGTCGAGCGCCGGATGGAAACCGCCGCAGCCTGGCTCGGCTGGCATCCGAATTTCCCCTACGCCGCGGTCGGCGGCTGGATCGCGTCCCGTCCCGACGCTCGGGTGGTTGAACAGCGCGAACTTCCGCCGATGAAACTGTTCATGCTGCTGAGGATCGAAAAGGCCAGCGGTCCTTGACGCGGCTGTCTGAACAAATCCCAACCTCCGGCATCAGGCGTCGAGCGTCGCAACTTGTTTCCTGGCCTCCTCGAACTTAGGTTGGCGGTCGGGCGCCTTCGCGGCCCCGAGTGGAACCCTTGCAAGATCATGTCCCCCATAAACGCAGGCCGAAGGGCGCCCGCAGCGGGCCTCCGCGGAGACCCGCCGCCGTGCCGTCCCGCGAGGAGCTGGTCGCCTTCATCGGCGGGGGGGCCTCGCCGAACGGCGAGAGACCGCCGGCCCGCGTGACCAAGCGCGACATCGCCCGCGCCTTCGGCGTGAAAGGAGAGGCCAAAACCGAGCTCAAGCTGCTCATCAAGGACCTGCAGGCCGAGGGCGCCGTCGCGCGCGGCCGCAAGGCGCTGACCGTTCAGGGCCGCCTGCCCTCGCTTGTCGTCGCCAACATCGCCGGGCGCGACCGCGACGGCGAACTCATCGCTAGGCCCATCGAGTGGAGCGAGGATGGCTCCGCGCCGCTGATCCTCGTGCGGCGGTCGCGCGCCAAGCGCGACAACGCGCCCACGCCTGGCCTGGGCGCGCGCGTCCTGATGCGCGTCGAGCTCAATCCCAACGCCGCCGGGAAAGAGCCTGCCTATTCCGGTCGTGTGATCAAGATTCTCGACAAGATGAAGGCGCGCCTCTTCGCCGTCTTCCGCAAGGCCGTGGACGGATCGGGACGCGCGTTGCCGGTCGAGAAGCGTTCGGCGGGGCGGGAGCTTCGCGTACCGGCAGGGATGGCGGACGAGGCCGAAGATGGGGATCTGGTCGCGATCGAGCCATTGCGCGAGAGTCGGTTCGGCGCGCCCTCTGCGCGCGTCGTCGAGTCGCTGGGGTCCGTCAAGTCCGAGCGGGCGGTGAGTCTCATCGCGCTCGCGGCCCATCACATCCCCCATGTCTTTTCGCCGTCTGCGCTCAAAGAGGCCGAGAGCGTCCGCCCTGTCCGGCTCGCGCCGCCGCGGGAAGACTGGCGGTCGCTGCCGCTCGTCACCATCGACCCGCCCGACGCCAAAGACCACGACGACGCGGTCCACGCCGCGCCCGATCCCGATCCGGCGAACGCGGGCGGCTTCATCGTCACAGTCGCCATCGCCGACGTCGCCGCCTATGTGAGGCCTGGGTCGGCGCTCGACCGCGAGGCGCTGGAACGAGGCAACTCCGTCTATTTTCCCGACCGGGTCGTGCCGATGCTGCCCGAGCGCATCTCCACCGACCTCTGTTCGCTGCGCCCGCTCGAGGACCGGCCGGCGCTCGCCGTGCGCATGGTCCTCAGCCCGGAGGGCCGGAAACGCTCGCATGCATTCCATCGCATCATGATGCGCTCGCCCGCCAGACTGTCTTACGAACAGGCGCAGTCCGCAATCGATGGTCTGACGGACGAAACGACGGCGCCGCTCCGTGAAAGCGTGCTGAAGCCTCTCTACGCCGCGCACGCCATCGTGAAAATAGAACGCGGGCGCCGGGACCCGCTCGATCTCGACCTGCCCGAGCGCAAGTTGATCCTCGACAAGGAGGGGCGGCTCGCCGGGGTCCGCTGGCCGGAGCGGCTCGAGGCGCACCGTCTGATCGAGGAGTTCATGATCCTCGCTAACGTAGCCGCGGCCGAGACGCTGGAAGCGGCGCATTCGCCGCTCCTCTATCGCGCGCATGATGCGCCCAGCGTCGAGAAGCTCAACGATCTCGTCGAATTCTTGAGCGCGATCGGCGTGAAGCTCGCCAAGGGCGACCGGCTGCGCCCCTCCCACTTTAACGGCGTGCTCGGCCGCGTTCGCGGGCAGGGGGTCGAGGCTCTCGTCAACGAAGTCGTGCTGCGCGCCCAGGCGCAGGCGGAATACAGTCACGAGAATTACGGCCATTTCGGCCTCAACCTACGCCGATACGCCCATTTCACGTCGCCGATCCGCCGCTACGCCGATCTGATCGTTCACCGGGCGCTGATCCGCGCGCTCGGCCTTGGCGAGGGAGGCCTTAACGACATGCGCGGCGGCGAACTCGCGCAGATCGCCGAGCACATTTCGGCCGCCGAGCGCAGGGCTATGGCCGCCGAACGCGAGACGGTCGACCGGCTTGTCGCGGCTCATCTCGCCGACCGCGTCGGCGCCATCTTTGAGGGGCGCATAGCGGGCGTCACCCGCGTCGGCCTGTTCGTCAAGCTTGCGGAGACGGGCGCGGACGGCTTCGTGCCCGCGGCGACGCTCGGCGACGACTATTTCCGCTACGATGAGGGGACGCGCTCGCTGGTTGGCGCGCGCACCGGCAACACCTACCGGCTGGGCGATCCCGTCCGGGCGCGCCTCGTCGAGGCCGCGCCTTTCGCCGGCGCGCTCCGGTTCGAGATCGTTTCGGGCGCCGCGCGCGAAGACTCACTGCGCAAGCGCCCACGCGCGGCTCGGTCCGATGCGCTGGCGCGCGACGAGACCCGCAGGAGCAAGCGCCGATGAACGACATGTCGGGCTTCCGATGGCAGGCGCCGAGGAGGAGCCGCCAACTCGGCGAGGCCATCCGGCGCGGGCTCGTCGGACGCTGCCCGGCCTGTGGCCGCGGCCGGCTTTTTCGCGCCTACCTCAAGATCGTGCCCTCCTGCAAGGTGTGCGGCGAGGACCTTAGCCACGCCCGGGCCGACGATGCGCCGGCCTATCTTACTATGCTCGTCGTCTGTCACGTGGTCGGCGCGGGCGTGCTCCTGTCAGACAATATCTTGCCGCAAACGCCAATCGCGCTCGTCGCCCTTTTCTGGCTGTTGGTGACCATTGGGGTGAGCCTTCTCCTGTTGCCGCGCATGAAGGGCGCAGTCGTCGGGCAGCAATGGGCGCTGTTCATGCACGGCTTCGGCGGGGATGCAGGGTGACGGGAGCCGACGGCGCGGCCAAGGCGCTCCGGCCGCACGACGCGGCGACGCTGATCATTGTCGAACGTTCGGGGCGCGACGCGCGCGTGTTGATGGGCAAGCGGCACGCGGGGCACAGGTTCATGCCCGGCAAGTATGTGTTTCCTGGCGGGCGGGTGGAGCCGGACGATAGGCGCATGAGCGCCGCGGGTGCGCTCGATCCGGATGTGGAGGCGAAGCTCAACGCACGCGTTCGCCGGCCCTCGCCTGGCTTTGCGCGCGCGATCGCGCTCGCCGCGATCCGCGAGACCTTCGAGGAGACTGGTCTCGCGATCGGGGTCAGCGGCTACGGCGCGCCCGACAAAGCGCCGCCCGGCGTTTGGGCGCGGTTCGCGGCGACCGGCGTCTATCCGGCGCTCGAGGACATCGACTTACTTGCGCGCGCGATCACGCCGCCAGGACGGCCAAAGCGCTTCGACGCGCGCTTTCTGGTCATCGACGCGCGTTGTATCGCCAAACGCGTCGAGGGCGTCGTCCATCCGGAAGCCGAACTCGTCGACCTCGTCTGGACACCTCTCGACAAGGCGCGGGAGCTCGACCTGCCCAACATCACCCGGCAGGCGCTCATCGACCTTGCGACGGCGCTGGACTGCGGCCTCGACCGGCGCAGGCCGCGCCCCTTTTATCGCGAGCTGCGCGGCAAGCGCCTTCGCGAGGAGCTTTAAGAGAAACTTTGTGGGAGTTGGCGGCCGCTCACGCCGCGGCGCGTGTCGCGGCGCGCGACGGCCCCAGCCTTCCTGCGAGTTGCATGAGCGCTAGATGGTAGGCTCTGGCCGTGCGCTGCGAGCGGTTGTAGCGGCTGATGACGACGTCGAGCAGTTCGATCATGATCTCGGCGTCGACTTCCGCCAGATGGCTCAGCGTCAGGTTGCAATGTTCGAGGGCCGAGACGAGCGTTTCGCGAAGCGCCTCGAAACTGGACATGTCGCCGCCGATCAGCGCGCGCCAGACCCTTGCGTGCAACCTGGTTAGCCCTCGCGCCAAATGGTCGTCGGAAAGGAGCCTGGCATAGACGGAAAAGAGCCGGTCGAAGATGAGCGGCTCGGACCATTGCTGCAACCCAGAGAAACCCTCGGATGGGTCGGTCGTCGGCATGGCGGCGATCCCGGTGCGTATCGATGCGCGAATCGAATCAGAGTTGAACAAAGCCAAATCCACCCTGATTCGTCATGGTTAACACGAAGTGAATCGGCGCAACAGTTATCCCCTTAGAATCCACCGAAAAATCGCGATTCTGCTTGACGCAAGGGAACGCTTGGGCCAGCGGCCGCAAGCCTTCAACGCCCGACGGCGAATTCGGCCGGACGCGTCTGGCGCGCAAGCGCATCGAGCACGGCGTTGACCATGCCGCACTCGTCGGGGCCGAAGAACGCCGCGGCGACGTCCACGTATTCCGTCACCACGACGCGGGCAGGCACGTCGGAACGGCTG
This sequence comes from Hyphomicrobiales bacterium, assembly GCA_019237205.1. Lineage (GTDB taxonomy): Bacteria > Pseudomonadota > Alphaproteobacteria > Rhizobiales > Beijerinckiaceae > Roseiarcus. The sequence goes on from JAFAHO010000055.1 coordinate 17,765, forward strand.
CGCAGTTCGTAGAACGCGGCGCGCATGATCGCCCGCATCAGCGCTTCGACCCGGCGCAACGGCCAGCCCATGGCCAGCGTGTCGTCCAGCCCGCGGTCGATTGGGACCTGTTCGCGCAGCACGCCGGAGACGACGTCGCGGAAAAAGCCGAGTTCTGCCGGGTTGTAAGCGTCGCCCTCGATTTCCTGGCCGATCCAGTAGGCCTCGAATTCCGCCAGGATATCGTTCAGTCCCTTCTCCGCGACCTCCATCTGATAGAGCGCCTGGGAGGCGGCAAGGCGCGCGGCCGAGCGAAGTTGGGCCTTCTTCATCGCCGAGCCACCTGGCGCTCGAGAAGCGCAAGACCGATGGCGGCTCGCGCGGCCTCGCCGCCCTTGTCGCCGCGTTCGGGGTCCGCGCGCTCTTCGGCCTGCTCGATCGTATCAGTGGTCAGGATGCCGTTGCCGAGCGCAAGCTTGCGATGAACCGAAATATCCATGAGCGCCCGCGCGGATTCCCCCGCCACGATCTCGAAATGAAAGGTCTCGCCGCGCACGACGCATCCGAGCGCAACCGCCCCGTCGTACGGCCGACCGGCAGCCTTCGCGGCATCGAGAGCGATCGCCATGCCCGCCGGGATTTCCAGCGCGCCTGCGACAGTCACAACGTCATGTGTCGCGCCAGCGGCCTCCAGGGCGCGTGTTGCGCCGGCCAGGAGATCGGCGGAGATCGCGTCGTAAAAGCGCGCTTCGACAATAAGAAAGCGCCCGCCCTCGATGCGGCTCGCGGGTGCGGCGGCGGCCCGGCGCGGCTCGGCCATGCGGATCGTTCTCTCGGAGCTGTGCGGATTGACGCCTGTCCTTAAAGGCCGACGGCCGAGGAGGCAAGCTGCGCCCTGTCAATCACACCGGTAGCGCCAGCGACCGTAGCGCCATGGCTGCGCCCAGCCAGCGCCGGCGGGAATCGCCTCGGGCGGCGGGTCGTAGCCCGATCCGCCCCAGGGGTGGCAACGGCAAATCCGCGCAACGCCCATCCAAGACCCGGCCCACAGCCCGTGGCGTTGAATGGCTTCGTCGGCGTAAACCGAGCAGCTCGGCAAATAGCGGCACTGTCGGCCGAGCGCGCTCGAGAGCGTGAGCTGGTAGAATCGGATCGCCGCGTGCGCGGCGCGGCGCGGCGCAATCGCGCTCATGGCGCGGAGGCCGCCTCCGCGGGTGCTTGGCGCGCCGCGATCTGGCTCAGCGCATCGGCGACCGCCTCGAAGGTCAACAGCGTCGAGGCGTGTCGGGCCCTGTAGGCGCGAACCGGTTCCAGCACGGCGAAATCGGCCCATTTGCCCCCGGGCGGAGGGCCATTCGCCTTCAGCATCTGCGTCATGGCGTCGCGCAGTGCGAAAAGCTCCCGCGCCGAGGCGCCGATCACGTGGCGCGCCATCAGCGACGAGGATGCCTGGCCAAGCGCGCAGGCTTTGACGTCATGGGCGAAATCGACGACGCGCCCGTCCTTCACGACCAGATCGACAGTAACAGTCGAGCCGCAGAGACGGGAATGGGCCTTCGCGGTGGCGTCGGGCGCGGCGAGCCGTCCGAGACGCGGAATATTCGCGGCAAGCTCAAGCACCCGCCGATTGTAGATCTCGTCAATCATCGCGAACGTCGACTAATCCCATAGACTGGCGCTGTGTCTAGGGTTGCCTATATAGGAGCGCGGAAAGCCGAAATCGAGGCCTGAGACGGGCGCGGCCACTGCCGGGGTACGCTGATGGATGATCTCGTGACTTTGAAGGCGGCGCCTGCGCGCCCGAAACTGGCAAAGCCAAGCCGCGAAGAGGCCGAGGCCGCCGTGCGGACGCTCATCGCCTGGGCCGGCGATGATCCGGATCGCGAAGGGCTCGCCAACACGCCGCGGCGGGTTGCGAAGGCCTATGAGGAGTTGTTCGGGGGCTATCGCGCCAACGCCGGCGAAACGCTGTCGCGGGTGTTTCATCAGGTTTCCGGCTACGACGATCTCGTGCTGGTGCGGGACATTTCGTTCGTTTCCCACTGCGAGCATCATATCGCTCCTTTCTTCGGCAAAGCTCATATCGGCTACTATCCGAGCGATGGCGTCGTCGGCCTCTCGAAGCTCGCCCGCATCGTTGAGGTCTTCGCCCGACGCTTGCAGACTCAGGAAGCGTTATCGGCGCAGATCGTTTCAGCGATTGAGGATTCGCTGGCGACGCGCGGCGTCGCGCTGATGATCGAGGCCGAGCATACCTGCATCGCGATGCGCGGCGCGCGCAAGGAGGGCGTCTCGACCGTCACCACGCAGTTCACCGGCGTGTTCCGAGACGACCTGAACGAGCAGACCCGCTTCTTCAATCTCCTGCGCGGGGCCCGTTGACCGTGGCCGATCCGGGAGGCGACGCCTTATCCGACCCGGAAGAGGGCGTCGTTCTTCGGCCGAAATTCGGCCCGGACGGGCTGGCCACCTGCGTCGCGATCGACGCTGAACGCGGCGATGTGCTGATGGTCGCCCATATGAATGAGGCCGCGCTTCACGCGACGCTGGCGACCGGCGTCGTCCATTACTGGTCGCGTTCGCGCGGCGCGCTTTGGCGGAAGGGGGACACCTCCGGCCAGACGCAGCGACTCGTCGAAATGCGAGTCGACTGCGACCAGGACGCATTTCTCGCCTTCGTCGAGGTCGGCGGCGACGGGGGGGCCTGCCATACCGGCCGGCGCTCGTGTTTCTACCGCCGGGTCGAGGCCGACGGCGCCGGGGCGCGCCTCGCGTTCATTGAGCGTAAGAAAACCCAAAGCTGATGTTCGCCTTTGGTTCTTTACTGAAATTAACCGCTCACCTTAATTTTCTGGCGCCCAATTGGGTGTAAGACATAGTGTCGTTGCGGAACGCAGACCCGCAAGGCCACGTTCAAGGGATGCAATGTTCAGAGCGCCGTATTGGAGAAGCGACTTGGAGCCCTCGCTCGGCAGCGGACGCGCCCGCCCTGCGAAGCTCGGCGTCGTACTCGGCGCGGGCGCGGCGCGGGGCTGGGCGCATATCGGCGCGCTGCGGGAGCTGGATGCGTTGGGCGTCAGGCCCGAGGTGATCGTCGGCTCTTCGATCGGCTCGCTCGTTGGCGGCTGCTACGCTGCAGGAAAAATCGACATCTTGGAGGCGTTCGCGCGTTCGCTCACCAGGCGCCGCATGTTCGGTCTCCTCGACCTTTCGTTCTCCGGCGGGGGCCTCATCGGCGGCGAGCGGCTGCGGGCGAAGCTCGAGGCGGAGCTCGGCGCAATGCGGATCGAGGATCTGCCGATCCGCTTCGCGGGCGTCGCGACCGAAATCGGCGGCGGGCACGAGATCTGGCTCCGGCGCGGCCCTCTTGCCGAAGCGATCCGGGCCTCTTACGCGCTGCCGGGCGTGTTCGAACCGGTCAAGGTCGAGGGCCGCTGGCTTTTCGACGGGGCGCTTGTCAATCCGGTCCCAGTCAGCGTCGCCCGCGCGCTCGGCGCCGAACGGGTCATCGCGTTCAACATTTCAAGCGAAATCGTCGGGCGCGGCACGGCGATCCAGGATCCTTTCGGACGTGCCGGGCCGCCCCCGGTCGTCGAAGAGCCGGCGAACGACAGCGTCCGCGTGATCACCCGCTGGTGGCGCGGCGGCGCCCCGCGAGCCCCTGCCGAGGCCGAAGCCCCTGCCCCGGGGCTCATGACCGTGATGGTCAACGCCTTCGACATTCTCCAGGACCGCATCATGCGCTCGAGGCTCGCGGGCGATCCGCCCGACGCGCTGGTGCAATTGAAGGTCGGCAAGATCGGCATGTTTGAATTTCATCGCGCCGACGAATTGATCGCGCTCGGCCGCGAGGCGGTGCGCAGGGCCGCCGACGAGATCGCGCAGCATATCGAGCTGCCGCGGATCGTATCCGCCGGCGCCTGATCGCCGCCGTCGTTCAGGCGGTCGCGATATATTCCCGCAACGCTTGGCGCTCGCTGTCGATCATGTTCACGTGGCGCTTGACCACGTCGCCGATCGAAATGATGCCGATGAGCCGCCCGTCCTCGACGACCGGAACATGGCGGAAACGGCCGTCGGTCATCGTCTGCATCACATGGTCGATCGTGTCGCCGCGCGTCACCGTCGTCACCTTGGGCGTCATATGTCGCGACACCTGATCGTCCAGCGCGGCGGCGCCGTGCTGAGCGATCACTCGGACCACGTCGCGCTCGGAAAGGATGCCGAGCACGCTCATGGATGCGTCGGACACAACGACTGCTCCGATGCCCTTGCCGGCGAGAAGATCGATGACTTCCTTGAGGGTGCGATGCGGCTGGGTCGTGAACACCTCGCGCCCTTTTTCGGAAAGAATGCGCGCAACTGTCATTCTGCCTCTCCCTTGTCGAGCGGCCTTGTCTCCAGCCGCCGCGGATCGCGAAGGATGCGCCCGTCCGGGCGTCCGATCAAGCCCCTCGGGCTTACAGACGTTTCGTCAGCGTAGGCCGCCGTCGACAAGGAAGCACTGCTTGGTGATCATCTCGCTGTCCTGCGCGGAGAGAAAGAGCGCTAGCCGCGCCACATCTTCGGCGACGAGGCTGCGGTCGAGGCACTGGCGCGCGCGGAAATCGGCGATGTCCTTCTCGCTCAGCCAGAGACGGCGCTGACGCTCGGTAACGACCGCGCCCGGGGCGATCGCGTTGACGCGGATGTTGTCCGGCCCGAACTCGCGCGCGAGGCTGTTCGTCAGGCCGACAATAGCCGCCTTGGCGGCGGAATAGAGCGACATCCGCGCGATGCCGATCATCCATGCCGTTGAGGTAAAATTGACGATCGCGCCGCCGCCGAGTTCGCGCATCGAACGCCGCGCGATCTGGGCGGCGAAAAACTGGTGCTTGACATTGAGCGCCATCGTCCGATCCCAGTCCTCTTCGCTCGCCTCGTCGGCGTCGTGACGCTGGTCGTTGGCGGCATTGTTGATCAGCGCCCCGATCGGCCCGAGACGCTGATGGACCTCCTCCATCGCCGCCTCGAGCGCCGCGATGTCGGTCAGGTCGCATTGGATGAACAAAGGCGCCGGTCCCGATGCGCCAAGCCGAGCTGCGAGCGCTTTCGACGGCTCGGTCTGGATGTCGACGAAAGCAACGTTGGCCTTTTGTCCGATGAAGGCCTCGACCATAGCCGCTCCGATCCCCGACCCGCCGCCGGTGATGAAGACGACCTTGTCGAGAAGCGAAGGGTAGCGGGCGTAGGGCATGAAGGTCTCGTTGCTTTCGATGGGCGAGACTAGCAGCAGCGCCTTAGCAAGGAAAAGACGCTACTTCGATCCGCCCCTCATCAGCGCCAAGAGACCTCTCAGCAGAGCGGCCGGGCTCGGCGGGCAGCCGGGGATGACGAGATCGACCGGGACGACGCTCGCGACGCCGCCGGCGATGGCGTAGCTTCCCGCAAAAACGCCGCCGTCGGCCGCGCAGACGCCCGACGCGACAACCCATTTGGGCCCGGGCGTGGCGTCGTAAGTCCGCTGCAGCGCCTCCCGCATGTTCAGCGTGACCGGACCAGTGACCAGGAGCACGTCGGCGTGGCGAGGCGAGGCGACGAACCGGAAGCCGAACCGCTCAAGATCGTAAAAGGCGTTGCCGAGCGCGTGAATCTCGAGTTCGCAGCCATTGCATGAACCCGCGTCGACGTGCCGGATCGCGAGGCTCCGCCCAAGGGCGCGCTCGGCCGCCTCTTTCACGGTCGAAGCGAGCGCGGCAAGCTCCGGATCCTCCAATCCCGGAGCCTTTTCCGTCAGCGGCGGCCGGAGGCCTAGGAGGAGGGTATTGCGCATCTAGAGATCGCACCCCGAGTAGGAGCAATTGAACGATTTGTTGCAGAGCGGGAAATCGGCGACGATATTGCCCTCGATCGCGGCCTCCAGCAGGGGCCACTGGAACCACGAGGCGTCGCGCAGGTGGCACCGCGCAACAACGCCATCGTTCGCGAGCCGCACGTGCGCGAAGACCTCGCCGCGAAAAGTCTCGATGAGCGCAAAACCCTCGCAAGCGCTTCCGGCTGAGGCGAGGGTGGCGAGGACCGGACCGCCAGCCAGGCGCAAGAGCATCGCCTCGATCAGACTGAGGCTTTCGCCGACTTCCTCGATCCGAACCCAGATGCGGGCGTTGACGTCGCCCGCGCGCCGGATTGGAACCTCGAAACTAAAAGCGTCGTAAGGCGGATAGGGGCAGTCGCGGCGCGCGTCGAAATCGCGGCCGGACGCGCGGCCAACGACGCCTCCTGCGCCGAAGCGGCGCGCGAGATCCACGTTCAGCACGCCCGTCCCGACCGTGCGGTCCTGCAGGGAAGCGGTGTTGTCATAGAGCTGGACGAGGCCTGGAAACGTCGTGCGAACATGACGGACGAGCGCGCGAATCGCCTCTGCCCCCTCCGGAGTCAGATCGACGGCGACGCCGCCCGGAACGACCGCGTCCATCATCAGCCGATGTCCGAAAGCGGCTTTGGCCGTGCGCAGCGTCCGCTCGCGCAAGATCCCGCAATGGGCGTGCATCAGCGCGAATGCTGCGTCGTTGCAGACGGCGCCGATGTCGCCGAAATGATTAGCGATCCGCTCGAGCTCCGCCATCAGGCCCCTGAGCCCGTGCGCCCGCGGCGGCGCCTCGATCCCAAGCGCCGCCTCGACGGCGCGGGCGAAAGCGACGCCGTAGGCCACGGTCGAATCACCGCTGACGCGCGCGGCCAGGACGCCGCCGCGTTCGAGGTTAGCGCCGCGCATCAGACGATCGACGCCCTTGTGCACGTAGCCGAGGCGCTCTTCGAGCCGCACGACCGATTCGCCGCCGGCGTGAAACCGGAAATGGCCGGGTTCGATGATTCCGGCGTGAACGGGGCCGACCGGAATCTGGTGCAGACCTTCGCCTTCGGCATTGAGGAAGGGATAGGCGTCGGGAGCGCCGTCATGCGGAACCGCCTGTCCCAGCGGATGGCGCAACGGCCAGCGGCCATGATCGAGCCAGCGCCGCTTGTCCGCAGTTTCGCGGGCCGTGAAACCGAAGAGATCGCAAGCCGCGCGCTCGAGCCGGTCCGCCGGCGCGTGAACCGACGCGACCGACGGGAACGAGCCGTCCTCGCAGGCGACCTCGACGAACGATAACGCGCCAGACGCTTGCCGCACGGCCATGCGCATGCGCCCATCGTCGCCCCAAAGGCTCACGAGCGTTGCTTCTCCTGCAGCCAGCAGGCGTGTAGCCTCGCGCCATTCGGCTCCGTTGGCGGGACTGACGCGCAGGCTCGCGCTCATGCCTCCTTCCTCACCGCAACAGCTGGGCGACGTGCTGGAACCACGTCACGATCGGCGGCGGAAGATAGACGCCGGCAATCAGAACCAGGGCGAAATGAGCTACGATCGGGAGCGCCGACGCCTTCGCCGGCGCCCTCGAGCCGATCGGAGCGCCGAAAGCCATCCCCTGCAGGCGAAGAACAAGGGCGCCCAGAGCGACGAGCAGACCAAAGCCCAGCAGCAGCGCCAGCCACGGCGCGCGTTCGTAGGTCGAGCTCACAATGAGGAACTCGCTCATGAACACGCCCATCGGCGGAAGGCCGACAATGGCGAAAACCCCGAACACCAGGCTCCATCCGAGCAGCGGGTGGGTGACGGTCAAGCCGCGAATGTCGGCGATCTGCTGCGTGCCCTTGACCTGGGCGACCTGGCCGACGGTGTAGAAGATCGCCGATTTCGTTAGGCTGTGCATCGCCATGTGCAGGAGGGCGGCAAAATTGGCGAGCGGTCCCCCGATCCCGAAGGCGAACACGATCACGCCCATGTGCTCGATCGAGGAATAGGCGAACATGCGCTTCACGTCGCGCCGACGGTAGAGCATGAAGGCGGCGAATACGACCGAGATGAGGCCGAGCGTCGCCATCAACGGTCCCGGCGCCAGCGCAAACGCGTTGGCGTCGAGCAACAGCTTGAAACGCAGCACGGCATAGAGCGCCACATTGAGCAGCAGGCCGGAAAGCACGGCCGAGATGGGCGTCGGCCCTTCGGCGTGGGCGTCGGGAAGCCAGGCGTGCAAGGGGGCAAGGCCGACCTTGGTGCCATAGCCGAGCAGGAGGAAGACGAAGGCGAGGTTGAGCAGCGCCGGGTCGAACGCCGGCACATGCGCGATCAGGCTCGTCCACAGCATCCCCTGAACGCCTTCGCCGACGACCGGCCGGGCGGCCATGTAGACGAGGATCGTGCCGAAGAGGGCGAGCGCGATGCCGACGCTGCCGAGGATGAAATATTTCCAGGCCGCCTCGATCGCCTCCTGCGTGCGATAGAGGCCGACCATCAACACCGTCGTCAGCGTGGCGAGCTCGATCGCCACCCACATCAATCCGATATTGTTGGCGATCAGCGCGAGGTTCATCGACAACAGGAGAAACTGATACATCGCATGATAGAATCGCAGATGCGTAGGCGTCAGGCGCCCGCTCTCGATCTCGTGCGCGATATAGGTCGCGCTGAACACGCTCGCGGTAAAGCCGACGAAAGTGTTGAGCACGATGAAGACGACGTTGAGATCGTCGACGAGAATGTAAGCGTTCGGTTGTGGAGCGGCGGCCAGCAGCGAGACTGCGGCCAGCAGGGTGACGAAGGCGGACGCGACATTGATCGCGGCGGAAAGCCGGTAGGAGGGCAAAACGGAGAGCAGGGCTGCCGTCGCTGCCGGAAGTGCGAGAATGACGATCGCCGCGCCGATCCCCGCCGTCATCGCTGGTCTCCGCGAAACCGGTCGAGTGCATGAGCATCGACCGTTTCGAAGCGCTCGCTGATGCGAAAGAGGAAGACGCCGATCACCACCAGCGCCACCAGCACGGAAAAGGCGACCGAAATCTCTACGACCAGCGGCATGCCCTTCGCCCCGGCCGCGGCGAGGATGAGCCCATTCTCGAGGGACATGAAACCAACGACCATCGAGACGGCGTTGCGGCGGACGACCATCATCAGCATGCCGAGCAACACGACCGACAGGGCGAAGGCGAGGTCTTCCTGCGCGAGGACGTCTGCCTCGCTTGCGATGCGCAGCATCACGACCTCGGATAGGGCGACCAGCGCGAGGCCGGCGAGCATCGTCGGCCCGACTCCGACAACGTTCTCGACGTCGCGCTGGATGCCAAGCTCGGCGATGATGCGATGCAGCGCGAGCGGGATGATGACGGCCTTGAAGGCGAAGGCGATGGCCGCGGTGACGTAGAGGTGATTGGCGTCCTGCACATAGGCCTGCCAGGCGACCGAGAGCGAAAGCACGACAGCCTGCAGCGCGAACACGTTGAGCAGCGCATAGAGGCGGTTCTGATAGAGCAGCATGAAGCTGATCAGCACCAGGCCGCCCGCGAGAAGGTGGGCGACGTCGAAGTCAAGACCCTTCATTTCAGGGTCCTCGAGACGAACAGCAGGAGCGCGCCGAGAAATCCCAGCATCAGCGCCGCGCCGACGAAGTCGGGCACCCGGAAGACGCGCATCTTGGCGATGCTGCTCTCGAATACGCCGAGCGCGACGCCCGCGAGCGCGAGCTTGACGAGATAGAGAAGAGCGCCAAGCAACCGGTCCGCGACGCTCGCGTCGGCGATCGCAAGGCCCCACGGAACAAAAACGCAAACGATGAGCGAGACGTAGAGCACGAGCTTCAGCATCGCTGCGAGCTCGATCACCGCCAGATGCCGACCCGAATATTCCAGGATCATCGCCTCATGAACCATGGTCAGTTCCAAGTGGGTCGCGGGATTATCGACCGGAATTCGTCCGTTTTCGGCGAGCGCGACGACGATGAGCGCAACCAGCGCCATGCCGAGCGAGACGCGCAGGCCCACATTGCTCGAGACCATATAGGCCGCAACCGTCGACAGCTGGGTCGAACCCGCGACCAGCGCGAGGGTGAACACGATCACGATCATCGCCGGCTCGGCAAGCGCGCCGAAAAGAGCCTCACGACTCGAACCGAGGCCGCCGAAGCTGGTTCCGACGTCGAGCCCCGCAAGCGCCAGAAAGAACCGCGCCGCGCCGAGGAGCGCGATGATAGCGATGAGATCAGCCGACCATGAAAAGAGAAGCCCGGTGGCGAAGGTCGGCACCAGGGCGGCTGCGACCCAGGTCGCCGCGAACACCAGATAGGGCACGAAGCGAAACAGCCAGGAGGCGCCATCGGCGACGACCGCCTCCTTGCGGGCAAGACGGATAAGGTCCCGGTAAGGCTGGATAAGCGGCGGCCCGCGTCGGCGCATGAGCCGCGCCTTGGTTGCGCGCACGAGGCCGGTCAGCAGCGGCGCCACGGCGATGACCAGCGTCATCTGCAACAGTTGGAAGGCAAGGTCGACGATCATGGCCAGGACGCAAGCATGACGAGAAGCGTGATGAGCGCGGCGAAGACGACGCTGAGATACTGGCGGATGGTGAGGAACTGAAGGCGGTTCAACTCCACCGCCGCGCGCTCGACGCTGTTCGCGAGCGGCGCATAGATGAGGTCCCAGATCCTGTCGCCGAGCGTGAGTTCGAACCGCGCGGGCCGCGTCTCGCCCGGCTCGGGCATGTCGATATGCTCGCGCGTGACAAAGGCGAGGCCGCCAAACACGCGCCGGATCGGTTGGGCGAAGCTCTCTGCCGTGTATTGCGTCGCGGGGCTCGAGTCCGGAAAGCCGCAATCCCACGCCGGCGCGCGGCGCAGGGCGTTAGAGGCGAAGCGATGGATGACGCTGGCGGCGAGGGAAGCCGAGATGGCGATGAACAGGAACACGAGCAGCCCGTTGTATGAACTGCGGCTTTCCGCGATCGGCGCGATCGAAAGCCAGGCGATTCCGGCCTGAGCCGGCATTCGGCCGCTGACGGCGTCGCTCACTGCCGGCGACAGAGCGTCTATGAAGAGACCCGGAACGACGCCGGCCGCGAGACAGAGAGCCGCAGGCACGAACATAGCCGCAAGCGCAAAGCGATTGGTCTCGTGCGCGTGCTTGGCCGAGTCCGTGCGAGCGCGGCCAAGGAAGGTTATTCCGAACGCCTTGGCGAAGCAGGCGGCGGCGAGCGCGGCAGAGAGCGCGAGCAGCGCGCCGACCGCGGGCGCCAATATCTTCAGCACCCAGGACGACAGCTCCGGGCTTAGCAGGATGGCTTGAAACGTCAGCCATTCGGAGACGAAGCCGTTGAACGGCGGCAAAGCCGAGATGGCGGCGCAACCGACGAGAAACGCGAAAGCCGTCCGGGGCATATTGTGAATGAGGCCCCCGAGATGCTCCATGTCGCGTTCGCCCGTCGCCGACAGCACGGCGCCCGCGCCAAAGAACAGCAGGCTCTTGAAGAGAGAATGGTTGAACGTGTGCAGCAGCGCCGCCGTCATGGCGAGCGCTGCGGCCGAAGGCATCCCGAACCACTTGAACGCAAGCGCGAGCCCAAATCCAATGAAGATGATGCCGATGTTCTCGACCGTATGGTAAGCCAGCAGGCGCTTGAGGTCGTGTTGCATCAGCGCATAGAGCACGCCGAGCAGGGCGGTGCCCGCCCCGACCATCAGGACCGGCACGCTCCACCACCAACCCTGTGGGCCTGCCAGGTCAAACACGATCCGGACAAAGCCGTAGACCGCGACCTTCGTCATGACCCCGCTCATCAGCGCGGAGACATGGCTCGGCGCGGCCGGATGGGCGAGCGGCAACCAAACGTGCAGCGGCACAATCCCTGCCTTCGACCCCGCGCCGATAAGGGCCAGGATGAAGGCGAGGCCAGCCACAGCCGGCGCCGGCGGGGCCGCGCGCATGGCGTCAAAGGCGTAGCCGCCGGCAGGACTCGCCAGTAGTGCGAAGGAGAGCAGCAGCATGAATGTGCCGAAGCTCGCCATCACCAGGTAGACATAGCCGGCGCGCGCGTTGTCGCCCTCGCGATGGTGGGCCATGACGAGCGCCCACGAGGCGATCGACATGAACTCCCACGACAACAAAAACGTGTAAGCGTCACTAGCCACGAGGACGAGGTTCATGCCGGCGAGGAAGGCCGGGAAAAACGGCAGCACGCGTCCCGGCGAATGCTCGTGGCGCGCGGCGCCGAGGCCATAGAGGCTTGCCGCGGCGCCGCCGAGGTTGATGACGACGAGAAAGAACGCCGACAGCGCGTCGACGCGAAAGCGCGCGCCGATCCAAGGGAGGCCGAGCGGCAGAACAAGCGTCTCGCCGTTCGTGCGGCCGAGGAGTTCGACAAGGGCAAGGACCAGCATCGCCGCGCAGATCGCGAGCGCTCCGCCGTAGACGAGCGTCCCCGCGAAGGGTTTTCGCGCCGCAACGCCGCCGGCAACGGCAAGTCCAAGCAGCGCGGCGTCGCCGGACAGAAACAGCGCCTCAGCGCTCATCCCAGCCCGCCGCATAGTCGCTGGGCCAAACCCTGCTCATCCGCCCGCCCCAAAATCCGCAACGAATCGGCCACTCTTGACCGATGGAACCGTAACAGAATTCGGGCGAGAGTTAAGCGATGCTTCTCAGCAGGGCCAGAAGCTCGCGATGCATCGTTTCATTGCCGCAGCAAATCGAGCCGGTTTCGAGGAAATCGGCCTCGCCGTCGGCGCCGGTCACGAAGCCGCCGGCCTCGCGGATCAAGAGCGCGCCCGCGGCGATGTCCCACGAATTGAGACCGCGCTCCCAGAAAGCGTCGAAGCGGCCGGCCGCGACACAGGCGAGATCGAGCGAGGCGCATCCCATCCGGCGCACATTGACGACGCGCGTCATGACCGCCGCGAGTTCCGCCTTGAACCGCGGATGCTGCGCCGCCTTGCCGAGGTGGGGAATGCCGCAGCCGAAAAGCGCCTGCGACAACTCGGTGCGGGCGGCGACCCGCAGTCGGCGGTTGCGGCCGAACGCACCCTGTCCCTTCTCGGTCACGTACATATCGTCGTCGGCGGGATTATAGATGACGCCGGCGACGATCTGTCCTTCGCGCTCGAGAGCAATCGAGATCGCGAAGATCGGAATCGCGTGCAGGAAATTCGTCGTCGCATCGAGCGGGTCCATATGCCAAGTGTGGCTCTTGTCGGTTCCCTCGATGCGCCCGGCCTCTTCCATCACAAAGCTGTAGCCGGGCCGCGCCTTCGCGAGTTCCTCATGAACCGTTTTCTCCGCGCGCTTGTCGGCGAGGCTGACGAAATCGCCGGTTCCTTTCATCGACACCTGCAACTGGCCGATCTCGCCGAAGTCGCGCTTGAGGCCGCGCCCGGCCTTGATCGCGGCGTTGGTCATCACGGTCATCAGGGCGGAGCGGATCATGGTCTTGGGTCCGTGGCGACGAAGGCGAGCGGAGGTTTAGGGGATGCGACGAAGCGAGGCAACATTGCGCTGCACGTCAGTAGACATAGGGGATGAGCCGCCACGTGTGCGCGCGATAGGCGTCGTACTCGGCGCCGAATGTCTCTTGAAGCAATCGCTCCTCGGCCTCGATCCGCGCCAACACGACAATGAGCATCAGCGCGGCGATGAGGACCCCGACGCCGGCGCGAAACGCCAGTCCCCAGCCAAGCGCGTTGATGAAAAGACCGAGATAGCTCGGATGGCGGATAACCCTGTATCTTCCGCCGGTGACGAGTCGATGACCAGGCTGGATTGCGACGAGGCCGCTGAATCGGCGCCCGAGCACGAAGACTGGCGCAATCCGCAGAACGCCGCCGACCGCATAGAGCGCGACGCCGAACCAGCGGACGCCTTCCCCACCAAACGTCAGAATATCGTGCTGGTCCGTGTAGGCGGGCAGATAGGCGTCGACGAAGCCGAGCACGACCAGCGCCCCAATTACCCAACGGTTCGAACGGTCTTCGCGCGCGCCGGACCCAATGTGTCCTTCGGTGAACAACGAGGCGACGCCAAGCGCGATCGTGACCGCCGTCAACGAGATCAGCGGGAGATGCGAAAAGAAGTGGCCTGCGCCGCCGGCCCCTGCGACGGCGAGGCCGAGATAGAGGGCGAGGCTAACGATTGTGAACGCCGCGAGCCGCGGGGTGGCCAAGGGGTTCTCCGCACGAGCAACCGGTCGGCAACCTTACCATGGCCGCCCGGCATCGCGCTTGCAATTCATCGCACGCCGGATGATTTGTGGGCGCGCTCCCTGCCGGCCCGGCGGGGCCGAGCGGGATGAGGGACATGCTTTCCGACATCGAAATCGCGCGTGCGGCGAAGCTGAAGCCGATCACGGAAATCGCCGCCGGGATCGGAGTCCCGGCATCGGCTCTGTACTCCTACGGACCCTCGATCGCCAAAATCGACGCCAATTTCCTCGAGAGCCTCGCGGACCGGCGGGACGGGAAGCTGATCCTCGTTACGGCAATCAGCCCGACGCCGGCCGGCGAAGGCAAGACGACGACGACCGTCGGGCTCGGCGACGCGCTGAACCGCATCGGCAAAAAGGCGATGATCTGCTTGCGCGAACCCTCGCTCGGACCCTGCTTCGGCATGAAGGGCGGCGCGGCCGGCGGCGGCTATGCCCAGGTCGTCCCGATGGACGCGATCAATCTCCATTTCACCGGCGACTTCCACGCAATCACCTCGGCGCACAATCTCCTGGCCGCGATGGTCGACAACCACATCTATTGGGGCAACGGGCTGGGGCTCGATCTCCGCCGCATTCTATGGCGCCGCGCGCTCGACATGAACGACCGGGCGCTGCGCGAAACGGTGATCGGACTCGGAGCCCCAGGCAACGGCTTTCCACGCGAGGACGGCTTCGACATCACGGTCGCGTCCGAGGTGATGGCGGCCTTCTGCCTCGCTTCGAACCTCGAGGACCTGGAGCAAACGCTCGGACGCATGATTGTGGGCTCGACCTACGACAAGCGCCCCGTCACGGCGAGCGGCCTCAAGGCCGAAGGCGCTATGACCGTCCTGGTCAAAGATGCGCTGAAGCCCAATCTCGTGCAGACGCTAGAGGGATCGCCGGCGCTCGTTCATGGGGGGCCCTTCGCCAACATCGCTCATGGCTGCAATTCGGTGGTCGCAACGCGCGCGGCGCTTAAGCTCGCCGACTATGTCGTCACCGAGGCCGGTTTCGGCGCCGACCTTGGGGCTGAAAAATTCTTCGACATCAAATGCCGCAAGGCCGGGCTTGAGCCGGCCGCGGCCGTGATCGTGGCGACCGTGCGGGCGCTCAAGATGCATGGCGGAATAGCCAAAGACGCGCTCGGCGCCGAAAACCTGCCGGCGCTGAGCGCAGGTCTCGCCAATCTCGCGCGCCACATCGCCAACATGCGCAAGTTCGGCGTGCCCATCATCGTCGCCATCAATCGCTTCAGCGCCGACACGGAGGCGGAGCTCGATTTTGTTAGGGCCGCGGTCAGGGACGAGTTCGAGGTCAAGGCGATCATCTGCAACCACTGGGCGCGAGGCGGGGCGGGATGCGAAGATCTGGCGCACGCGGTGGCCGGGGTCGCCGACAGCGGCTCGGCGCGGTTTCGTTTGCTTTATCCCGACGCAATGAGCCTTTGGGACAAGACGCGCACAATCGCGCGGGAAATTTACGGCGCCGACGACATTGCGGCCAACGATTCCGTGCGCCGGCAATTCGATGATCTCGAAGCCGCCGGCTGGGGGAGGCTTCCGATCTGCGTCGCCAAGACGCAATACTCGTTCTCGGACAACCCGGCGCACATTGGCGCGCCGAGCGGATTCAAGCCGACGGTACGCGAAATCCGCCTGCGCGCCGGCGCCGGCTTCGTCGTCGTTCTGATGGGCGACATCCGCACCATGCCGGGTCTGCCGCGAAGCCCGGCGGCGGAACGGATCCGCGTCGTCAACGGCGAGATCGAAGGCCTCTTTTGACTCGACGTGAAACGCACTCAGCGCGGCGCCGGCGCATCCTCGCGCATCAGCTTCTCGGTCTTCAACGCCCGCCACAGCGCGCTCGGAATCTTGGCGCTCATCATCACGGCGTTGCGTTTGGCTTCGCTCGCACGCTGCGCGCCGGCGATGACGCTGACCACCATCGGATGGCCGAGCGGAAAGCGCAAGGCCGCTTCCGGCAACTTGACCTTGAAGCTCTTGCAGACCAGCTGAATGCGCCGCACGCGCTCCTTCACCTCCTCCGGCGCGGGGCCATAATTGTAGTGCGCGTCGGCCTTCACCCCGGTCGCAAGGATGCCGGAGTTGAACGGGCCGCCGACCACGACGCCAATTCTTTTCTCCGCGCAAAGCGGCAGGAAGGTCGCGAGCGCTTCCTGCTCGAGCAGCGTGTAGCGTCCTGCGAGAAGGAACACATCGAAGTCTCCGGCGCGGGTCAGGGTCTCGGCGACCTGCCATTCATTGATCCCGGCGCCGATCGCCTTAATCGCTCCTGCGGCGCGCATTTCGTCGAGCGCCCGGTAGCCGCCATTCATGAATTCCTTGATGCGTGCATTGGCGGCTTCCCTGCTGCCGTGCGTGAATGCGTCGACGTCGTGGGCGTAGACGATGTCGATCTCATCAAGGCCGAGGCGCTCGAGCGAGAATTCGAGCGAGCGCTTCACCCCGTCGTAGGAATAGTCGTATTGCTCGCGCCGCGAGGGCGTTTCGAAGAAGGCGCCGACGCCGTCTTGCCGTGAGCGTTCCTGTGGCTTGCAGAGCTCCAGGAGGCGGCCGACCTTGGTTGAGATCAGGAAGGATTCACGCGGCTTCGGCCGCAAGAATCCGTTAAGCCGGGTTTCCGACAACCCGAGGCCATAGAGCGGGGCGGTATCGAAGTAGCGGCAGCCGGACGCCCACACGGTCTCGAGCATCAACCGCGCTTCCTTCTCGGTCATCGGCCGATAGAGATTGCCGAGCGGCGCTCCGCCAAAGCCGAGTTCGGTGAAGTGCAGCTCCGCTCCTCGACGCGTTAACAATTTTCTCGTGCGCGCGCTTCGCCCATTCGTGGTCGTCGCCATCGGGACCGCCCCTCCCCGTCACCCTGGCAATAGAAAGCCGCTGTGCGCCTGCCGCAACGCCAGCCTGCGCCTACGCTCCAGAAGCGACGGCGCGATCTGCGTCCCACGGATGACCGGGATCACAGCAAACTCCGCGGCCTTCTTGTCAAGTGAATGAAATTGTTGAGCACCGGATGCGGCGAGTCAAGCGATGCAGCCGCGTTCTCGGCGCTCTCGGCTTCGCCCGCGTCAGTTCCGAAATATTGTTTTCGCCGGATCCGCGCGAAGCCCGTCGAAGCCTTCGCCTCGAGCGCGTCATTTCGTCTCATCCTCCCGCAGCTTCCAGGCCCGGTCGCCGCGTTCGATGACCTGGCGCAATCGCTCAAGGCTCGGATCGCCGGGAGATCGCGCCTCGAGGTCGGCGAGAATCTTCGTCAGCGCTCCGCGCGCTGTCGGCCAATCGTAACCGCCTTCCTTCGACAACCGGCGCGCGTGGCGGATCGTTCGCCGCACAATCTCAGCAACCGAGGCGCGCATCGCGCATCTCACTTCCTCTCCGGTGCAACCCCGAAAAGACAGGGCAAGTGTGGCGCCACCGACGCCGTCCGAGTATCGTGCCAATATGATGCAGGCGCCGTAGCGTCGTCACTCGACGTAACGCATTCTCGCGCGCCAATATTGGAAAACGGGCGACGCTGGGCGTCCCCGGCGAAAACGACGGTCTCGGCGCTCGTCGTCTAGGCTGGCGCACGCTGGCTGTAGCCGAGTTGCTCGTTCAATCGCTCGATCAGGCGCTGAGCGGCGTCGGCGATGATCGTGCCGGGCGGAAAGATCGCCTCGGCCCCGGCGGCGCGAAGCGGCGCGAAATCCTGTTCGGGGATGACGCCGCCGACTACAATCATCGTTTTTCCCATCCCGGCCTTGGCGAGAGCGCTCTTCAGCGCAGGGACAAGCGCGAGATGGCCTGCGGCGAGCGAGGACACGCCGACAATATGGGCCCTGCTTTCCGCCGCCAGCGCCGCGACTTCCTCGGGCGTCGCGAACAGGGGCCCGATCTTCACGTCGAAGCCCAGATCGGCGAAGGCCGAGGCGATGATCTTTTGCCCGCGGTCGTGACCATCCTGACCCATCTTGGCGACAAGTATCCGAGGCCGATGGCCCTCGTTTTCGGCGAAGGCGCGGGTCAATTCGATCACGCGCTGGTTTGCTTCCGCCGCCTGCCCCGCCTCGGCGAGATAAACGCCGGAAATCGCCCGAATCTCGGCGACATGCCGGCCGAAGGCTTTCTCCATCGCGAACGAGATTTCGCCGACCGTCGCCTTGGCCCGAGCCGCCTCAACGGACAGTTGCAGCAGGTTGACCTTGCCGCGGGCGCCGTTGGTGAGCGCCTCGAGCGCGGATCGCGTCGCCGTTTCGTCGCGCTCGGCGCGCAGGCGCTTGAGCTTCTCGATTTGCGTTGCGCGCACCGCCGCCGCGTCGACTTTCAGAACGCTGAGATCACGCTCGATGGTCGGGGCGAAGGCGTTGACGCCGATCACCGTCTGCCGGCCGGAATCGATCCGCGCCTGCGTGCGCGCCGCGGCTTCCTCGATGCGTCGCTTCGGCAGACCCTGCTCCATCGCCTTGGCCATTCCGCCGAGACCTTCGATCTCGTCGATATGGTTCTGCGCCCTCGCCGCCAGTTTCGCGGTCAGGCGCTCGACGTAGTACGAGCCGCCCCACGGATCGATGACGCGGGTCGTCCCGCTTTCCTCGATCAGGAAGAGCTGGGTGTTGCGGGCGATACGGGCGGAGAACGGTGTCGGCAGCGCGAGCGCCTCGTCGAGCGCGTTGGTGTGCAACGACTGGGTATGGCCCTGGGTCGCTGCCATCGCCTCGATCTGCGTGCGCACGATGTTGTTGAACGGGTCCTGCGCCGTCAGCGACCAGCCCGACGTCTGGCTGTGGGCGCGCAGCGCCAGCGACTTATTCGACTTCGGTCCGAAGCCTTTGACCAGTCCGGCCCACAATTTGCGCGCCGCCCGCAGCTTCGCGACCTCCATGAAGAAGTTCATGCCGATCGCCCAGAAGAACGACAGCCGCGGCGCGAACTGATCGACGCTCATCCCCGCAGCGATACCGGCGCGCACATATTCGACGCCGTCCGCGAGCGTGTAGGCGAGTTCGAGATCCTGCGTCGCGCCCGCCTCCTGCATGTGATAGCCGGAGATCGAGATCGAGTTGAATATTGGCATGTTCGCAGCGGTGAAGGCGAAGATGTCGGCCACGATCCGCATCGAGGCGGCGGGCGGATAGATGTAAGTGTTGCGGACCATGAACTCCTTGAGAATGTCGTTCTGGATGGTCCCCGACAGCGCCGCCATCGGAACGCCCTGCTCCTCGGCCGCGACGATGAAAAGAGCGAGCACCGGCAAAACCGCGCCGTTCATCGTCATCGACACGCTCATCGAATCGAGCGGAATGCCGGAGAAGAGGGTGCGCATGTCATAGATCGAGTCGATGGCGACGCCCGCCATGCCGACGTCGCCCGCGACACGCGGATGGTCCGAATCGTAGCCGCGATGCGTCGCAAGATCGAAGGCGACCGACAGCCCCTTCTGTCCGGCGGCGAGATTGGCGCGATAAAAGGCGTTGGATTCTTCGGCGGTCGAAAAACCGGCGTACTGCCGCACCGTCCAGGGCTGCGTGAGGTACATCGTCGGATAAGGACCGCGCAGATAGGGCGGCAAGCCCGGCCAATCGTGCGAGAGGTCAAGTCTCTCGCGGTCCGCGCGATCATAGAGCGACTCGACGGCGATCCCTTCCGGCGTCGCCCACGTCCGCGGCAAGCCGGCGTCGTCCCCGCTCGACGCGGCGGCGAAGGGAACGGTCGAGAAATTAGGGATCCTGCTCATGGTGAGGTTCATCGCCGCCATTCAGCTCAACGCCCCGATGCGCCGATAGAGGCCTTGCATTGTCGCGAGCGCGTCGCCGCCGGCGAAGATGAAATCATCGACGCCCGCCGCGCGCCACGCGGCCTCATGTTCCCCCGGGCGGCCGGCGAGCGCCAGCCCCTTCGCGCCGGCCGCCT
>JAFAHO010000104.1 GCA_019237205.1 Hyphomicrobiales bacterium
TGAGGAAATCGCCAGGAAGCGGTCGGCGAACCCGAAGCATCTCCAGCGCCTCAAGCCGAGACCCGGATACATCCACGCCTCTCAGCCGCTCGAGGTCTGTCAGATCGATCACACGCCCACCGACATCCATTTCGTGGAGGTGGTGGAAGGGGAAGGGATCTTTGTCGGCAGACCGTACCTGACGATCGTCGCTGACGTGGCGACGCGCTGCATCCTCGGCTTTTGTTTGACCCTCGAAAAGCCTTCGGCGCTGTCCGTGGCCCTATGCCTTGCGCAGGCGATGTGTCCGAAGGAGGCGTGGTTGGCCGCGCGCGGCGTCGAACATCGCTGGCCGATGTTCGGGCGACCCCGGTTGCTCGTCACCGATTCGGCGAAAGAGTTCAAAGGGCGCGCTTTCCAGCGCGGCTGCGATGACTACGGCGTCCGCATTCGCTATCGCGATCGCGGCCGCGTCCATCAGGGCGGGGTGGTCGAAAGGCTGCTCGGGAAGCTCAATGCCGTTCTCGCGATGCATCCGGGGTCGGCGGGACGATCCGTGGCAGATCGCGATGGCTATCCTGCGCAGCGGCGCGCCCGCCTGAGTTTCGCCGACCTCGAGCGGTGCGTGACGCTCGCCGTGATCGATCACAATCTGCAGCAGAATGCGAAGACGTTGAAGACGCCGGCGGCGGAATGGGCGCAATACAGCCGGGATCTTCCGCGTTTCGAGGACGATGCGGCGCGGGTCGTGCTGGCGTTCCTGCCCGGGGTGGAGCGGCGCCTCTCGCCGCAGGGCGTCAGCATGTTCGCGTTGGACTACTATTCGCCGTGGCTGGGCGGCCTGGTTCCGCGGCGGGACCTCCTGGGTCGGCTCGAGGTGCGATACGACCCCCGCGACATCAGCCACATCTATATCCGGGATCCGGAGACCAGGGAGTTTCGATCCGTCGGGCGGCGCGACGGGCGGCTCACGCCGATAACGCTGTGGGAGCACGAAGGCGCTCGCGCTCGCCAACGCGCCGCGCACGCGCGATCGGACGCAGAGAAAGTGACGCTGCGGCGTCAAATCGCAGAGATCGTCGGCGGGTCCAAACCTTCGAGGGCCGACTTGCGTGACGCCGTGCGCCGGGCCCACGCGGCGGAGGCCAGCAAGCCCTATGAGGCCATGCGCCCATCGCCTGCCCCTCCGGCCGAGCGCCCGGTCCGTGAAAAGCGCCGCCTTCCGGTCGAGGACTGGTGAGATGGCCGACCATCTGCTCGATCATGTTCGCCCGTATCTCGATCGCAGCCTCGAGGACCGGATCGCCTACATCCGGGCGCCGAGATGGATTGGGCACCGTGGCGCAAGGCAGGCGCACGAGCGTCTGACCGATTTGCTGTCCCGGCCGCCGGCGTTACGCACTCGCGGTCTGATGCTGGTCGGGCCGTACGCCAACGGCAAGACGATGATCGCCGAGCGGTTCGCCGTCGCGCATCTGAAAACGTGCGAGTCGCAGCGGGTGTGGGTGGTCCAGACGCGCGAAGGGGCCGGTCTTGCGCATTTCTACGCGAGCATCCTGCGCGCATTCCGGGCGCCGACGGGAAACAGCCGGGACGTCGGCCCTAAGGCCGAGCAGGTCGATCATCTGCTTGACGGCCTGAAGCCAAAAATCCTGATTTTCGACGAGTTCCACAACGCGCTGCGCGGCCGATCCCGCGACGTCGAGGCGGTGTTGGCTTTCCTGCGACGGATCGGCCGTCAGTTCGACATCTCGCCGGTTCTGATCGGGGAGGTCGCGATTTACGACTTCATCAACGCGACCGACGAAATGGCGAGCCGATTCGAACTGCTCGCAGCGCCGCGCTGGCGATACGACGAGGAGTTCCTCGCGCTCCTCGACAGTCTCGAAAGCGCCCTGCCGCTCGCGCGCCGTTCCGATCTGTCGGAAGAGAAACTCGCGCGAGAGATATTCCGGCTTTCGGAAGAGTTGATCGGCGAGATCGTGGCGGTTGTCACGACGGCGGCGGTCGCGGCGGCCAGGTCGGGCGCGGAGCGAGTCACCAGGGCCGCGATCGACGAGATGAATTATGTCCCGGTGTCGCGACTTCGCGGCGCGAGGATCTGCTGTGAGCCGCGAAGCGGGCTTCGCGATCGAGATCCGCGAACGATACCACGATGTCATTGGGGATAGGTGGCCGGCGGC
>JAFAHO010000430.1 GCA_019237205.1 Hyphomicrobiales bacterium
CACCGAGAGATCGCGCTGCCAGCCGGCATTGCCCGGATCGGATTTCGCCAGCCGGTCGGCAATCGTGAGGCTGTCGCGGTAGGATTTCAGCGCGCCCGCAAGGTCGCCCTGCGCCACCTGCACGTCGCCGATTTTCAGGTACGACACCGAGAGATCGCGCTGCCAGCCGGCATTGCCCGGATCGGATTTCGCCAGCCGGTCTCTGATCGCGAGGCTGTCGCGGTAGGATTTCAGCGCGCCCGCAAGGTCGCCCTGCGCGACCTGCACGTCGCCGACCTTGTCAAACGACACCGAGAGATCGCGCTGCCAGCCGGCATTGCCGGGATCGGATTTCGCCAGTCGGTCTCTGATCGCGAGGCCGTCGCTGTAAGACTTCAGCGCCCCCGCGAGGTCGCCTTGCGCCACCTGCACGTCGCCGATTTTCAGGTACGACACCGAGAGCTGGCGCTGCCAGCCGGCGTTTTCAGGATCGGATTTCGTCAGCCGGTCTATGATCGCCAGGCCGTCGTTGTAGGACTTCAGCGCACCCGCGAGGTCGCCCTGCTCGACCTGAACGTTGCCGACAAAGGTGTGAAACGCATAGAGATCGCGCCGCCGGGCGGCGTTGTTGGGATCTGATTTGACTTGGCGGTCTATGATCGCGAGGCCGTCGCTGTAAGACTTCAGCGCCCCCGCGAGGTCGCCCTGCGCCACTTGCACGTTGCCGATCCTGTTGTATGACGCCGAGAGATCGCTGTCGGTGCCGCTCCGAGCAGTGGCGGCGTCGCGCGCGGCGAAAAAGGCCTTCGCTGCCTCTGCCAGCGAGCCTCGCGTCATCCACAGATCGCCGAGCTCAATCCACAGCCGGACGTTGTCCGGATCGAGTTGGGCGGCCTCGGCGAATTTGGCGCACGCCGAGTCGTAGTTGAGTTGCAGCCGGTCGACGCGCGCCTCGTCGGTGAGAAATCCGGCCTTGGTGCGACTTAGCTCCTCAAGCATCTCGTCGGCGCGTCGGCGCCCCTCCCTGAGGACGCCGCGCGCCCCGTCGAAATCGCCCTTGTCTATCAGCGCCGAGGCGCGGGCGCGGAGGACGGCGAACTCCGGCCGATCGTTGCGCAGCTTGGTGAGGTCGGCGCGAAGCTGCAACAGTTCGTCGGCTGCTTTGGCGAGGCGGTCGGGGATTTCGGCTTCCGCGACCTCCGTCTCGCCGAGCTTCTTCAAGACTTCGCGCAAAGGCGCCTCGGAAACGCCCTTCACCTGGGCGGTCTCGCTAAGGCGCGCGCCGAACAGTCTTTCCACCAGGAAATGCCCGACGTCTGCCGCGACCTGGACCGCGAGTCGTGGCCAATTCTCGAATTTGGCGACGGTGTGCTTTGCATTCAGCGTCTGTTTCCACGCTTCCAGCAATCTCAGCTTGTCCGGGTCGCGCTCGACAAACTTCGCCAGAATGGGAAAGTCGTCATCACGCAGATAGACGAGGCAGGGCTTCTCAAGCCGCGCGCCCTCCTCGTATTCGGCCTGCGAATAGGAGATTCCCATCCCGGGAGGCAGGCTGCCGTATTTGAGCCCGACGATGACGACGAGCAGGTCGCTTTTGCGAACCTCGTCGAGGCAGGTGTCGATCGGCCGCCCGGGCCGGGCGCCGAAGAACTCCATCGCATTGTGCCTCTGCTGGACGCGGCGAATGGCGTCGAGCACCGCCTCGCGCTCCTCGACAAGGTCGTCGAAGGTGCTACAGACGAACACCGTGAACGACGCGGACATCCAATCTCCCACCGCGTATCGAACGCAAGCCCGGCGGCCGGCGGCGCTCCCTCATCTCAAAATCTGCGTCAAGAAAATAACGTCTGAACAAACTACATTATCCGGGCACGATGTCCACGAGCCAATGAAATTTGGGCGTGTTCGCCTGGGGCTTCTTGTGTTCACCTGGGTCTTCTTGACGCCGGAATCGATTTAGGTTCGCCGCCGCGTCCGCTTCGGTTTCGGCGCCAGATCGGCCCTGGGGCCGCGCCTGCCGATCCGACCTTTGCCATCGGGCGCGCGTCCGTTAGCCTTGCCGCCTCTCAAGCGGCAGGCCCCCCAATGACCCACCCGAAGCCGCGCCCCCTCACCCTCGACGAACTGCGCGCCTATCTCGTCGAGGTCTTCCCGCAAATCTGGACGAGGGGCGACTACGCCATCGAGGAGGTCGGGCCGATGAGCGCGACCGTGCGCCTCCATCATCATCCGGACCACCTTCGGCCCGGCGGGACGATCTCGGGACCCTCGATGTTCGCGCTCTGCGACCTCGCGCTCTACGTCGCGATCCTGCACGAGATCGGCCGGGTGAAGCTTGCGGTCACCACCAGCGTCTCGATCAATTTCCTGCGCAAGCCCGAGCCAGGCGACCTCGTCGGCAGAGCGACGCTGATCAAGCTTGGCAAGCGATTGGCGGTCGGGGAGGTGGCGCTCCATTCGCCCGGCCACGAGGAGATGGTCGCCCATGCGACGGGCACCTATTCGATCCCCGCGCGCGGCGATGATGCAGGTTCATGATGCCTCATCCCTCGGATGTCATGCCCGCGAAAACGGGCATCCAGCCGTCGCGGCAGGCAAACCGCCCCTCAAATGGTGACGCTGGCGGCGGCCCTCTGGATGCCCGCGTGCGCGGGCATGACACTGGTGGTGTTGTGCGGCATCAGAGTACCGCGAACGAAGAGGTCAAGTTTTTCAGGCGAATCCGGCGTTCGAGAGTTGACATTTTGCATGCGGCGCCCCTAGAAGCCCGCCTCCAGAACGCATACGGAACCCTCATGTTCGGCAAAACCCATTCGACCAAGACCGCCGACGTCGAGAAGAAATGGCTTCTCATCGACGCCGAGGGCCTCGTCGTCGGCCGCCTCGCGACCATCGTTGCCATGCGCCTGCGCGGCAAGCACAAGCCCAGTTTCACGCCCCATATCGACGACGGCGACAATGTCATCGTCGTCAATGCGGAGAAGGTGGTGTTCACCGGCAAGAAGCGCGACCACAAGGTCTATCACCACTACACGGGCTATATCGGCGGCATCAAGGAGCGCTCGGCCAAGTCGATACTCGAAGGCAAGTTCCCGGAGCGGGT
The DNA here is from genome assembly GCA_019237205.1 of Hyphomicrobiales bacterium. GTDB lineage: Bacteria > Pseudomonadota > Alphaproteobacteria > Rhizobiales > Beijerinckiaceae > Roseiarcus. The sequence continues at coordinate 3,083 of JAFAHO010000430.1, forward strand.
CGTCGAGAAGGCGGTCGAGCGCATGCTCCCGCGCGGACCTCTGGCCAGGAAGCAGCTCGGCAACCTGCGCGTCTATAAAGGGCCGGACCACCCGCATGCCGCGCAGTCGCCGATCGTGCTCGACGTCGCCAAACTCAACCCGAAGAACAGCCGGAGCGCGTGACCCATGGCCGAGATCCTCTCTTCGCTCGCTGACCTGAAGACCTCCGCCGCCGCTCCGGCCGCCACTGAGGCCCCCGTTCATGTCCAGAAGCTCGACAGGCAGGGACGCGCCTACGCGACGGGCAAGCGGAAGAACGCCGTAGCCCGCGTCTGGATCAAGCCGGGCAGGGGCCTGGCGACGGTCAACGGCAAGCCGCTCGATCAGTATTTCGCAAGGCCGGTCCTGCGCATGATCCTGAGCCAGCCGCTCGTCGTCGTGAACCGGATCACGCAGTACGACCTGACGGTGACGGTGAGCGGCGGCGGCCTTTCAGGGCAAGCCGGCGCGGTGCGCCACGGCCTCGCCAAGGCGCTGACCCACTACGAGCCCGATCTGCGCCCCGCGCTGAAGAAGGAAGGGTTCCTCACTCGCGACTCCCGCGTCGTCGAGCGCAAGAAGTACGGCCACCGGAAGGCCCGCGCGAGCTTCCAGTTCTCGAAGCGCTGAGCCAATTGTAGACGCGGTCGCTGACCGCGTCAGCGGCGCGGCTACAATGCCGCCGCCCGTTTGTAGACGTGGTCCTTGACCGCGTCTATTACGCTATTACGTATTACGGCGACACGCCCGTCTTTACCCTTTTCCTCAGCGGCCACGACATCGCTCTTGGGCTTGCGTCCCCGCTTGCGGAGTTGCGTGCCACCGTGTGCGCCCTGACGGCGCGTTTCTCTAGTGGAGGAGGGTTCCACCCGGATAAGTGTCGATGAGTCCGGTAGCTGGCGAGCAGTCTGGCTGGGCGACCGGCCGGGCTGGAGCCTCGCGACAAAGGCCGAGGTGGGCGGCTGAGCAATCCGGCCGGCCGCAACGCGAGTGAAGCCCGAACAGGCCTCGAAAGGTTCAATGCGGGAAATTATGGTGACACGCCCGCCTTTACCTTTTTCCTCAGCGGCCACGACATCGCTCTTCCTGCTTGCGTCCCCGGTTGCGGGGCGTGACGGCGCGGTTGAGGCGGCGGCTGACTGCGCCGAGAAACGCATCGTCGCCGAGCCGGGCGGCCTATCGACTCGCGCCGCCGCAGCACCGGAACAAAAAGGTAAAGGAGGGCGTGTCATGTCTGGACGGCGCCCCTAGTCAAGGGTTTTCTTGAGGGCTTTGCGAACGTCTCGGGTGCGGTCATGTCTCCGGCCTGTTGACGCGGGAAAGATCGCCCCGCTGGCCCTGATGATCGGTCCGCTTGGGTTCCTCGCCCCAA
>JAFAHO010000455.1 GCA_019237205.1 Hyphomicrobiales bacterium
GCCTGGCGGGTTCTCCCCCTTAAATCGCATTTCGTCTCGCGCTGGGTCCGCATTGGGTCCGCAGACTGTCGCCAGTCGCGCCCCGCCCGGCTGTGCCAAACCAATTTAAGCCGCCCTATCAAAGGCTTACGCAAGACGTGTGCCTGCCGCGCGGCGGTCTGGTCGGTGCTGGTACTACAACGACCCGAGTCGGCATCAGGGCTTCTGGGACGTCTGCCCGTAACGGACACGAAAGGGAGAGGGCCCTCGAAGGACCCTCGCTAAAGCTTACGGCCGCCCCGAATCCGGGGCGGCCATACGTCATCCGGTCAGGCGATCATTCACCCTTCACTTCAATCTTCTTGACCGGCTTTTGCGCCTCGGCGGTCTTTGGAAGCGTCACCGTGAGGACGCCCTTCTTGAAGCTCGCCTCGATCTTGTTGGAATCGACGGTCTCGGGGATGCGAAGCGCGCGCTCGAACGAGCCGAACCTGCGCTCCCTTACATGGAAGTCCTTGTTCTTCTCTTCCTTGTCCTCTTGCTTCTCGCCTTTGATCGTCAGGACGCCATTGGCGACCTTGACCTCGACGTTCTTCTCGTCGAGCCCGGGCAGTTCAGCGGTCAGTTCGAAAGCCTTCTCCTTCTCGACGAGGTCGACGGCCGGCGCCGCGATCCAGGACTCCGCCTGCCAGAACGGCTCTATGTCGAAGGCCGGCCTGCGGAACGGCAATCTGAACGGGTTCATCGTGAAGTCCTCGAACAGCCGGTCAACTTCGCGCCGGAGGCCCTCGAACGGCCGCCACGCTTGCATTGCGGTTGGCGCAGCGGTGGGTTTGCTTTCCGTGGTGACGGGCACTTTCTCAACTTTCGTCATAGCACCCTCCCTTTCTGGGCTGAGCTATCAGCCTTGAACTTCAGGATAGTAAGTTTCGCGCGGTTTGCATTGACGCGCCGCAAAACCGCCCGGAACGGCGACCCTCTATCAGATGATTTTGTTGCGTCCGAGGCCGACCGAGCGGCCTCGTTTCAAAAGGCGCCGAAGCGAGGCCCGACGGCGGCCACACCGCGACACGAGGTCGCGGCGGCCTCGCCCCACTTGACGCCCAAACGCACGTTTCCCAAATCGACAGCACTCGGGCAAAGGGGCGCCGAGAGCCGCCGGTCAAACGCCGGCACGGCCGTTCGCCGAGCGACCCTAAGCCTCCCGCCGACGAGAGATGAGGAGGAAATGATGGCAGTATTTTCCGATCCGTTCAACGCGCTGTCCAATTTCCAGCGGGCTCTGGACGCGTTCCGGGCGAGCAGTTGGCTGGACGCAGGCCCGAGCGGCGGCGGGGCCTACCCGCCGATGAACGTATTCCGCAAAGGCGACGACTTCATCATCATCGCCGAGTTGCCGGGCGTCAAAAAGTCCGACATCGAGGTGCAGGTGAAGGGGCGGACGCTGCGCCTGTCCGGAGCCAAAACCGTCGCCTTTCCGGAGAAAGCCGCGGTGCATCGGCGCGAGCGGCTCGCCGGCCGGTTCGACCGGGCTGTGACCATGCCGGTCGAGATCAACCCCGAAGGCGTCAAGGCTGAATACCGCGACGGGATTCTGGCGCTCTTCCTGCCGCGCGCCGAGAGCGAGAAGCCGAAATCAATCAAGGTGGCGTGACCCATGAGCAAGCAACCGAGCATGAAAGGGACGACCATGGCTGAGAAGCAGGAGATGGCGGTCCGTGAGAAGAAGGAGCTCTCCGCCAAGGAGGAGAAGACGGTCTCGGGCCGTTACTTCGTTCCATACGCCGACATTTATGAAACCGAGGACGCGCTCTCCGTGGTGCTCGAGATGCCCGGCGTCGAGAAGAAGGACCTCGACGTTGCGCTCGAGAACGACGTCCTGCGGGTCGACGGGCGCATAGATTTCTCGAAGTACAAGGACATGGAGCCGGTCTACGCCGAGTACAACGTCGGCCACTACGAGCGCTCGTTCGCGCTTTCTGGAACGATTGACCAGGAGAAGATCGGCGCCAACCTCGAAGACGGAGTGCTGACGCTGACCCTGCCCAAAGCCAAGCACGCCCAGCCGCGGAAGATCGCGATCGGGTGAGGCGGGGAGCTCGATGTGTGCAGGATCGCTCGTCACGCCGAAATAGGGGCGGCCGGAAGGCCGCCCCTTAGTCCGGCGCAGCGGGAGCTCGGCGCGACGATGGCCTCGAGTTGAGCGGCTCAAATAAGCTGAGCGAGGAGACGCAGGAAGACGATCGATCGACGCAAGTTGATAGGCGCAATTCTATGCGGCGCGGGCGCGGGTCTCGTCCTGACGCCGGGAGCCCTGGCGGCAATGCCGATCGACGCTGGGGTCGCTGAGGGCTTGGACAGTTTCGTTCGGAGGGCGCAAGCCGTGGTCGTGCGTCCGGCGCGTCCTCGCCGCCGCCGCTGGGTTTGCTGGTGGCGCAGAGGCCGTCGTGTTTGCGGTTGGCGCTGGGTGTGAAGCGGGCGATCAACCAAGCGCGTTCTTGACGATCTTGCCGTCCTTCATGATGAGCGCCAGACCCTTCTCTGGCTCCGCAATTAGTCCGATGGTTTCGATTGGGTTCCCATCGATCACCAGGAGGTCGGCGAGCGCATCCTGTTCGATCACGCCGAGCTTTCCAGGGTGGGGATTGCGCGGACCCGACATGGCGAGCAGTTCGCCGTTGGTCGCGGTCGCCATCGTCAGGATTTCCGCGTTCGCGTACCAGCGGGTCAGATGGGTCAGCATCACGCCCTGGCGCGCCGCCAGCTGACTTGAAAACAGGGATAGCCCTAGTTCGAGTCCGCCGTGCTCACCAACGTAATCAAAGACTTAGCTACGCCGACACGGTTTTTGACGATTTTGAAAGGAAGCGTGAGGGAAGCGGCGACGCCCAGCGGGGCCCGGCGCGCCGATTCAGCGAGACGCTCGAGCCGCCTGCTACATCAGATTGATGTCGCCCCGACCCGTGATGCCGGGCTGCTCGGCGCAAAGAAATTTGCGTCGAGCCGAATAGCCCCGCCAAGCCTCACAGAGGCCCGCTGGCGGCTTCCGGCCGTCGTGGGGTATGCGCCCAAAAAGTTTCGCGAAGGCCAGCGCGCGGCGCGCTGTGAGGCTCGCCATCGGAGGCCTGCCGCTTTCCCACGGACCGGCCGGGCGGCCTGCGGCAGAAGCTGCGGTCCCTTGGCGCGTGCCGCGCGCGCAACATCGAGCACGCGCAGTTTGACGCCCCGCCGCCGGCGATGGCGTTGCTCTCGAGCAGGCTTGAATCGGGCGGATAGTGGACGTTGCTCGACTCTCTAATCGACGCGACCATG
>JAFAHO010000044.1 GCA_019237205.1 Hyphomicrobiales bacterium
CTCAAGCGGCTCGAGGCTCGTGGAGTAATACCGAACCGCCCTCTCCCTCGTCCCGATGGTCGCTTCAGCAAGATATTTGCGGTGCGCACGATCTGGGGTCAGTGGACGACGACCAAGACGTTTGGCTAAAGGTCTCAGAAGGGCGGAAAGCGGGTCTCGGCCGGACGGCAGGAACGGGCGGGATTGCGGACGTACAGGGCCGCCGCGGAGCGCCTCGTGTCCGCCCGAAGCAGACGAGTTACGGGGTCGAAAGCAGCGGCGCGTAGCGGGCCTCAAATTGCTGCGCTCCTTGCTGTCTCAGGACAGCGTCCCGCACGGCGGCGGGAAGGAGCGCGCCACGCCCAAGCGCGTCGCTTTGCGCCTGCACCCAATCGACGCGGGGACGTCGCCTCCGCGCATAGGCGTCGAGGGCGGCGTCGACGCTGTCCGATGACTCCAGCAATTCCGCCAGCACCGCCGCGTCCTCGATCGCCATGCAGCCGCCTTGGCCCATCATCGGCGAACTCGCGTGCGCGGCGTCGCCGATCAGGAGGACGCGGCCGCTCCGCCATTCCGGCAAATGCAGCTCTTCGACTGCGCTGCAATGGATCTGGTCGTCGCGCTCCAAAGCCTCGAGAAAAGTCCGAACTGGGCAAGGAAACGACGCGAAGCGCTTGCGAAGCCGCGCCAGACGGCCTTCGATCGGCTCGCGCCGCGGGCTTGCCTCGGCGATATAGCCGCTTCCATACGTGCGTCCGCCGCCGACCGAGTAAGTTGCGAAGAAACATCCGTCGCCGAGCCAGAACTGGACCTCGTCTTCGAACTCCGCACGAAGCGGCGCGAGGCTTCGCCACGCCATCTGCCCGCAATATCTCGGCTTGGCGTCGCTCACCGCCAGCGCCCGAACCGTCGAGCCGATGCCGTCGGCGCCGATGACGAGCTCATAGTCGGCCGTCGTCCCGTCGCTGAAGCCGACCGAGACGAAGCTTTTGCGCTGCCGCAAAGATGTCAGGCCGACGCCAAGGCGACATCGCGCGCCATCCGCCGCCTGAACGAGAGCCTTCTGAAGCTTGCCCCGATCGATGCCCACGCCGCCCGAGCCCATGCGGCTCCAGAGCCCAACCAGATCGATCTCGCAGAGGAGGTCGCCGCCTTGGCTGGAGTAATTGAATCGCCGGAGCGGCGCCCCGGCTTTCTCGATGTCGGCCCCGACATCGAGAGTCCGCAAGACCTGCATGGCGTTGGGCTGGAGGGCGATTCCGGCCCCGAGCGCCCGCCACGATGCGCTCTGCTCCACAAGCTCCGGCGCAAATCCGCGCCGGCGCAAGGCGATGGCTGCCGCCAATCCCGCGATGCCGCCGCCGACGATAAGGATACGCTGAGCCTTCGCCATGAGACCCCCAAGTCAAGCAAACGTGATAGACTGCCTCCTCGGCCGCGGGATCGGCCGGCCGAGTTTCAAGGCCCATCCTGGATGCCTTTGATCGCCGTGTCTTGGCTCAGCGCGAACATCCAGTTGGACCGCAGAGAACTGACGCGGCGGTTCTGCCAGCAGCGCCGATCGGGATATCGCAGGGGGTGGAGACATGTTGCCTCCCGGCGCCCATTTGACTTGGTCGTTCTCGACGCGGGGGATGGCTCCGGAGGAGCGCCTCGCCGCCCTGAAAGGGTTGTCCGAACGAGGGACGCTGCCGATCGAGCCGCTGCCGGGGCGCCTCCCCGAGGTCAATGTCCGCAGGCGTACCTACGGGAATGTGGGAATATTGCTCGGAACGCTGGGAGGAGCGAGTCAGGTCGTCGCGGCCAACGTTCCCGACTTTGCCGACGAAGTCTTCCTTGGGGTGAATATCACAGGCGCCGCCGTGGTCAGCCACCGCGGCCGCGAACTCACGCGTGCGAGCGGCGACGGAGTTCTGTTCTTGAGGCCCGAAGCCGGCTTCATCTCGAGCCGGCCCAAGCCATCTTTGTTCCTTGGCGTAAGGGCGCCGCGCGGGTCGCTTGCGCCGCTGGTCGCGAACCTCGACCGGCCTTCGATGTGGGCGATACCCGGCCAAAGCCGGTGCCTGCGATTGCTGACGGATTATATCCGGCTAGTCTCCCGCAGAGAAACTGCGGATTCGTCCGACTTCGGTCACGCGATTGCAACCCATATTCTCGACCTCATCGCATTAAGCGTCGGCGCCGATCGGGACGCCGAAGTCGCCGCGGCGGAACGCGGCGTGCGAGCGGCTCGCCTGCAATCGATCAAGGCGGACATCTCGAGCCGGCTCAGTGACGGAGACTTGTCGGTCGCCGCGGTCGCCGCCTATCACTGCGTCTCGTCCCGCTACGTCCATAAGCTTTTTGAGACAGAAGGATCGACCTTCTCGGAATACGTGCTGGCGCGGCGTCTGGAATTGGCCTACCGCCTTCTCACCAATCCACGCTTGGAAAGCCGCTCCATCACGTCGATCGCGCTTGACGCCGGCTTCGCGGATCTCTCCCATTTCAACCGCACGTTCCGCCGACGATACGACGCCACGCCCACGGGGGCGAGGGCCGAGGCAAGCCACTCGAGCACGCGCTGACTTTCGCTACGCGTGTGGGTTGCGCCGCCGCATGCACGTCCACATCGCAGGCAAACCTCGTTCCCGAACGGCGGCTCCTGGCGCATGGCTTCCGAAGCCTACGGCCGGTTATCGCCGCTTACCGCCCCTACAGCACTGATCGGCAAGGTCTGCAACGGGTCGAACTTGCACCTTCTCAGCGTGTGGCGGAACAGTTGGTCGCTGCGCGGACAATGACCTCCTCAAATGGCGGATTCCCTCCCTCCAATTGGGCGTCCGGGAACGGAAGGACTCTGCCCAGCAGCCGACCTAAGCCAACAGCGCTGACAGCGAGATCGCCTTTGCGATCTCAGGCATCTCGGGCGTGGGCGAAAAGCCTTCGAGCGCCGGCGCTAGCACGACGTGGGCGTCGACCGTCCGGCCTGTCGATTGGTAGAGCTTGGCGAGCACGAATGACGCCTGCAGCAGGAAGGGGCGAGCCCCCATGTCGCGCGCGCATTCGATCGATCGCTGGAGGGCTTCCTCAGCTTTGCCGGCCTCCGGGTCTGCGCGCGCCAGAAGCGCCTCGCCAAGCAGCCGATCGAGGAAAGGC
>JAFAHO010000070.1 GCA_019237205.1 Hyphomicrobiales bacterium
CTTGCATCGCGCCGCGCGATGCGGCAAAACGGGCCGGGTTAGGAGTGTAGCTCAATTGGCAGAGCACCGGTCTCCAAAACCGGGGGTTGCGAGTTCGAGTCTCGCCTCTCCTGCCATCGCCTGAAGGCGATGATGCGGGCGTAGTTCAATGGTAGAACGGAAGCTTCCCAAGCTTCATACGAGGGTTCGATTCCCTTCGCCCGCTCCAACACTTTAGCGATTTGGCCAAGCACGCGATCATGGTCAGGCGAACGCGATGAGGCGCAAGCCGCATCCGCGACATTTGATCAGGAGACCTCAGCAGAACCAGAGTGACCTTGCGCGATAGGTGGTCAATCTCGTCCCGGCCCGATCCCTTATTTCGCTTTCGCCGATGAGCGGCTCAGTCGAAGCGCTCGCGCGATACTTCGCCGAACGGGGACTCCTGTTGTAGAACGCCGATGAAACGCCCCGACAGGGCTCTGGCCGGGAAACCTTCCGTTGATTGTGCAATTCGCTAAGCCCGCCGAATCCAATGCCTAGCCGTATCGAGGACTACGCCGTCATTGGAAACTGTGAAACGCTCGCGCTCGTCGGACGCGACGGCTCGATCGACTGGCTGTGCCTGCCCCGTTTCGACAGCAGTGCATGCTTCTGCGCGCTGCTGGGCGAATCCAAGCACGGACGATGGCTCATCGCGCCAGCGGCGAATGACGTCCGCGTCACGCGCCGATATTGCGGCGACACGCTCATTCTCGAAACCGTGTTTCGGACCGCAGAAGGCGCGGTAGGCGTCACCGATTTCATGTCTCGACGGGATGGGGCTTCCGATCTGGTGCGCCTGGTCCGAGGTCTTCAGGGCGAAGTATCCATGCGGATGGAGCTCGTGGTGCGCTTCGACTACGGCGCGGTCGTTCCGTGGGTTTCGAAACTGGAGGACGGGCGGGTTCAATTCACCGCGGGTCCTGACCGGCTCCTGCTCGACACGAGGGTTGCGACTCGCGGCGAAGATTTCCGCACTCTGAGCGAGTTCACGATCGGGGCCGGACAGGAAACAACCTTTGCGTTGACCTGGTCGCTGTCCTTCCGCCCCGCGCCAGCCCCGCTTCTACCCGCCGCCGAGGCGTTACGGAGCGTCGAGTCCCACTGGTCCGAGTGGGCGGCGATGGCGACCCTCGGCGAAGACTGGAGCGACGCGGTTCTGCGCTCGCTCTTGACCTTGAAAGCGCTCACGCACTGGGAGACCGGAGGGATCGTTGCGGCGGGGACCACGTCTTTGCCCGAGAAAAGAGGCGGTTCGCGCAACTGGGACTACCGGTATTGCTGGCTCCGAGACGCGACGTTTACCCTTCTTGCGACGATCGGCGCTGGCTTTCTCGAGGAGGCGAAGGCGTGGCACCAATGGCTTCTGCGCGCGGTCGCCGGTTCGCCGGACGATGTCCAGACGATGTACGGCGTCGCGGGCGAGCGTCGGCTCGACGAGTACGAAATTCCCTGGCTGCCGGGCTACGAAGGGGCGAGCCCCGTTCGCGTCGGCAACGCTGCTGTCGGGCAACTCCAGCTCGACGTCTACGGCGAAGTGCTCGACGCCTTCTATGTCGCCCGACGGGCGGGTCTCGTCACGAGCGCGGAGACCTGGGACCTCGAATGCGCGCTTGTTTTCCACCTCGAAAAGATCTGGCGCGAACCCGACGAGGGCATCTGGGAAGTTCGCGGCGGTCCCAAACACTTCACGCATTCGAAGGTCATGGCCTGGGTCGCTTTCGATTGCGCTGTGCGCTCGATCGAAGAATTCGGGCTCAGCGGTCCACTCGAGCGCTGGCGCTCCGTCCGGTCGGAGATACACGATGAGGTGTGCGCGCACGGCTTCGATCCGGCGCGAAACACTTTCGTCCAATATTTCGGGGCGACGGCGCTCGACGCCAGCCTCTTGCTCATTCCCCTTGTCGGCTTCCTGCCGCCAGAAGACGCTCGGGTCCGCGGTACGGTCGCGGCGATCGAGCGCACCCTCGTACGCAACGGATTGGTCATGCGTTACGACACCGGAACCGGGACCGACGGCCTGCCGCCGGGCGAAGGCGCATTCCTCGCCTGCAGCTTCTGGCTCGCCGACAACTACGCCATGCTTGGCCGACAGGAGGAAGCGCGCAACCTCTTCGAGCGATTGTTGGCGTTGCGGAACGACGTGGGGCTGCTGGCCGAAGAACACGATCCGTCGGATCATCGGCAACTCGGCAATTTCCCGCAGGCGTTCTCGCATCTCGCGCTGATCAATACGGCCCGCAAGCTTGGGAACTCGGCAGGTCCGGCCGAACTGCGCTCGCGCCGGCGAACGGCGGATGCGGGAATTCGTGCGGGGGACGCAGGCCGCGAATGACGGGGGGTCCGCCGTGGCTCGAAACCAGGATCGCCGCGACGTCAAAGGTCTGCGGGTCATAGCCCGAAATGACGGGCGATTTCCCGAGCGGTCGCCTCTGCCGGTCTGGCGCCGCTATCGATCTTTAAGCAGTCGGCTCGGGGGACCGGCGCTGCAACCCGGGAGACCCTCTCGCCCGTGGACGGCCGGCTCGCGCGGTCCTAAGAAGGTTCAGGTCAAAGTGGCCGGGTGGGAGCCGAGGATACTTGTCGATGATTTACGAACTGCGCGTCTATCGGGTCTTGCCCGGCCGAATGCCCAACCTGCTGGCCCGATTCAGAGACCACACCGTGAAAATCTGGGAAACACACGGCATCCGTGCGCTCGGCTTTTGGACCACGCTCATCGGCGAATCCAACAACGAGCTGACCTACATCATCCCGTGGGAGTCTTTGGCGGACCGCGAGGCGAGGTGGACTGCGTTCCTGAACGATCCCGCCTGGCACAAGGCGCGCGACGAGAGCGAGCGCGACGGACCCATCGTCGCAACCATCCGCAACGAGATGCTGACGCCGACAGGCTTTTCGGCGCTGAAATAGGCCAGCTCTTCCGCGATTCCGCTCCCTGCGCCCTACGCCGCGCCCTTCGCATCCGCCTGCCCAAGCACTTGCAACGACCTGTCGACGCTGGCGGACGGTCCGTGGTCGGCGCCAGGATGAGAGGGACGGGGTCCTCTCGCGACTTCGAATCTCATGCGCTCGCGGTTCCGATAAGGGCGAAAATCGTCGTTGCCGAAAACGACGCGTTCGCGCCGGGAGCCTCATGTGACGTGATGCGTCAGACGGGGAACGAAAAAGCGGGCGATGCGGGCCATCGCCGGGCGCTCCAGGATCGCAGACAGGATGGATGGAATACAGTCTCGGCCGCGCCCCCGCCCAGGCAAACGCGGCCGGAAACCGCACAACGAGGGCGGAAGGCCCTCTAGTGATCAGGCTATGCCGCAGCCCGTCGATCGCGCTTGCGGCGCGGCGAAGCCGCCCCAAGTTCTTTGAGACGAATCGGCGGCCGGTCGGGGACGCGCGCGATCAGCTCCAGCTCACCGCCCATCGCCTTGAGGACGCTGCGCAGAGTCGAGATGTACATGTCGGTCCTGGTCTCGAGCTTCGAGACCGCGTCCTGTCCGACCTTGAGCCGCTTGGCGATCGCCGTTTGGGTCTTTCCGATCGCCTTGCGTATGTCTTGGAGCGACATTTCCTCGGCAACGAGTTGGCGCGCCCGCGCCTCGATCTTCGCACGCTCCGTCTCCGGAAGAGAGGCGATGACCTCGTTCAGTGTCCGCGGCATTTGAGCCTCCATGTCATAGGGCGGAGGAATTCCTCGCGTAGAACCTCGCCAGGATGAACAGGGGGAAGCTTCTTGGCCACGTCGGTCATGTCCTTCAATGAGGGTCCACGATCTCGACCTCCTCTGGTCCCTGATCGCTCCAGCGGAATACGATTCTCCACTGATCGTTTGCTCGGATCGAATGCTTTCCAGCGGGAGTCCCTCGCAATGCTTCCATGCGATTCCCAAGACGCGCGACGAGATCGCCGCGCGCTGATTGGCGCTACTTTCCAAGGCTTCTCGCCGTCGCGTCCGGTTCAATCACTCCGCCCTCTGCGCGTCCGCCTCTCCAAGCGCCTCGATGAGCCTGTCGAGGCCGGCGGACGAGAGTCTGACGACGCCGGAGTAGGGCTGGCTCAGTTCGAGGATCAGGAAGATGGCGCTGCCGATGGCGGCGGCGCCGGCCAGATGCGCGACGACGCTGACCGCGTTTGGCGTGGCGACCAGTCCGTTGCCCAAGAATAGCGCCGAGGCCCAGCAGACCACCACGGTGAGCACGTAAGGCGGAAACGGGTTGGCGAGCTGCCGCGTCATCAGCATCTGCGTGTCGGCGAATTTCTTGGCCAGATCCCGCGCGGAGGTCAGCAATTGTCGTTGCCTTTCCGTCGGAGGCTCAAGGCTGTCGAAATAAGTGTTCATCCAAGTCATCGTCGCCCGGGTTTCCTCGAACGTATGAGCCTGCGGCCCCCGCTTTGCGTCGCCAAAGAAACGCTTCCGCGAGCGCCCTAACGCTTCCCTTAGCCCCACGCGTCCTCGGATTGCGTCCGGTCCGTATTGCTTGAGGATTACATCAAGCTCGATCACCACCGGCCCGAGTGAGTACGCCTCGGACTGCTGCGTGGTGAACACCGAGAAGGCCGTGAACACGAGGAGACCCAGGACCAGCGCCAGCAGCAGAGTGACGAGCCCAACCATCGCGCCGACCGAACCCTTGGATGCGGTAAGCACATCCGCCGGCACGACCCATTGCAGGAGCATGCCGACGACGCTGGCGCCGAAGAGGATCGCGGCGATGGCGATTGACCGATGCAAGGAATTCATCGGCCCCGAACCCGTGCAGTGTCCCGCGTTCTCGGGTACGACCGACAACTCCCTTCCGGCGCAAACATGGGGACAGGGTCCTAGCTTCGGGGGGCTGTGTTAGCTATCCCCGCAGTCCGGACAACCTCAAGGCCGAGAAGTTTTCCAAACACCGCGTCTGAGGTTAGACCCGCAACGAAGCCAACGCCAACTGCAAACGGAATTGATCGTTGCGCGTATGGTATGATGTTCTGCGGATTGGTGGTCAATTGCGGGTCCGCGGTCAACTGCGCCGTGACAAACAGCACCCCCGCGATCCCTCCTGCAACTAGCCCGAGAACCACCGTGGCTAATACTGCTGGCGCCACCCCTTGCGCACCGCGGATACGGTCTATCATCGGCCTGATCGCCGCGCCCGCGCCTCCTGCGAGGAGCGGTGCAAGAAACAGCATCCAGACAGCGATCGCGTTTTGCCCCCACACCCAAGGGACGATTGCTAGCGCCGCGAGAAAAAGAAGTCCCGCGAGAATTGAAAATGCCGGCGAGGGTGCTCCCTCAATCGCTCGCCGCCTTTCCCCCTGACTGAACAGCGAGTTTACGCAGGCGCCTGCAACGCCAACGCCCCAAGGCTGCGCCATCAAGTTGATGTCGGCTCGGTTGGGAAGGTCTTCTCCTGCCGATAGCGTCTCCCAGACCTTCGCGGCAGCACCGCCGAATTCCCTGAGCGCGAGGATCGGCATACGGGTGCCAATCGCCAACTGTCCGGAGATTTTCGTCGCGTTTCCGCCACCAATCAGGACGACCCCATCTGCCCGGACGATCGATCGATAGAAAGCAATTTCCCAATCAGCGCCCTTTTCCTGGCGTCGCTCGAACAGGTTGGGATGATCGTTTTCTTCTAAAAACGGAGGCGGCTGGTTGTCAGCAGAGTACCACATCAAGATGCTGCGATCTTTGGCAGGCTTCCCAGCAACAAATCCGTGAACCACGTCCGCCTCCAGAAAAGGGCCTCCATACACAAGCAGCCGAGCGCCGCGTCTTGCCAGCTCTTCTCCGATTTCTTCGGCAGCTCTCTTTGCTTTAGCTGGATCTCTCATAGGTGGATCAAATGTTCGACCGGGACTTGCGTCTCCTACTATTGCGATCAGACTATCGACCATACTTTATCTCCGTACCGCCGCGCCCTCCGACACCACGGTTCCTTTCTATGTGCCTTGCGCCAGTGGGCCGAACGCGACGATCTGATAGTTGCCAAATGGTTTCGTTATTTACCCAAGAACACTCTAAGTTGTGTCGTAATCCGTTGAGAGGATTTGGGTACCCGATGCCAAACTGACGCTAGGGGCCCAGTACCGCCCACTACTCCGCCGCCTCCGCGGTCGTCGGGGCGGCATGGTGTCTGTGCTCCTCGATCCGCTTCGCCTTGGCGGCGGCCTGCCGCGCCGCCTCGGAGAGCTGGTACATTTCCTGGTGATCGTAGTCGTCGGTCGGCCGCAGGGCTTCGTCGGTGTAGGCCTTCGCGTTCGGGTCGCGCTCGAGCCTGCGTACCCACAGGTGAATCTTGGCGAACATCGCCAGGATCCTGGCGTAGGTGACGACCTGCCCGCCCCAGTGGCGCGCGTAAAATAGGAGCGGGTTCTCGAGCGGCAGGCCGGGCCGGCGGTCGCGGCGGCACCGACGGCGGATCATGCCGGTCTCGAGCGGATAGATATTGTAGAAGTGGAAACTCGCCCAGAACCAGGTGAGCAAGTAGGCGACCGTGTCGGGGCGCGGCCCGCCGGCCACGGCCCGGCGGATCACCGTCTTGATGTGGTCCTGGGTGTAATAGGTGCGCCAGGCGAGGCGATAGGCCTCCTGCCACTCTTCGCGCGACATGCGCGGATGGTCGGTCGTGACATGTTCGAGATCGAATTTGTTGAGGTCCGGGTCGATGTCGACCCCCGCCGCGACCGCCTTGGCGTGATCCTCGCTGCCGGGCAGCGGCGTGAGGATCGAGAATTCGAGAATGTCGAGCGGCAATTCTCGCTGGATGATCTGAATGCGCTTGACGAGCGATTCCGGCGTATCGTTCGGGAAGCCGATGATATAGCCGCAATAGGTGATGACGCGGTGTTTGCGCCACTCGAGCAGCAGCTCGCGATAATCGGAGATGTGATTCTGCTTCTTCTTCGCCGCGCTGAGATTGTCGGGATCGATGTTCTCAAGCCCAATGAACACCCGCTTGACGCCCGCCGCCACCGCCTTCTCGATGAAGCGGGGAATCTTGTGGCACGCCGTGTCGACCTGGATGATGAAGCGCGAGTAGATGCCCTGCTGGCGCAGCGCGATCAGCCGGTCGAAGATTGATTCCCAGTTGCGATTGCGGGCCAGATTATCGTCGGTAATGAAAAAGTAGCGGACGCCGTTGGCGTGGTTGACGCGCACGAGCGCTTCGATGTCGTCCGCAGTGCGATAGCGCGACTTGCGGCCCTGCACGTTGATGATGGTGCAGAACGAGCACAGGAAGGGACAGCCGCGTCCGGCGTCAAAGCTCGAGATCATGCCGATCGTGCGTCCCACGCGCTCGGGCGGCATGTACGGGCCCGTCGCGCCCTCGAGCCCTGGCAGATCATGGAGATAATTGTAGATCGGCTTGAGCTTCCCCGCCGCAGCGTCGCGCAGCACTTCGTCGAACCGCCCTTCCGCTTCCCCAGCGTAAAGCGAAATCCCGAGGTCGAGCGCCTCTTTCAGCGAATCAGGCGTCTCCGGCAGCATCGAGAGGCAGCCGGAGACATGGAATCCGCCAATGCAGACCTGCACGCCGGCCGCCCTTAAGGGGCGGGCGCAGTCCATCACCCGCGGAAACTGGTTGGACTGCACGCCGACGAAACCGACCATGCCGAAGCCGCCGTTCTCCTGAATCTGGTGGGCGATGCGGTCCGGCCGGACGCGGGTGTTGGTCTCGTCGACGGGAAAGATCTCGATGTCCACGTCCTCGCCAAGGACTTGATCTTCCATGCATTTCTGCGCGATGCCGAAGAGGCAGGCGAGCGAATTGGAGGGCAGCGCCGACTTCCACCACTGGATGACGTAACCCTGGTCGTCGTAATGCGACGGCTTGACAAGGAACAGCAAAAATCTGCGTCGCTTCGCGACTTCGGACATGGCTCTCGGCTCCCGCGATTTCAGCGCCCCGCACATGAATTTCCGCCTCGGCAGTCGGCTGAGCGTTATCAGCCTTTGCGCCGCCACACAATCGCCCCCGCGGCGGCGATTTCACGGAAATCTCGCCGCAATTCCGCTTCCGCGTCATCGGTTCGCCGCCGCAAGAACTTCGGAGAAGCCCTGACGCCAGGAGGGATGCGCCGGGGCCCAGCCCAGCTCCCCCCGGGCCTTCAGGTTCGAGCCCGCGCGGCTCTCGGTCATCAATGCGACCATGTGCTCGCCGGCCGCGATCCGCGCCAGCCAGCGGGGAATGCGCCACGGCGGCTTGGCGCCGATCATCGAAGCCAGCGCGGGCAGCCACGCACTGACCGGCGCGGGCTCGTCATCGACGATATTGTAGAGGCCCGGCGCCCCCTTTTCGACGGCAAGCGCGGTTGCTGCTGCCGCGTCGTCGACATGGAGAAACGACCACCAGCCGCCGGCGTCACCGATCAGCGGGATGCGCCGGCGCCGAAGCTGGTCGACGAGCGGCCCGTCGAACACCCCGGACCCCGGTCCGTAAAAACCGCCATAGCGCAGGACGAGTCCCTCGAACGCCGTCGCGCCTGCAACCACACTTTCGACATGGCGGATGGCGTCGAGCGAATTGCGCAATTCGCGCGGCGGCGTCGGATCGAGCGGGTCCTCTTCCGTCTTCACCGGCCCGCCCGTCCGCGCGTAGGGCCACCCGCAAAAGCTTTGCGCGACGACGCGCCGCGCCCCGGCCGCCCTCGCCGCGTCGAGAAGGTGGTCGAGGCCCTCGGTTCGGAGTCGATTGGTCACCGCAAAGGCGCGGTCGAAATGGGCGAGATCGCTGGCGTTGCGGAGCGCGGTCACCTCGTGAACGACGACTTCGGGTCGGGCGTCGAGCACCGCCGCGCGCACCGCCGCCGAGTCGAGGGCGTCGGCGACCGCCGACCTCGCGCCGGCGCGCTCGATCGCGCCGGTCTTGGCGGGAGACCGCGTCAGACCCGTGACTTCATGCCCCGCCGAAACAAGCAGAGGGATGAGCCTTACGCCGACCGCTCCGGTCGCGCCCGCAACCATCACGCGCATGGACAGTGGCCTCCTCGTCTGGTCCGGACAACATCGGCAAATCCTCTGGGGTTCCTCTCTGGCTTGCGCGGATCCCTCGAGGCGCTTATTCGAGGCCGCGCGTCCCCCTGGTTGGCGCTTCGCGAGATTTCAACATGCTGCAAACCCTGCTGGCCAAGGGTCGGCCGCTGCTGGCCGACGGCGCCACCGGGACCAATCTGTTCGAAATGGGCCTCGCCTCCGGCGAGACGCCCGAGCTTTGGAACGCCGCCCATCCCGATCGCATCAAGGCCTTGCACCAGGCCTTTGTCGACGCGGGCGCGGACATCATATTGACCAACAGTTTTGGCGGCAATCGCCGGCGTCTTGCGCTGCACGGGCTCGAGGCCCGCGCCCGGGAGCTCAACCGACTCGCCGCCCAGAACGCCCGCGCGGTCGCGGACGCTGCCGGCCGGCGCGTGGCCGTCGCCGGATCGGTCGGTCCGACCGGCGATATCTTCGCCCCGCTCGGGCCGCTCGGCGAGGACGAGGCGGTCGACGTGTTCGTCGAGCAGATCGAGAGCCTGAAGGAAGGCGGCGCGGACGTCGTCTGGATCGAGACGGATGTCCGCCGCCGAGGAAATTCGGGCGGCCGCGCTCGCCGCGGCGAGGGTCGGCATGCCCTATACGATCACCGCGAGTTTCGACACCGCCGGCCGGACGATGATGGGGGTCGCGCCAGCCGCGCTCGGCGCGCTGGTCGATGGTTTCGATCCGATGCCTCTCGCCTATGGCGCGAACTGCGGCGTCGGCGCGTCGGACCTGCTGGTCGCGATCCTCGCGATGAGCGCGGCCAATTCGGACGCCCCGCTGATCGCCAAGGCCAACGCCGGCGTGCCGCAGTGGCATGGCGCCGAAATCCACTTTTCCGGCACGCCGGAGCTGATGCGGGTCTATGCGGGGCTCGCGGTCGATTGCGGCGCGCGCATAATCGGCGGCTGTTGCGGGAACAAGCCCGCCCATGTGGCGGCGATGCGGCGCGGGCTCGACGCCCATATGGCTGGCCCTCGTCCAAGCGCCGAGGTGGTCGTCGCCGCGCTCGGCCCGCTGGTGGCTCCGGCCGCCGAGAACACGGGCGGACGGAGCCGCCGCCGCGAGCGCGCATGAACGCTAAGGCCAAACGCCGCGCCTGGAGCGAGGCGAACGAGCCGCAGGGCGAGGCCGGCCCGGAGACCGTGCGCCGCCCGCCGTTGGCCGCGCCGTCCGGACCTCAGGTGTTCGAGGTCGACGCGGCGGGCGCGGGAGAGCGGCTCGACCGATTCCTCGGCCGCACGGCGGCGGAGCGGCGCGTTGCGCTCTCGCGCACCCGACTCAAAGCGCTGATCGAGGCCGGCGAAATTCGGGTCGACGGCGCGGTCGCGCGCGATCCCTCGATGCGGCTCGCCGGAGGCGCGAGGATCGCCTTCGAGGCGCCGGTAGCCGAAGATTCGCCTTTACTCGGCGAGGACCTGCCGCTCGACGTGGTCTATGAGGACGAGCATCTCATTGTCATCAATAAGCCGGCCGGGCTCGTCATCCATCCGGCGCCCGGCCACGCGGCCGGCACGCTGGTCAATGCGCTCATCCGTCATTGCGGCGCGAGCCTCTCGGGCGTCGGCGGAATCAAACGTCCGGGAATCGTCCATCGGCTCGACAAGGACACGTCCGGCCTCCTGGTTGTCGCCAAGACCGACGCCGCTCACCGGAGCCTCGCCGATCTCTTCGCCGATCACGGCCGCAGCGGATCGCTCGAGCGCGAATATCTCGCGCTCGTCTGGGGCGGGTTCAACGCGGCGGCGGGCAAGGTGGACGCGGCGATTGCCCGCCACCCTCGGCATCGCGAAAAAATGGCGACCGCGTCCGGGGAGCGCGGCCGACGCGCCGTCACCCATTGGCGCCTTGTGGAGGCATTCGGCCCGGCGAGCCTGGTCGCCTGCCGGCTCGAAACCGGACGCACCCATCAGATCCGCGTCCATTTGGCGTCGATCGGCCACCCGCTTCTGGGCGATTCGGTCTACGGCGCCGGCTTCAAGACCAAGGCTGCGCAGCTGACCGAGAGCGCAAGACGCACCCTCACCGCGCTCGGGCGCCAGGCGTTGCACGCCGCGGTCCTGGGGTTCGAACATCCGATCACCGGCGAGCCGCTCCGTTTCGAGCGATCGCCGCCGCAAGATTTTGTGAGTTTGATCAACGCGCTGCGCGCGCATGGGCAGGATGAGCCGGCGCGCGGGCAAAGACAAAGATAACGAAGATTTCATCTTCCAAAGGTCTTTTGCTCTGGCCGTCCGGCCCTTTTTCGGCCACGCTTCCCGGAACACTAATGCGCATTCGGCCGTTGCGCCGACGGATACCGGTCACGACCGGCTCCGACTGGAGGTTGTCATGGCCGCATCGCTTCCGATCATTTCAGGCGAGTCGGGTCTTGCCCGCTACCTGCAAGAGATCAAGCGGTTCCCGATGCTGGAGCCGCAAGAGGAGTACATGCTGGCCAAGCGCTGGCGCGAGCACGGCGACCGGGAGGCCGCGCACAAGCTCGTCACCTCGCATCTTCGGCTCGTCGCGAAGATCGCGATGGGATATCGCGGCTATGGGCTGCCGATCGGCGAAGTGATCTCCGAGGGCAATGTCGGGTTGATGCAGGCTGTTAAGCGCTTTGAGCCGGACAAGGGCTTCAAACTCGCGACCTACGCGATGTGGTGGATCCGGGCCTCGATCCAGGAATACATCCTAAGGTCGTGGTCGCTGGTGAAGATGGGCACTACCGCGAGCCAGAAGAAGCTCTTCTTCAACCTGCGCAAGGCCAAGAGCCGCATCTCCGCGCTGGATGAAGGCGATCTGCGCGACGATCAGGTGGAATCGATCTCCAAGCGCCTCGGCGTCGCCAAACAGGATGTGATCGACATGAACCGCCGGCTCGGCGGCGACGCCTCGCTCAATGCGCCCTTGCGCGAGGACGGGGAGGGGGAGTGGCAGGACTGGTTGGTCGACGAGACCGCCGATCAGGAATCCCAGCTCGCCGACCGCGAGGAGTCGGGCGCCCGCCTCGAAGCGCTGAAGGCGGCTCTTACCGTCCTGAACCCGCGCGAGCGGCGGATTTTCGAGGCGCGGCGGCTCGCAGAGGAGCCGATAACCCTCGAAGAGCTGTCGGCGGAGTTCGGGGTGTCTCGCGAACGGGTGCGCCAGATCGAGGTGCGGGCGTTCGAGAAGGTGCAGGAGGCGGTCAAGGCGGGCGTCGCCAAGGCCCAGCTGCCGAAGCGTCCGGCGCCGGCGGCGCTGCCCGCGCGGTAATGCGAACCAAGCTGAACGCCCGGCCGCAAAAATCGGGCGCGCGGTCAGGCGCGCGGACCGAAACTGAGATAGTCTGGGTCGGTCCCTTCCGATCTTGAAAAGGTCCGACCATGGCCACGAGTCCTTTCCGCCGCCGAACTGTGCGTCTATCGCTGGCGGCGGCGATTGCGCTCGGCGCGGCCCCTGCGCTTGCCGGGGACAAGCCCGCGACGCCAGAGGGCGCGCAGCAGCTAAAATCTTTCTTCGCGGGACTCTTTCCGGCGGCAGCGGCTGGCGCGCCTTCTTTTTTGACGGTGACGCCAGAGGGTGTGGACTACCTCATCACGTTCGACCTGAGCGCCGTCAACAGTCTGCTCAAGGCGGCCGGCACATCCTACGACCCGGCGACCATAATCTACAAAGTGGTGGAGCAGGACGACGGACGCTGGCGCGTCAAATCGGATTCGCTCCCCAAGATCGGCTTTCGGACGCAAGAGTCGAGCGGCGAAATCGAGATCGACAATTACCAGCAGTCCGCATTGATCGATCCGGCCATCGCCTTCTTCCTCAACGGGTCTGCGAGCGCGGCGAAAGGCCTCCTGAAAGTGTCAACGCCCAAGCTCGAAGAAACCGTCGATTTCGGCCCTGTCAGCGCCAACGCCGCGACCACCGTCAACGACGGCGGCGCCGTCTCGACAGTTGCGCAAGAGGAGATCGCCGATATCGGGATCAAGGCGAAGGGTTTCGATGACAAGAACGCGCCGGTCAACATCAGCGGACGGATAGAGACAGCGCTGATCAACCTCGGGATCGAAGGGTTCAAATCGCGCAGGGCCTTCGATCTGTGGTCCCTTGTCGCCGCGCACCCGGAGCGCGCCGACCTCGCTCAGCACGAGGAGGAGCTCAAGGGCCTTCTGAAGGAGGTGGCGGCGCCGGGGCTCAGGGTCATCGAGGGGATCGAGATGCGAAAGACCGTCATCACGTCCTCGGTCGGAGCGGTGGCGCTGGGCGACGTCAAATATGAGCTTGGCGCGGCCAGTTCAGGCCCGCAGAGCTCGTTCAATGTCCGGATCGCGGCTGACGGCCTGAGCCTGCCCGCTGGGCTCGCGCCCCCCGCCATGACCGATCTGATCCCGTCAAAGATCGACGTGGCTGCGACGCTAAAAGGAATCGACATAACGGCGGCGGCCAACGAGGCGATCGCCGTCATGAGCTTGAAGGGCGATGGGCCGCCCATCTCGGAGGCGGACTCCGCGAAAGTGTCAGCGGCATTTCTGAGCGCCGGCCCGTTGCGGATTGAGATCGCGCCTTCGCATATTGTCGCGCCGGCGATCGACGCGGATTTCGACGGGCACGTGGACTATGCGCTCGACAAAGTCTCGGGCGACGTGACGATCCACATGCGTGGCTTCGAAAAGGCGATGGCGGCGGTCAGGAACCTCGCGCCCGACGTCCAGGAAAAAGCAATCCCCGTCCTCGCCATGGCCAAGGGATTGGCCAAGACCGAAGACGATGGCAGCCTCAGCTGGCTCGTGGAGATTGGCCCGAACCGGTCGATCAAGGTCAACGGCATTCCGCTCGGCAAGGCGCCCGAGTAGCGGGCGCCTTGGTCCAGCGGATCGAACGACCGCCGCGCCAAAATCACAGCCCAAGATAGGATTCGGCGACCGCGCGATCTTCAGCGAGCGCCTTCGCGGCCCCCTCTCCGACGATGCGCCCGAGCGACAGTAGGTAGGCCCGATTCACCATCTTGAGCGCGCGCCGCGCGTTCTGCTCCACCATCAGGATGCTCATGGCGCCTTCGTCGACGATCCGGGTCAGCGCGGCGAACAATTCGCCTGCGATCAGCGGGGCGAGACCGAGCGACGGCTCGTCCAGCAGCAGGAGCAAGGGTCTCGTCATCAGCGCGCGCCCGACCGCAACCATCTGCTGCTCGCCCCCGCTCAGGACGCGCACTGCCTGGCCGCGGCGCTCCGCGAGACGGGGAAAGAGCTCGAACACGCGCGCCATGCCGTCCGGCGCCGCGTCCCGGGCGCGCCGCGAATAGGCGCCGAGGGAGAGGTTCTCGGTCACCGACATGGAGCCGAACAAATGGCGGTTTTCCGTCACTGCCGCGATTCCCTCACCGACGATGCGGCGGGCAGGAAGGCCGACGAGCTCCACCCCGCGGAACCGGATCGAACCGGCGGACGGCCGGATGAGGCCCACAATGGCGTTGAGGAGCGTCGTCTTGCCAGCGCCGTTCGCGCCGAGGATCGCAACCGCCTCGCCGCTCCGCACGCGGATTGCGACGTCGTTCAGCGCGCGGTGGCGGCCGTAGGAATGATTGAGGCCGTCGATCTCAAGCATCCTCGTCGCCCAAATAGGCGCGAATCACTTCGGCGTTCCGCAACACCTCTTCGGGCGGACCCTCGGCGATCTTGGCGCCGGCGTTCATCACCATCACGCGGCCGCAGAGCGCACGCACCGCCGTCATGACGTGCTCGACCAGAACCACGGCTATGCCCCGGGCGGCGAGGCTCCAGACCACGGACATGCCGCCGTCCAGCTCACTCGCGCCGAGACCGGACAGCCATTCGTCGAGCAGCAGTACGCTCGGTCGGGTCGCCAGCGCACGCGCCAGTTCGACGCGCTTCTGCTCGATATAGGTCAGCTGATCGAGCCGCCGATCCGCCTTGAGCAACAGATTGAGCTCTCCGAGAAGGCCCGCTGCGACGTAGCCCGCCTCCTTGAACGGGACCCTTTCGCCGGCGCCGTAAAGCACGCCCGCCATGACAGTCTCGATCGCCGACAGGTTGGCTGGCATACGCACGAGCTGGAAGGTTCGGTTGATGCGCCTGCGCACGCGCAGATGATTGGGCAGGCGCGTCACGTCCTCGCCGTCCATACGGATGGCGCCGGCGTCCGGTCGTGTTGTGCCGGCGATGAGGTTCAGAAGCGTGGTCTTGCCCGAGCCGTTGGGACCAATCAATCCTAAAACTTCGCCCGGGGAGACCGACAGCGAGACGCCGTTGACGGCGACGAGGCCGCCGAACGCCTTGCTCAAGCCCTCGGCCTCTAAGAGCGCGGCCATTTTCAGCGCCTTCCCTTCGTCTGCGGCGCGATTTTGACCCAAACGTCTTCGATCGCGCCGGCAATGCCCCGCGGGAGGATGATCGGCCGCGACATCCACCCCCAGGCGTCGACGAGAGGCCCGGTCAGGCCGCGCTGCAATTCGAGCGGACGGCCGAGCGCCTTCCAGCCGTCCTCGATGAGCCCGGTCACGCCGCGCGGCAGGAAATAGACGATCACCATGAAGACGATGCCGAGCAGGACGCTGAACCAGAATGGAAATTCGGTTTGCAGGAGTTCCGACAGGATGATCAGGGGAATGACGCCGAGAGCCGGGCCCCACAGCCGCTGCAAACCGCCGAGGAACGCCATGATGACGACTTGGAACGAGACAAGGGGATTGAAGGCGAAGTTCGGATTGATGAAGCCGTAGCGCGGCGCCATCAAGGCGCCGGTCATGGTCATGAACATCGCGGAGACGACAAAGATCGCCACTTTAGCAAACGGCACGTTGACGCCGACCTGGCGCGCCACTGTCTCGTCCTCGCCGATCACCATGAGCGCCAGCCCGAGACGAGCCCGCCGCAACTGCCAGCCGACGAAGAAAACGATCACCGCGAGGCCGAGCAGGTGCTCGTAGATCAGAGTGGCGTCGAACGGCACGAAGACGTAGCGCCCCATGGTGTGGGTCTTGTTGATCTCCCACCACACCATCAGCTGACGGATCATCTCGGAAAGGCCGAAGCCAAAGATGACGAAGAACATTCCGGCGATGCGCAGGGTCAGGACCCCAACGACGCCTGCGAGCAGGGCTCCAACGCCGAGCGCGACCGCAAAGGTCGCATAGAGCGGCATCAGTTTGATCAGCATCGCGACCGTATACATGCCGACACCGAAGAACGCCGAGGTTGCGAGCGAGACCAGCCGGGTCGGACCGGAAAACAGAGCCCAGGCAACGGTCAGCACGAGGTAGCTCATCACGCTGACCATGAATGACAAGCCGTAGTCCGACAGCAGCCACGGCAGGGCCGCCAGCAGGACGACGAGCGTGACGAGCGACCCTATTGCGAGTGCGGCGCGGGTGGGAAAGGGTTTGTCCTCCCCGACCATCTCAGGCCGTTCCGAACAGGCCGCGCGGCCTGACGACGAGCACAATCAGGAACAGCGCGTAGGCGACCGCGAGCGTCAGTCCGGAATCGACGTAGTAGGAGCAGAGCGCCTCTGCGACGCCCAGCATGAGACCTGCGGCCAGGCTGCCGAGCATGTTGCCGATGCCTCCCATGATCACTACCACCAGCGCCTTCATCGTGAACTCGATGCCGATGGCGGGATTGAAAGAGAGGAAAGTGCTCACCAGAGTTCCGGCCGCGGCGGCGAGCGCGCCGCCGCAGGCGAACGCCAGCGCCGAGAGGCGGCGGACGTCGACGCCAACGAGCTGCGCCCCGACCGGGTCGATCGCCAGCGCCCTCAGCGCGACGCCGAATCTGGTGAACTGGAGGACAACCCAGACCGCGGTCGCGATGACGCCGGCCGTCGCGAAAGCCAGCACGCGGTTCGCCGCGAAAGTGAAGCCCAGGAGGCGCAGCGGCTCGCCGAGATAGTCATAGTAGCGGTCGTTGGCCGTAAACGCGATCGTCGCGGCGCCACGGAGCACGAACAATAATCCGAACGTTGCGAGAATGGTCTCGCCCTCGAGTTGATCGCGGGTGCGGGCGCGACGCGCCAGCGGAGTCATCAAGACGCGGTAGATTAGCCAGTTCGCGCCAAATGCCGCGGGGACCGACAGAAACATGCCCAAAATCGGGTTGACGCCGAAGAGCGTGAACATCCAGAACGCCGCAAAAGCGGCGGTCATCAGGAACTCGCCATAGGCGAGATTGACGATGCGCGCCACTCCGTATTGCAGGTTGAATCCCATGGCGACGAGCGCGTAGAGCCCGCCTAGGATGACGCCGCCGAATATGACCTCGATCACCGGCATGTCAGGCGGCGCGGCGCGTCACGGCGCTGAAGCCGGACGCGTCGCCCTCAGGGATCACCACGCCGGCTTCGGGAACATCACTGGCTGGGCGCCGGCCATGTCGCTCGGCGAGACGCCGACAAACTGCCCGTTCTGCCACTGACCGACGCCCCACTGCTTCTCGCGGATGTGGGTCTTGAGATCGATCGGGCCGGAGATCGTGTCCCACGGTCCGTCGTTGGCGATCGCATCCAGCACCTTCTTGCGGTCGAGCGTGCCGGCCTTCTCGATCGCCTGTACGAGAATCTGCAGGCTCGCGTATGTGACCGGGCTCGCCCACCCGTCCGGCGCGTGGCCGGTCAGAGCGACCTGGCGCTTATAGTAATCCTGCGCGCCAGGCAGGTTCGGGTCCCACCCGCCGATGCCGAAGACGCCGTCGGCCTTGCCCTTGAAAGCGCCGCCGAACTCGGCGAACGCGGTGCCGACGGCGGTGTAGTAGACTTTGGGATTGTACCCCTGGGTGATCGCGGTCCCCGCCAGCATGAACGTGTCCGGCGGATAGCTGCCGGCGATGAACGTGTCGGCGCCGGAAGACTTGGCTTCCTTGATCTCGTTGGTGAGATCGGCGGCGCCCAGCGGGTAGCTCTTCTGCAACACGATGTCGTAACCCGAGCCTTTCAAGCCGGCGCCGAACCCAGCCGCGAATTCCGCGCCGAACTGGTCGCCGACGCTGAGCAGAACGACCTTGTCGTTGATCTTGCCGGCGCTCTTGAGGGTGTCGAGAACCGAGATCAGGGCGGCGCCAAAATGCATCGGCTGGTTGAGGAAGAAGAACAGGGTCGGGAATTGCTTGACGAGCTGCTCCTCGTCGTTGGCGTTGGCGGTCACAGCAAGCTGCGGATAGCCGTACTTGGCGAAGATCGGGGCCACCGCCAGATTGAAGCCGGTGCTCCAGGGCGGCAGCACGAAATCGACCTTGTCCTGGGTCATGAGTTTTTCTTCGAGGCGCAGCAGCGTTTCGGCGTTGCTGGTGTCGTCATATTTGGCGACCACTTCGACCGGAATCCGCTTGCCGAATTCCTTGACCATGATGCCGCCCTTGTCGTTCACGTCCTTTACCCAAAGATCGTAGCCCGGCAAGGTCGTGGTGGCGGCGCCTTGGGCGTTCACCCCCGACAGCGAAATCGCGTAGCCGATGCGGATGCTCTTCGGCGCGTCGGCGGCAAGAGCCGAGGACGCCGCCGCCATCGCGAGCGCGATAAAGGAGATTCGGCCCAGCAAGCTATCCATCAGTCCCTCCCTTGCGATGCCCCCGGCGCCATCGCGTGTTGTTTTTTCTCACTGCTCCGGCCGAAGGCCCGGAGCATACGCCGTGACAGTGATGAACCGCACCTTTGCGTCGCCGTCCGGCGTTGGCAAGGCCGCAGCAAGCGGCCGGCGTTACTCCGGTTGTCGATTAGAACGGATAGCCGCCCGGCTTATCCTTGATGGTCAACCACTGCCACTGCGTGAACTCCTCCCAGTTGGCGGGTCCGCCGATTCGCGTGCCGTTGCCCGAGGCGCCGACGCCGCCGAACGGAACGTGCGGCTCGTCGGCGACCGTCTGGTCGTTGATGTGCAAGAGCCCCGTGTTGAGGCGATTGCCGACCGCGATGGCGCGCCCGACGTCCGCCGAGAACACGCCAGCCGACAGCCCGTATTCGCTCCGGTTGGCGAGTGCGACCGCCTCGTCCTCGGTCGAGAACGACGTTATCGCCGCCACCGGCCCGAACACTTCCTCGTCAAACGCCCGCATCCCCGGCTTCACGCCGGTCAGCACGGTCGGGCGATAGAAGGTCCCGTCGAATGTGCCGCCGGCCGCGAGCGTCGCGCCGGCCGCGACCGTGTCCTTGACGATGGCGTGAATCCGCTCGACTTGCGCGCGGTTGATGACCGGTCCGAGCGCCACCTGACTCATGGGATCGCCGACGGGAAGGTGCTGCGCCTTATCCACAAGCTTCTTGGTCAGCGGCGCAACGATCTTGTCCCTCGCCAGCACCCGGCCGGTGGTCATGCAGATCTGGCCCTGGTGAAACCAGGCCCCGAACGCGATCGCCGACGCCGCGGCGTCGAGATCGGCGTCCTCGAAGACGATCACCGCGTTTTTGCCGCCAAGTTCGAGCTGCACCTTCTTCAAATGCTTGCCGGCGAGCTCGCCGATCCGACGGCCGACCTTGCTCGAACCAGTGAAGGCGACCATCGCGATATCGGGATCGGCGCAGATCGCCTCGCCTGCCTCGGCGCCGCCCGGCAGGACATGCAGGACGCCCTTCGGAAGGCCGGCCTCTTCGAAGATGCGGGCGATGATGAAGCCCCCGGTGAGAGCGGTGCGCGGATCGGGCTTCAGCACGACGGCGTTGCCGGTCGCAAGCGCAGGCGCGACCGCCCGGCTCGAAAGGATCAGCGGAAAGTTGAACGGCGAGATGACGCCGACGACGCCGCGAGGCAACCGCCGCGCCAAGCTGATGCGGCCCGGATCGGACGGCAGCACCAGGCCTTGCGGCTCGGTGCACATCGCGGCGGAGCGATAGAGAATCTCCGTCACCATGTGGATTTCAAAGCCGGCCTTGGCCGGAATGCCGCCGGTCTCCCGCGCGATCCAGGGGATCAGCTCGTCCTGGTGATCCTCGAGCGCGCGCGCGGCGCTTCGCAGCACGGAGGCGCGCTTCTCGTAGGGCGTCGCGGCCCAGGCGGGCTGCGCAGCGCGCGCCTCGGCGGCGGCTCGCCGCACGTCTTCGGCCACCGCGTTGCCGACGCGCGTCAGCGTCGCCCCGGTCGCCGGCTCCAGGACGTCGAGCGATCCCCCCGCAGCGCTCTGCCAGTCGGAGCCGAACACGCGGCCGCGCCAGACGGACTCGACCATGAATTTCGGTTGCGGAGCGTTCACGCTCAGCCTCGCGGACGTTCTTGCCTCTTTAGAGAGGCCGGCAGAGCAGCAATATGTCGCAGTCATGCTTCGGCGGCAAGCTGTCGGCCCCAGCCCAAAAGCGGCCTGACGGCTTCGCGTCAGGCGTTCGATCGGATCTCTGGCTCCTGTCCTGGAACTTCGCTAAGACGCGCTGATTACCCGTTCTCGCCGAAGTCCCGCCTTGCTGTCCATATTCCGCCCAGCCGTCGCCCTCGCCGCCTTCGTGAGCCTGACCTCCGGCGTCGCCGCCGCGGACTGCGCCTTCCGGGTGGCGCCTGCGGCGACCCCGGCGTCGGTCCATGCGTACCGCCCGGTGCTCAAAGCGTGCGAGGCCGCCGACGGCGGGCGGGCGATGTCGATCCGCGAGATGACGATCGACGGCGAGAGCGTCGCGCTCCTCGCCGACCCGGAAGCGCTGACGACGCGGCTCGAACGCCTGGCGTGTTGGATCTGCCGCGACGCCAGCGAAGACGAGCTTGGCTCGACCCGGATGGGCCGCGCGATCGCGGCTTCAGCCGAGGCGCCGGGCATTACGCATCGCGGGTTTCTCGAAAACGCGGGCCTGACGCGCGGCGCGAAGCCGGGCGCCTTCGTCACCGGCGACCTCTGCCCGAGCCCGAAGCCGCTCGACCGCGCCTTCTTCGCCCGCCTCGCCGCAGCGGGCCCTCACACGCCGGTCGCGCTCGCGGTCTCCGGCCTCTGGCTTACCCATCACCCGAAAGACTTCCGCTGGCTCGTCGGTCAGCGCGACGCCGGCGCGCTCGACATCATGTGGGTGGACCACACCTATACCCACCCCTATCGGCGGAAGCTCCCCGACGCGTCGAATTACCTTCTGACCAGGGGCGTCAACCCCGAGGACGAGATTCTCGGAACCGAAAAGCTCATTGTCGCCAACGGCGAGACGCCGTCGCTGTTCTTCCGCTTTCCGGGACTCGTCTCGAGCGATCCGCTGATGGAGGCCGTGCGCCGCTTTCATCTGGTCACGCTCGGCGCCGACGCCTGGCTCGCAATCGGGCAGAAGCCGGGACCCGGCTCGATTGTGCTTGTGCACCCGAACGGGAACGAGCCCTTCGGCCTCAAAGTCTTCGCGACGGACGTGGCGCGCGGCGCGATCCTCAAGCCGCTCGAGCCGCTGACGGCGGCGCCGGAATAGGCCAGCCCGAAGGCTCGTTAGGGCGGGACTACGCTCGGATTGGGATCGGTGCGGAGCCGCCCGCGCGCGGAGCGGTTGGGGCTATGCGGCCTCGCGATGCCCCCGAAGGCAACTTGATCCCTAGAACAGGGAGGAAAATGGAGAAGCGCCCGGTTTCCGCCGAACCTGACGCAAAAAATACTGTTATTATCAATTGCTTCCGATAAATCCTTCACGCGCCGCCAAAGCAAAACAACAGGACAATAAGAGGGAGATCATTCGCGTCTATCACGGAGATAGCGGGTTGGTGGGGCGGGGGATAAGCGGGCCATCGTCCGCAGATCAATAGCCCCTGCTGCCGGCGTCGTCCGCCAAAGCGGGCGCAAGCGCGATCGTGACGCTGGCGGCGGCTCCGCAAGCCATCGTGAGCGCAACAAGAAGAACCAGCAGGCCTCGCATCATCCTCTCCCTCGCTGCCACAACTCCGGCAGCGGCATAAGGTTTCGCACGATCCCGCCCGAAAGCGCTGTGAGCCCCGTCACGCCACGCGCACGGTCGCTGCGTGTGTGATCGCCTTCATCCGGTCCATGGCCGGTCGAAAGACGCGCGTCTTTCGATGCCCCCAGGTCACTTTATCCAGTAGGATGGCGTGGAAAGGAAAAAGCGCTCGCTCTATCCCCGCCCCACGAAGGGCATCTTGGTCGCCATGATCGTCAGGGTGAGGACGTTGGTCGAGAGCGGCAGGCCCGCCATATGGACGACCGCGGCGGCGACTTCCTCCGCGTCCATCATCGGCTCGACCGCGATGCGACCGTCCGCCTGCGGCACGCCCTGCGTCATCTTGAAGGTTATTTCGGTCAGCGCGTTGCCGATGTCGATCTGGCCGCAGGCGATGTCGTGGGCGCGTCCGTCGAGGGCGATCGATTTGGTGAGGCCCGTGATCGCGTGCTTCGTCGCCGTATAGGGCGCCGAGAAAGGCCGCGGGACATGGGCCGAGATCGAGCCGTTGTTGATGATGCGCCCGCCGCGCGGGCTCTGGCGCTTCATCAGGCCGAAGGCGGCTTGCGCGCAAAGAAACGCGCCGTCGAGATTGACGGCGACCACCGCCTTCCACTGAGCGAAAGTCAGTTCGTCGAGCGGGACCGCGGGCGCGCCGGCGCCGGCGTTGTTGAACAGGAGATCGAGCCGGCCGAAGTCGCGTTCGACCGTCGCGAACAGGGCTTTGACCGCCTCCGGATCGCCGACGTCGCAAGGCGCGGCGATCGCGCGCCGCCCCAGGCTCATGATTTCGGCCGCAACCTCGTCCAGCTTGTCGCGCCGGCGCGCCGCAATCGCCACATGCCAGCCGGCGCCGGCGAGCGCGAGCGCAGTCGCCTTGCCGATTCCCGCGCCGCCGCCGGTGACCAGAGCGAAACGTTCGCCGTCCATGCCTTCCTCCGTCAGAACACCCGTTCGCGCCGCAGATCCGGCGCCATCCGCCAGAGCGCTGCGCCGAGCACGATCGCGCCCCCGAGGAAAGTCGCCGCGCCCGGATTCTCGCCGAAGGCGAGAAACACCCAGATCGGCCCCAGCACAACGTCGAGCAGGCTGATGAGGCCCGCCTCCGCCGAGGGGATGAACTTCGCCCCCTCCATGAAGAGGACGAAGGCAAGCCCGATGGTCGTGAGGCCGAAGACGAAGAGAACGCCCATGTCAAAGAGGCTGATGGGCGGATGCGCGGAGTTCAGGAGGCCGAAGAGGCCTGAGCCCAGCGCGCCGATCGCGTTGACGGCGATGATCGACGCCCCCGGTTGCCGGCGCTGCAGCACGATCATGCCGGCGAAGCAAAGCGTCATCAGCGCGGAGAGCGCCTGGCCGAGCAGGCGCCCCGAGCCGAGGCCGCTTGCGACCATGACCGCGATGCCTGCGAGCGCAACGCCCGAGGCGACGAGGGTGCGCGGCGAGACCGGCTCGCGATTGACGAGCCAGCCGAGCGCGGCGGCGACGAAGGGCAGCGTCGCATAGATGATCAGGACGTCGGCGATCGTCGTCGTCATCACCGAGGCGGTGTAGGCGGAGATGGCGACCATCGCGAGCAGCGCGAGCACCGGCGAAAGCGGCCCGAAGCCGAAGGATTCGTCCATCCGGCCCATCCGCCATTCGACGAGGCCGACGATCGAGATGGAGGCAGCCCCCATGAGCGCCCGCCAGCCCATCACCGTCCAGAGATCGAGATGGCCGACCAGGCGGGCGAAGAGGCCCGCCAGGCTCCACATCACGGTCGCCGTCAGAACCAGCAGCACGCCGCGCCGGCGCGCGGACTTTTCGCCCGGCACGGAATGGGCTCCCCATCGCTTTGGAATCGACGGCCGATGATAGGGGGTTCCGCGCCTCGTGCCAAACGCAGGCCGCAGGTTATAGGGTCTCACTTTGAATTCGGCCAGGGGCGGGGATTTCAGCCGCGCGAGACCGACGCAGTGGACGGCGGGCAATGGCAACAAGCCGACCGTCGTCGGCGCGCTAACTCCCAAGCTGGCGCCGGTGACGGTAAATGAAGCCAATGTCGGTCCCACCGTGTCACCCCCCGAAAGTTAGGGTGTCACCCCCGCGAAAGCGGGGGTCGAGGGAACGTCCGCGGACGCTTGACCGCGAAGCGCCTTGGCTGCGACACATGACAATGAGGGACCCCGCTTTACATGAAGGACCCCGCTTTCGCGCCGCTTTCCGCGGGGTGAAAGCGACTGCATGGGCAAGGGCGTTGGATGACAGAGCGGCGCTACAGCGTCTACATTATGGCGAGTCGGCACAACGGAACGCTCTATGTGGCCGTAACGAACCATCTCGGAACGCGCGCGTTTCAGCACCGCAACGGGGTCGGCTCGCAGTTCACCGCGAAATACGGCGTCAAGACGCTGGTCTGGTACGAGCACTACAGCGATGTCAGGGACGCGATCGCGCGAGAGAAGCAGTTGAAGAAAGGGGAGCGACGGTGGAAGCTCGAGCTGATCGAGCGGTTCAATCCGGACTGGCGTGACCTTTACGAGACGCTGAACAGTTGATTTTCGAGGAGCCTGTGGCGGCGTCTCTGGACCCCCGCTTTCGCGGGGGTGACAAC
Organism: Hyphomicrobiales bacterium; assembly: GCA_019237205.1. Classification (GTDB taxonomy): domain Bacteria; phylum Pseudomonadota; class Alphaproteobacteria; order Rhizobiales; family Beijerinckiaceae; genus Roseiarcus. Next base: position 24,429 of record JAFAHO010000070.1, read on the forward strand.
CTCCAAACGTCTCTTCCCGATCTCTCCCGGCGCCCCTCGCCGAGCGCGCCCGGGCGCCTCCTCGCGGACGGGGACAAGAATGAGATGAACGTGGTTGGGCATGACGCGATAGGCGATAGACGGCCACACCATGCATGCGGCATCGGTTCGCCAGGAGATCGCGATAGAGGGTGTAGTCGTCCTCGCCGAAGAACACGCGCTCGCGTCTGGCGCCGCGCGTGCCGGCAGTCGCGGGGAGGCCAGGGTTATTAGCGGTTGAAATATCCGCGTGCGCATTGTGGGAACCCAGTCTCGTAGAGGGTTGGGTGCGACGAACGACACGACGCGCATGGGTTGCGGCTTGACGACCTTGGCATTCATCTTTCAGGTCCGTGCTGGCTCCCGGCCCGGGCGGGAGGAGGTCCTCTCGCAGCCAAGGTCGACAATTTGGAGGGGCTTCGCGCGGCGGCGTAACGGGCAGACTTTCGCGAGCCGAACATGCGTCAAGAGAGAATGGCGACCAATGGCGACAGCCGCGATCGGCATCATCTGCAAGGCTCCCAAGGCCGGTGAGAGCAAGACGCGGCTCATTCCGCGGCTGGGCCCCGAGCGGGCCGCAGCCCTCGCGCGCGCCTTTCTCATCGATCTTTCGCGAACGATCCAGGAGGCGGCTGCAGAGGTCGGATGCACAGGCTATGCAGTCTGCAGCCCGGCGAGCGCGGCCGCCGAGCTCAGGGCCTTTCTGCCGCCGACGTTCGACTACCTAGTGAAAACAGACCGCGATCTCGGGCGCGTGCTCGACGGCGCGACGCGAGAACTTCTCGACCGGGGGCATGAAAGCGCGATCCTGGTTAACGGCGACAGCCCGACCTTGCCAGCAGCGCTCCTCATCGACATCGTGAAGGCGCTTCGGGAGCCAGGCGCGCACGCCGTCTTCGCGCCGGCGCTCGACGGCGGTTATTCGATCGTGGGGCTCACTCGGCGCACGCCCGAGATCTTCGCCGACATTCCCTGGAGCACGCCCACCGTCATGCGGCGGTCGCTCGAGCAGGCCGAGCGTCATGCGATCCCCGTCAGAGTCCTGTCGCCGTGGTACGACATCGACGATTCCGAGAGCCTCGACTGGCTCCTCGCCGAGCTTGGCGGCGAGAGGCCCGCGGGCCTCGTGCATGACGGGGCCCGGGCGCCGGCGACCCGCAAGGTGCTCGGTCTTGACGCGTGACAGGAGCGGCGCAGCGGCCGCGGCTCTTGTGGCGCTCGCTTTCGCGCTGTCGGGCGGAATGGCGCTCGGTCGCGCGAAAAGCGATCTTGTCTTCTACGCTTGCGCGGCGGCGCAAGCCGCCCTCGCCGCGTTCGGTGGGCGGTTCGCGGCTCGCCATGGCTCCTCTGTATTGGCGATCCTCGTTCTCGGCGCCGCGCTCCTTCGCCTCGCCTTCGTCACGCAGGCGCCGACGCTGTCGGGCGACGTCTACCGCTACATCTGGGACGGCCGGGTGATCGGCGCGGGCTTCAACCCCTACCTCCACGTTCCGGCCGATCCCGCGCTGATCGCGCTGCGCGACCCGGAGCAGTATGGACTGATCGACAAGCGCGACTATGCGGTGACGATCTATCCACCCGTCGCGGAGGCGATCTTCGCGCTGGTGACGCGGATTTCGACGCGCGTTTCCGCGATGAAGCTCGCGATGGTTCTGTTCGAGGCGGCCGCCGTCTTCGCCGTTTTCCGGCTGGTCAGGCGCCTCAGCAAGAGCTACGGAGGACTGGTCGCCTACCTCCTGCATCCCGCGCCGATCTGGGAGATCGCCGGCAACGGCCACGTCGACGCGGCGATGCTCGCTTTCCTCTACGGCGCCTTCGCGATTGGCGGAGCGAATAGGCCCTTCGTCGCCGCGATCCCGATGACGCTCGGGGCGCTAGCGAAGCCGACCGGCGCGCTCGGACTTCCCGCGCTCTGGCGCCCGTACCAGATGGGACTGCCGCTCTTCGTGCTGGCGATGGCCGCGGCTCTCTATCTGCCGTTCGCCGCCGCGGGGACGGGAATCATCGGCTTTCTGCCGCACTATCTCGAGGAGCAGGGCCTGACGAGCGGCGAGGGCGTCTTCTGGCTGGTGCTGCTCGGCAAGGGCGGCCTCCTCACGCCCGGGATGGCGCCGGCCTTTGCTGCGCTAGCGGGGCTGGCCCTTCTTGCGCTCGCGCTTTGGACCCGCCGGCGCGGGGCGGCCGACCTCGTCAGCGGACTCACGGGAACCGCGCTTTTGCTCGTCGCCTTTCTGATCGCGACGACGCCGACGCTCCCCTGGTACTTTCTGGCCGCCCTGCCGATGACGCCGCTCCTGGGCTTATGGAGCCCCTACGTTCTCGCGACCGGCGGGTTTCTCCTGTATGGGTTCCAGAGCGACGCGCCGCCCTTTTTCGGCCGATGGGCTCTCCTCATGGGGCTCGCGGTGGCGGCCGCGATCCGCGACCTGAGGCAAGTAACGAGGAAAAGCGCGGAATGAAGCTCGAGCTCGGAGCCGCCCGGTCGGGGCAGGCCGCCGCGATCGACCCACGGCGCTACCACGAGGCCGCCGATCCGAAGCGCCCGCCGATCGCCGAACGCCCGCCGGTTTGCCTCTATTTCGAGGTGACGAACCGCTGCAATCTTCTCTGCACGACCTGCCCGCGCACCTATGAGGCGCTCGAGCCACCGGCCGACATGACATGGGACCTCTTCACCCGCATCGTCGGCCAGGTTCCCGATCTCGCGCGCGCGGTCCTGCACGGCGTCGGCGAGCCGATGCTGGTCAAGAGTTTGCCCGCGATGGTCCGCCATCTCAAGGAGCGCGGCGTCTATGTGCTGTTCAACACCAACGGCACGGCGCTCTCCGAGCGTAACGGGCGGGCGCTGATCGACGCGCGGCTCGACGAATTGCGCGTCTCGCTGGACGCGGCGACACGCGAAAAATTCCGCATCGTGCGCGGCGTTGACGTGTTCAACCGGATCCTGAAGAACATCCGCCGGTTTCGCGCTTTGCAGGTGCGCGAGGGGGCCGCTTCGCCCTTCGTTTCACTATGGCTTACGGGCGTCAAGGAAACGATTGCCGAGCTGCCCGCCTTCGTGCGCCTCGCCGCCGACATTGGCGTCGGCGAGGTCTATCTCCAGCGCCTTGTCTATTTCGACGCCGATCCGGTCGGCCTTGCACGGCCCAACCAGACGCTGTTCGAATGCCTTGAGAAGGACGAGGCGGAGATCCTTGCCGAAGCTGAGGCCGAGGCCCGTCGCCTTGGCATCACGTTCTCGGCCTCGGGCGCCGCCTCGGAGCCCGGCATGAGTCTGACGTCTACGACGCGCGAGAACCCCTGGTCGCTCTGCGGTCGGCCATGGACGTTGATGTATTTCACCGCGAACGGACGGGCGCTGCCGTGCTGCATCGCCCCCTTCGCACAGCACGGCTACGGGAACTACACGCTCGGCGACGTGACCTCGGAGCCGCTCGACGCGATCTGGAACGGCGCCCGCTATCAAGCGTTTCGCACGGCCCTCCAGTCGGACCGGCCGTCGCGCGTCTGCGGAAGCTGCGGCTTACGCTGGAGCCTGTGAGCCATGCGGATCGACGACGCCGAGGCCGTCGTCGCGGTCGTCATTCCCTGCCTCGACGAAGAGGCTGCGATTGGGGGACTCGTGGACGCCCTCGCAACGAAGGGCGTCGACGAGGCGATCGTCGTTGACGGCGGCTCGCGCGACCACACGGTCGAAAGAGCGAGGGCAGCCGGGGCAAAGGTCGTCGTAGAGAAGCGCCGCGGCTATGGCCGCGCGTGCGCGGCGGGCGCCGCCGCTGCGGCGCCCGAAGCTGCGATCATCGGCTTCATGGACGGCGACGGCTCGGACGATCCGGCCTTCGCCCCCGACGTCATCGGCCCGGTCCTGAGGGGCGAGGTCGACTTCTGCATGGGCTCGCGGCTCGGAAGAGGCGGCGACCCAGATGCGCTGAGGATCCAACAGCGCGTGGCCGGCCTCCTCGCGGGGCTTCTCATTCGCGCGGCCTACGGCGTCCGCTTCACCGACATGTCGCCCTTCCGCGCGATACGGCGCGACAAGCTGCAAGCGCTCGGCATGACCGATGCGACCTACGGCTGGAATCTCGAGATGCAGATGCGAGTCGCGGCGCGCAAGCTCAGAGTCCGCGAGGTCCCCGTCGACTGCCGACGAAGAATCGGCGGCGAATCCAAGGTCTCCGGCAATCTCAGAGCCGCGCTGCCGGCCGCCCTTGCGATCGTCCGCGTCTTTCTACGACTTGCCGCGACGCTGCGCGCCGAGCGCGTCAGGTAAGGAAGCGGATAAGGGCGCCGAGTCCGCGCCGATCGCGCACCGAGGCGACGTTGCGCCTGAGCCACGCGTCGGCCCCGAGCGAACGGCCCGCGGCGAGCACCGCGAAGGTTCCGCAGAGCAGGATCAGGAACATGTAGCTCCACGGCCATTCTTCCGGATCGCCAGGGCGCTGATTATAGATGCCGAACCAGAGATTGACCGTGAACAGCGCCGCGGCGAGACCGGCGATGCGCATGAAGAGACCGAGCATCAGCGCGATCGCAAAGCCGAGCTCGGCGAAATAGACGAGCGGATTGACGATGTCGAAATTCGGCAGGATCACGTCGGTCACGAAGGCGCGGTGCGCCTCGAAGGCAGCGCGCCCGGCCATTTGCTGAGTCCAGTACCAGAGGCCGTTTTGATGCCCGAAGGGCAGCTTCCACAGCGTCCCCTGAAACCACATGCAGCCGATCAGAAGGCGCGAGAACCAGAGCCAGAGCGCGGTTCCGTTGCGCTGCGCGGGATCGTTCCGCCAGTTGTCGACGGCGAGCCAGAGGCTGCCGGCGACGAGCGCGTAAAACAAGAGCAAGATGAGGTACTTCCACAGCCCAAGCGCATTGAAGTCGCCGGTGTTCGCCGTGAGGAAGCTGAAGGCGTCGGTAATCGGATTCGTCATTTGAGCGCGCCCCTATCGAACTGGCACGTTGGATCGACTATCTGCCGTTCGAAGCCGCTCGGCAATTGTCTAGAGGAGCCGGCGACTTGTGGGCCGTGACGCCAGAGATGAAGCGCCACCGAAGACGGGACCCCCTTGCGGATTGTCCGTTTCATGGCGGTTGCGCGCCAAGCCAAGCGTGACGTGGGCGAAGCACAGAACGGCCTTCCCGCGAGCCCGGGCAAACGCGCAGAGCGCGGCGGCCTCCATCTCGACGGCAAGAATGCCCTTAGCGCGCCGCCTCGATGGCGTGCTCAGTTTCGCTGTAAGGCGCGTCGGTGGTCCAGGTCGCTCCGCGCTCCAGGCTGCAACGGGTTCATGTGTGCATCGCAGCTTACGCAATCGAGCGATTGACGCTCTCTCCAGGACTGAATTCCACGGGCATCTTGTATTGCACCCGTGCGCGCGCAAGTTTTGTGGCGGTCGCTTCTTCCGGCTCTCGATCGGTCCCCGCCGCAGCAATCTCGGTCGTGACCGCGTGCGCGAGCCGCTCCCCGATCTCGGTCCAATTCGTTTGGTAGGTCGTCAGCGTCGGAATGAGATATTCCGCGCGAGCCTCCGGCAGGAGGCCGAGGATGGAAATGTCTTGGCCTGGCCGCAGACCCACTTCGTTGAGTCGTCGATAGAGCGCGACCGCGTGCATGGATTCGCTGACGAGAACCGCTGTCGGCCTCGGATCCGCCCCTAGCAGCGCGTCCGCGGCGTCGAGACCGCCGCGCTCGCCCGACGGGCGGCGAACGTCCCAACAGTCGTCGACCGGAAGGCCGCGCGTCCGCATCGCACGCCGGTAGCCGGTCGCGACGAGATCGAGATAGTTCCGGCTAAGGTCCGGCAGCGCCAGCCCGATCCGCCGGTGCCCGAGCGCGACGAGGCGCTCGACCGCGCCCTCGACCGCCGCCTCGAAATCGGGATCGACCCACGCGTGGCGCGCGGACCTTCGCGTGCGCCCGAACGCGACGAACGGTTTCGCGAGCTTCCCGAGATAGTCGACCCTCGGATCGACGCCCTCCGTGTCCGCGATGATCAGCGCGTCGGCGAGGCCGCGCTCGGTCACCCGGCGCAGGGGGCCAAGGCGGTCGTTGCCGCCGCTCTCCAGAAAGATCGCAAGGTCGAGACCGTGCTCGCCGAGCCGGCGCTTCAACCCGTCGAGGACGGAGAGGAACACGGTATTGATGAGGGTGTTGTCCGAGCCGCTGGGGACGATCATCGCGATGAGATCGGTCCGGCCGCGCCGCAGGCTCCGTCCTGACTGATTGGGGGAATAACCGAGCTTGGCCGCCGCTTCCCGCACGCGCTGGCGCGTCAGCGGGTTGACGTCGGCGCGGTCGTTCAGCGCGCGCGACACCGTGCCGATTGAAATGTCGAGATGCCGGGCGAGGTCGCGAATTCCGATCAAGGCGTTGCGCCATCCAGAGCCGACGGGACATTTCGATTCGGGACGGCTTCGCCCGACCGGCGCCGTCATAGAAGCGCACGCCCGCGCTTGACAAGGCAGACGACCGCCTCTACCGTCGTAAACGTTTACGGCGGCGGCCGCAATGACGATCATGGGTCCGGGAAAGAAACGTCGATGGAGCTGAAGGCCGCGCTCATCGGGTGTGGCGCAATGAGCCGGGCCTGGCTGCAGGCCGCCGCGAGGATCCCCGATTTGCGCATTGTCGGCCTGGCCGACCTCGACGCCGAACGCGCCAAACGGCGCGCCGCAGAATTCTCGCTGAAAGATCCTGTCGTCGCCGGCGACATTCACGCGCTCATCGCCGAGAGCCGCCCGGACCTCCTCTTCGATGTTGTTGTGCCTTCGGCCCGGCATCAGGTTGTTTCTGCGGGGCTTGCGGCAGGCTGCCATGTTCTCAGCGAAAAGCCGATGGCCGAGACGCTCGCGGACGCGCGCGACCTTGTCGCCCGCGCGAAAGCCGCAGGGCGCATCCACGCCGTCGTGCAAAACCGTCGCTACGTGGAGGGCGTGCGCCGCATCGCGCGGGCGGTTCGCTCGGGCGCGATCGGCGCGATCACCAGCGTTCATGCGGATTTCTTCCTCGCGCCGCACTTCGGCGGCTTTCGCGAGGAGATGGATCATGTGCTGTTGCTCGACATGGCGATCCACGGCTTCGACGCCCTGCGCTGCATGACAGGACTGGCCGCGTCGGGCGTCTATTGCCGCGAGTGGAACCCGCCGCAGTCGTGGTATCGACAGGGCTCTTCGGCGGCGGCGATCTTCGAACTCGAGAACGGCGCCGTCTTCGTCTATCGCGGCTCGTGGTGCGCGCAAGGGGCGCCCACGTCGTGGGAATGCGCGTGGCGCTTCGTCGGCGCGAAAGGCGCGCTGACTTGGGACGGTTCCGATCAGATCCGGATCGAGATCTTGGGATCGGGCGAACGCAGGGGACTCTTCGACCCGGTGACCCCGGTCGAGCCCCCGCCGCTCGCGCCGGAGGACCGGGTCGACGGGCATTTCGGCGTTCTTTCGGATTTCGTTTCGGCCGTCCGGTTGGGGAGCGAACCGGAAACCGTCGGGCGCGACAACATTCGCTCGCTCGCCATGGTGCTCGGCGCCATCGAGAGCGCCGATGCGGGCCGGCGGGTGGACATCGTGATTTAGATGGGACGTCAATGAGAGCGGTGCTCGACATCCGCATCGGAACAATGATCCGCGCCAATGCGCCGGATCCGCCTGCGTATGTGCGTCAGATCGTCGGACTTGGCTTCGAGAGCATCGAGCCGTTCTTCTGGCAGACGATGAACAAGGACCTGCCAAGGCTGGCGAAGGAGCTTCGCGAGGCGATCGGCGACGCCGACGCGACGATCGATACGCTGGGCATGTTCGGCAATCCGCTCGAGGATGGCGATCTCGATCGGCAAACACTCGCCGGATGGGAAGCGCTGATCGACAATGCGCACCATTTCGGCGCGCGGACGATCGCGGGCTTCACGGGTCGCGTGCGAGGCCAGCCGATCGAGGCCAGCCTGCCGCAGTTCAAGAAGGTCTGGTGCGAACTGGCGCGCCGTGCTGCCGACAAGGGCGTGCGGCTCGCGTTCGAAAATTGCGCGATGGACGGCAACTGGGCGAGCGGCGACTGGAACATCGCCCATAATCCCGACGCTTGGGAGCTCATGTTCGACGCGGTCCCGAACGACAATCTCGGGCTGGAGTGGGAGCCTTGCCACCAACTCGTCTATTTGATCGACCCCGTGCCGCAGATCCGCAAATGGGCCCCAAAATTTTTTCATGTTCACGGGAAGGACGCCACCGTGCGCTGGGACGTCGTTCGCGAGCATGGCGTGTTCGGAAAATATCCGTTCGTCCAGATGCGCACGCCGGGCTTTGGCGACACCGACTGGACGCGCGTCATCAGCGAACTCAGGCTTGCCGGTTATGTGGGATCAATCGACATCGAGGGCTGGCACGACCCGGTCTATCGGGAGGAACTGGAGATGACGGGCCAGGTCCGCGCTCTGGACTACCTTAAGCAGTGCCGGGGCGGCGCGCGCTTCGTCGCAAATCCGGCATGAATGACAACTTCACCGCCGGTCGAAAGAAAGCGGCCGGCAAACAGCGGCGTGAGGCCGAAATGGAAATGGGAGGAGTGAGATGAAGCGGTGCCTGAATTCGGGTTGGCGCGGCTCGACTGCGCTGGTTCTAGCCGTTGCGACCCTGCTTGGCGCGGCCGGCATAGCCGACGCCGCGGCGTTGCGCGACAAATGGTGCAGCAAGGTGCACCTGCGCTTCTTTGTCGGCGGCGCCGAGGGCGACGCCTTCGGCACCATCGTCTTCAACGGCGCGCGACAGGCCGCTGCCGACACCGGCGCTCAAGTCGACTACGTCTTTTCCGGCTGGGCCAACGAAAAGATGACCCAGCAGTTGCGCGAGGCGGTCGCCGCCCATCCCGACGGCATCGCTATGATGGGCCATCCGGGCGAGGCGGCCATCCTCCCGCTGGCGCAACAAGCCGCCAAGCAAGGCATCAAGATGATGTACCAGAACGTGCCGGTGCCGGCCGCGGTCGACAAGGTCGGCGGCGGCTATATCGGCGCGCAGCAGGCGCCGCAGGGCCATGCGCTGGGCGTTGAAATCTTGCGCCGGTTCGGACTCAAGTCCGGGGATCTGGCGATTGTGATCCTGGCCTCCGCCGACGTTATCCGCAACGCGCGCGAAGAGGGCACCGCCAAGGCGCTCGAGGAAGGCGGGGTCAAGGTGGTCCGCCTCGCCAGCGTGCCGGAATGGGCGGCCGATCCCAACCTCGCCATTCCCGTCATCACCGCGACCCTCCAGGCCAATCCGACCGCCAAGGCGATCGTCTATCCCGGCGGCCAGCAACTCGGAAACGCCGCAACCTACATGAAGGCCGCCGGCAAGAAGCCGGGCGAGGTCATCAATATCGGGTTTGACACCAGCCCGCAGATCGTCGAGGCGTTCAAGGACGGATGGGTGCAGCTGACCGCCGACCAGCAGCCGTTCCAGCAGGGCTATCTGCCGATCCTGAGCCTCTGCGAGCAGATCGTCTACGGCCTCGCGCCGATCAACGTCGATACGGGGGCGGGCTTCGTCACCCCTGAAAATTACAAGACGGTCGCGGACCTCGCGACCGAGGGTCTGCGGTAAGCCAGCGGTCCCGCCGGCGCGCTTTCGCGGAAGCGCGCCGGCATTCGTCGAGCTCGGGGAACGCACGCGATGGGCGAACGGCTGATCGAACTCAAGAACATCGCCAAGAGCTACGGCCGGGTGTTCGCGGTCGGCGGCGTCGACTTCCACGTCGACCGCGGCGAGGTCGTGGGGCTGCTCGGCGACAACGGCGCCGGCAAATCGACGCTGATCAAGATGCTCGCCGGCGCGATTCATCCGACGAGCGGCGAAATCCTGGTGCGCGGCAAACGCGAGACTCACTGGAACGCCGAGCGCTCGCGCAACGCCGGGATCGAGACCGTGTTCCAGGACCGCGCGCTCTGTGTGCAGCAGACCATCACGCGCAACATCTTCCTCGGGCGCGAACTGACCAGAACGCTCGGCTTTCTCGATCGTAAACGCGAGCGCGCCGAAGCCGAGCGGCTGATGCGCGACATCGGCTTCACCTCGAAAGTGTTTACACCCGACTCGATCGTCGGACAGCTATCCGGCGGCGAGCGCCAAGGAGTCGCGCTCGCCCGCGCGATCTACAATAATGCCGACCTGATCGTGATGGACGAGCCGACCACCGCGCTGTCGCTGACCGAAACCGAGAAGGTCTTCCGTTTCGTGCGCGCGGTGCGCGGAGGCGGGCGCTCGGTGCTGTTCATCGGCCACAATATCCACCACGTCTTCGACATTGCGGAGCGCTTCGTCGTGATGGACCGCGGCAGAGTCGCGTTGCGGGCGACAAAGGAGGAGGTCGGCTCGGCCGAGCGCCTGATCGCCTATATGGAGCGGCTGGCGCATCCGCAGGGGATCGAGATACCCCCCTCGCCGGGCCGCCAACCGGAGGCGGCCGCTTGAGCGCCTCGTTCGAAACGACGGAGGCGCGCGCGAAGCCTGTCGAGCGTCCGCCCGCTAGCGCCGTGCGTCGGTTCTTCGACGTCAACCGCGCGGCGGTCGGCACCTTGGTCGTGTTTGTCGTCATGATCGCGATCTTCATGGCCGCAAGCCCGTCGGTGTTCCTGCACTGGCCGATCTACGATTCGGTTCTTGTGGGCCTCCCGGTCGCGCTCTGCCTCGTGGTGCCATTGGTGTTCGTGGTCACCGTCGGCGAGATCGATCTTTCCTTCCCGGCGACGATGGGATTTTCGGCTTGGATCTTCGCGCTCGTCGTGCACGCGGGCCTGAGCCCGTTTCTGGGGATTGTCGCAGCGCTCGCGACCGGCATGATGCTGGGCGCCGGCGTCGGCGCCCTCGTTGTGACCGCGGGCCTGTCGTCGCTGATTGCGACGCTCGGCATGAACTATATGCTGCGCGGCTTCATCCTGATCGTGACGCAGGGCAAATCGATCGCGCTGCTCGAATTGCAGGATACGACCGCTGGCGCATTGTTCTCGAGCGAGATCTACGGCTTTCCCGTGCAGGTCTTTTGGGCGCTGGCGTTCGTCGTGTTTGCTGGCCTCTTGTTCAACCGCCACAGATTTGGCGTCAGGGTGCGCGCGGTCGGCGACAATCCCGACAGCGCCAGTCAGATGGGGATCAACGTCGCCCGGGTGCGCATCTCGACCTTCGTCTTCATGGGCCTCGGCGCCGCGCTCGCGGGCGTGCTCTCGACCATGGTGAACTTCACCTGGTGGCCGACGACCGGCGACGGCTACCTCCTGCCGGCGATCGCTTCCGTCTTCGTCGGCGGCACGCCGACCTGGGGCGGCGTCGGCACTGTAGCCGGCGGCGCAATCGGCGCGCTCACCGTCTCGTTCATCCAAAGCGGCATTGTCGCGGCGGGCTTGAGCGGCTTCTACGTCCAGTTTTTCAACGGCCTCATCATCATTCTCGCCCTGCTCGGGCATCGCTGGAACCAGAAGCGGTATCGGTAGGATCTTCGGGCGCTTGGCTCTCGCGCCAAGCAGCGGGATTCGGATCCGACTCCCGACGCCAAGCCATAGCCGCTGCGGTCTCGGGGCCTCCAACGGACGCTGACCGCCGACGTGACGGATAGCGAAAACTCAAGCACCGGAATGGAGCGGCCTCACTGCCGACTCATGGCAACCGACCGGCCGCAATGCGCAAACAGCCGGCGTTCAATTGCTCGCGTCCACGTGGGAGCCCTGGAGCGGGGATCGCGACGCCGCCCCGCCGGACCGGCGCTCCGCTGGGCGCCGCCGGTGGCATGGTTGACCGGATGACGAGAGACCGGAACGAAGCCTATGATCGCAGAGGTCCCTTGCCTGATCTGCGAAGAGCTATTCCGCCGCCACAACCCTTCGATAGATTCCGGGTTGCACAAAGAATCTTTTGCTGCCTATAGTCCTTGACGCTACGTCTGATGGGGCCGGCGGGCGGGCGCCAGTTCGAAATTGATCTCTTTCGGCTCCTAGGGAGGCGGGCTATGGCTGGGAAAAGGGCGTTGTCGCGAGGTTTGGCGGTTGCAGCGATCTCGGTCGGGTTGACTGCGGCGTTGGCGACGGGGGCGCGAGCCGGAGAGTGGGAGTTTACTCTCCATGGGGTGTTCAACGGGACGACCACCAATCCGGCAACCGGCACGGGAAAGCCCGTCATCACCGACACGATCTCCGGGACCGGGGCGCCCACCCTTACCGCCAATGAACCCTTTACGCTGACCGGGATTTTCAATTCCTCCGACGTCGTCTTCGACGTCTTCTCAGGGTTCAACGCCTATGCGCCGAGATCGGTGACGTTGTCCGTCGGCGGACAGACGTTTAGCGTCGAGACCTACGGTCAGAATTCGATATCCGGGTTCACGGTCGCGCTGTTCGACAAGACCTCGATGTTCAGCGTCGAACCGAACGGGTCCATTCATGTCGCCGGGGGCTTTCTCGCGAACCCGCCGGCCGACGGCGCCGGCATCATAACCGACTTTACCAATTCGAACCCGAACTTCCTGGTCACCAATCTCGTCAACGCCGTCTATCCCTCTTCGAACTACTTCGGGGTCGGCTTCGGATCCGGCCCCTGCGGCCCGCCCGGACCCGGTCCAGGCGGCGTCTGTTTGGACGGCATGCCGAACACGGTCGTTCCCATCCCGCTCGACGGCGGGCTCTATGCGCTGACCTTGGGCACCTACGACCTGAACAACCCGGCCAACTTGGGTCTCACCGGCTTTCCGCCCGGGTTCTTTGTCAACCCCAACTCCAACCTCTTCTCGGCCTCGCTTACGTCGGTCCCCGAGCCCTCGATCTGGGCGCTGCTGCTCGTCGGGTTTGCGGGGCTTGCTTTCGCCAGCCTTCGCAGCGGCCGGAAAGCGGCTCTCGCAGGTTAAGCCGCAGGCCTCGTCTCGTTACGACACGATTGTCAGCGGCGCCTCGAGGCGCCGCTTTCGTTTTTGGTCAACGCGGCTGGACAAAGCCGCGTAGCGCGTTCGCTCGGCCCGGCCTGTGGCGGCATGCAGCAGCGGCATGCGCGAACGCGACTTCAGGGGGGCGATCATCGCGTGAGGCCTACGGCGCTTGTCGGCTCTGCGGCGGCCGCGCCCGGCAAGGAGCGTAGGTATCGCCAGATCGACCGCAACTCGTCGTCGGTCATGTTCCGGTAGCCGAGCCAGGGCATGTACTTGGGCTCGATCGCATGCCCTCCGGGGGTCTGCCCGAACCGCATCGTGGCGACGAAGTCGGCGAACGACCACTTTGACACCGGTCCGCTCGAAGTCAGATCAGGCCCGCCGGGCGCGCCAGGCTCCGGTCCCTGGCCGCCGGTCAAATGCGGCCCGTGGCAGAATGTGCAGCCGCCGAGAGCGACGAGATAGGCGCCGGGGTCGGAGGGCGGCGCCGGACGCGACGCATGAAAATCGATGCGCGCGGCGCGCACCACGTCGCCGAAAACGCCCAGATCGATCAGGAGGCGCGCCGGCAAATTGATCTCGACCGCCGTGCGTCCATTGTCGACCGGCGGCAGGCTGCGAAGGTAAGCGATGATGGCGCCGAGGTCGGCGTCCGAGATCCGATTGAAGTAGTCGGACGGCATGAAGATGATTCCGCGCCCGTCGGGACGCACGCCGTAGCGGATGCTGCGGACCCAGTCGGCGTTGGAGTAGGTCCGGCCGACGCCGCCGCGGCCGGAGGTCAGGTTGGCGGTATAGCCGCGGCCCAGGAAGGCGTCCTCGAAAGCGAGCTTGCCGCCGAGATTCTCGCCATGACAGATGGTGCAGACGGCCACCGCCTCGACCAGGTGCTTGCCTCGCGCGATCGAGGCGGCGTCGGAGGGAATCCAGATGTCATCGTCAGGCGGTCTGTATGTGCGGTTGCGAGGCGAGCGTACCTCGAGCGCGGAGATCCCCGCGAGCGCCAGCAGGACGACGCCCAGCGCGCCGAACGCTGCGCTCGAGCGTAAGCGACGGCCGGGGCTGCGCAGCCGCATGGGCGGGGGGTCTGACTAAACCGGCAGGACGTTGCTCTCGCGGAGAGTCGCCACGAAGCGCATGCGGGAGCCATCCGGCGTTCCGGCGTCTGTCGAGAAGCGCGCCGGCGCTCCGAGCTCGGGCGCCCACCAGTCGGCGCCCTCGATCCGGCCCATGGTCGTGCTCTCGCTCACGATCACCGATTTCCACGCGAGATACTTTCCGCGCGCCGTTTCGACCCATTCCTGGCCGACGACCTTGAGACTGTTCCTGACAAAGTCGCCGTTATCGAAGTCGAGCTGGTTGGCGTAGGCGGTCTCGCGTGTCCATCGCCCGGGATAAAAAACCTGCGGCGCCCTCGCGATACGGGCAGCGCCGCCGGGCCCCATATTGTCGGCAGCGATGGAGACATCGGCCGTGTCCGCATCCTGGATGAAGGAGAACATCCAGGTGGGGGCGGGCAGAGCCCTTTTGGAGCCATCGGGCTGAAGGACTTCAAGCATCTGCGAGAACCGAATCGTCTTTTGATCGCTTTGACCCGAGAGCCTCTCCAGAACGATCGATACCTCGATCTCGCCCGTCAACGGCAGCGACTGGCCATCCGGGAAGGTCAGCGAGCCGGCGACCGAATAGGCCCAAGCGTCGCCAAGCCTGAGCTTCCGCAGTTCGAGCGCCGGGGAAAGGGCTATGTCTCTGATCATGCTCAGCGTCCTTCCCCTCTTTTTGCCTGCAAGCTTTCGGCATAGCTCTTGAGCTTGCCGATCTGGTTTGGGACGAAAAAGCTGAGGGGGATTCGCAAAACGGCGCCGATCACGCGCGCGGCGAGCGTGTGCAGCGTCACATCAATGGAATAGTCGACGGTCGAGCTGGAAGGCCCTTCGGGCGTAATGCGGAAGTGCGCTTCGCTGGAATAGGCCGGAGTCGGAATGAACAGCCCGAAATGCGTCGGCTTCTCCCAGGCGATGATCTTCCCCTCGAAATCACGGACTGAATTGCCCATCTTGAGCTTCTGGAGAAACCGCTGGCCGACCGGGTTAGCCGGGTCTCGTTCGGTGAGATAGACATGGTCGACAGCCCCGCCGACCCATTTGACGATGTGTTCAGGCAGATCGACGCAGGCGAAGACGGTTTCCGCCGAGGCGTTGACCTTGGTTTTGCAGCGAAGGAGCATGGCGTCCCTCCCTTCAGTGCTGGGCTGGCGTGAACTCCAAGGGCAGTTTGCGCGGTCCCCTCAGGAACAGCCCCTCGTCCGTCGGCGGCTCACCGGCGAAGCGGAGCCCCGCAGCTGAATCCAGCAAACGATTGACGGCGATTTCGACCTCGGTTTTCGCCATCACCGCGCCCAGGCAGAAATGGCGCCCGCCGCCGAAGGCGGCGTGGTTGGCGGCGCTGGTGAAGGCGCGTTCCGTATCGAGGTCGGCGCGCTGCATGTCGTATTTGTCGGGCCCTGCGAAACGGCGATCGTCGCGGTTGGCTGATCCGAGGAAGCAGATCACTTCGGCCTCGGCAGGGATCGTCCCGCCGCTGACCGCAAGATCAGCGCGCGTCTTGCGTGGGATCATATGGGTCGGCGCGGTATAGCGCAGCGATTCCGCCAACGCCCGATCCATAAGCGCGCGTTCGGCCTGCAAGGCCGACAGTTGCTCCGGATGCGCAACAAGATTGCGCACGAACGTGGCCAGCGTTTTTTCCACTGTCTCGCCACCGGCAAAGATCATCAGCATACCGAAGCGCACGATCTCGTCGTCGGTCAATTGCTGGCCTTCAAGCTCGACATGAGCCAGCATGGACAAGAGTCCGGGGCCGGCGGACCGGCGGCGCTCGGCGACGAGCGGACGCAAATATGCGTCCAATTCGTCGCGCGCGGCGAAACCCGCAGCGGTCACCTCGGGATCGCCGATCAGGTTCACCCCGAACCGCAATAGGGCCGTGTACCACTTTCGAAACCGATCGATGTCGGACTGCGGAAGGCCAACGACCGTGGCCAGCGCACCGACGGCGAACGGGCTGATGAATTCGCCGATAAACTCGACCTCGCCGCGATTTTTGAAACTAGCGATGAGACGGTCTGCGAGCGCCGCGATCACCGGCCCGAATTCCGGCTGAAACCGGTCGGGGCGGAAGGGCGCAGCCAGCAAGCGCCGCTGTCGCGCGTGGTCGCGGCCATCGAGTTGCACGATAGTAACTCCGAGGATCGGCTCGATCTGCGCCGCATAGCTGCGGGTCGTGAACTCCGGGTTGGTGACCGCCTCGCGGACATCGTCGTAACGGCTGAGAACGTAGGCGTTCGCGCCAGGGTGGAGGTAAAGGGGGAATTCGTCGCGCATGATCCGATAGAACGGATAGGGGTCGCGCGCGAACTCGGGCGAGAAGATGTCGGGCGGCGTCATGTGGGTCTCATTGTGCCGCGGCGGCGCGCGGACCGGGAGTCGCGGGCGGAATGTAGCTTTGTCCCAGCGCAAAAGTCGAAAGGTTCCCAGCCTTCGCTTCCAGGAGGCGCTTGATGTTCATGTTCTCGGCGCCAAAATCTTCAATGCCGAGCTTGCCGTGGCGCCGCCGCTCGCCGTTGTTCCAGAATGTGACCCGATGCAGCAGAAAGCCGGGCGCGGTTGGATCGCCGAAGGCGTGGGACAGCGGCATCAGGAAGGTCGGGGACCGCTGCATCACATTGTGCTCAGGATGGAAGTAATCCTGCTCAACCAGATAGTATTCCTCGAAGCGATTGGTTCTTAGCGTCGCCTCGACCCTCTGATGGTACTCATCGAGGTAGGCGCCATGCTCCGGCGTTATGGTCCCCGCGGGCTTCAGCAGATGCGACCACAACTCCATGGTGCGAAGGTCGCCGAGGAATTCGGCCCCCATCTCGATCGGCGCATTGACATAGATCGTGTCGGCTTCGATCCGATGCCGGCCTTGCGCCGCCTCGGTGAGGCCCGCCTTGCGCTCCAGCGCCGCCTTCAGCGAGCGCGCTTCCGAATTATGGACCGTCTGGATTCCCTGCATGATCATCGGCGTACGCTGCACCGGGTCGATGACGCTGATCCAATGCAGATAGACGCCGGGTTCGGCGTTGCCGGGCTCGACGTAGTCGGGTGGAAACAGCAGCACCGGATAGCTTTTGAAATAATTGCGGTACTCGTAGCCGCACTGCCATTCGATGGCGAAGAAGCGCTCATTTTCGAGACGCCGCACATGATAGTAGAGCGTTCTCTGATAGCCGGACGCCGTGCCGATCCACGTGTCGGCGTCCACTTCTTCCTTCATCCGGCTGCCCAACGTCCACTCATCCAGATTTTTCAGGCGGCAAAGGTAATCATAGACGGTCTTGGCAGGCGCCGCGATGAAGACGGACGTCGAAAACGTGTTGGATTCCATGTGGACGATCCTGGTCGGAAGCGACTCACTGTCGGGGTGGAAACGAAACATCAGGGCTGACGGGAACACTCCCGACGCCCAGCGCGCGCAAGCCGCGGTTCCGGGCCATTGACGGCGCAAGGCGGGTCGGGTCGATCCGGATGTCGAGCACATAGGGGCGCTCCGCCAAGAGCGCGGTCTTTAAGGCTTGATCCAGATCGAGCTCGGATTCGACGATATCGCCGACTGCGCCCATCGCCCTCGCCAACATGGCAAAATCGACTTCGGGAATTGCGGCGTCGGCCTCCAATCCAAGCGCCGCCATTCCCTGCTCGCACATATTGTAGCGGGAATCGTTCAACACGACCCAAATGGCGGGCGCGCCGATTTTGACGGCGGTGTTGATCTCATTGTTCATCAGCATCGACCCGTCGCCGACAATGGCTACAGCTGGTCGGCCGCCCGCAAGCGCGGCGCCAACGACGCCCGCGGCGCAATGACCCATGGATCCCACGCCGGTGCTGACTCGGTATCGTCCAGCGTCCCTGAATCGTAGACTATGGGTGGCCCAGGCGAACGAGTTGCCTGATTCCGCCAGCACCAGACAGTCATGCCCGTCGACGACGACCCGCTGAATCGCGGCCATTAGGACCTCAGGTCGGATCCTCCGCGCCTGAGCCGTTTCCGCGCAAAAGGGATTGCGGCTCAACGCCCCAAGCGGAAGCAACGTAGGGTGCGCTGTGGCGGGAAGCTGTTGCAGGAGAGCAGCGACGAACTGGCCTATGTCGGCGCAGACAGGCAGCGTAGCGGCAGACGGATAGGCGATCCCCGGAACATCGGGATCGATGTCGACGTGAATAAAGCCCTCTGCCGGGATCATCGCCGGATTCCAGAACGAGGTCGGCTCGCCGAGGCGAGTTCCTAGCACTAACGTTCGGCGCGGCCGATGATTTCTCATGTACGACTCGACCGTGTCGTGTCCGCCCATCCCGGTGACGCCCACGAAAAGAGGATGGTCCTCCGGAAAGATGCCCTTGGCGCGCGGCGAGCACATGACCGCAGCGCCGAGCCGTTCCGCCAGAGTACGTATGCTGGCGGCGGCGGCCCTGGCGCCATGGCCCAACCAAAGCGCGACCGGCCCATCCATCATGAGGGCCGCGCATTTCGCGATCACGGAGTCGTCTGGACGACTGGGCGGCGCAGGCGCCACGAATCCAGGGATCGGGTGTGTCAAGGCGATTGCCTGCAGGCCCGTCGGGACCGACAAGTGGCAAACGAACCCTCCCGGCCGCGCCAGTCCGTTGGCTACTCGACGGAAGACCTGCGGCAGAGATTCAGCGGATTCGATGACCGTAGCCAAATGGAACAGCGCGCCCGGCGCAGTCAGGCCCGCCGGCATTGTGTCATTGTCAGTTTCCTGGATCGCACCTCGACCCCGATGCCCAGCGGTGGTGCAGGCCGACACCAGGATGATCTTGGCGCCTTCGCCGCGCGCCGCGAGCATTCCGGTCAGCGCGTTGGTCAGGCCAGGGCCGGTCGTGGTGAACACGACCACGGGGGCGTTCGTTGCGAAATGAGCCTCGATCGCCGCAAAAGCGGCGCCCGTCTCGTGCCGAAAATGGACAACCTTGATCTCGCTGCCGGAAAGCGCCCCCCAAAAGGCCGCAATAGCTCCACCGGCAACGCCGAACGCGTAGCTCACGCCGAGGGCCTTCAAGGCTTCGACGACCGCCTCGCTGACCGTTTGCGCGAGCCGGTCGGATCGCCAGGTCGCCTCGTGCAATGGAGTTGCCGTCATCCCAATTCGTTCCCTCCGGGTGGTGCGCCGCGGGCAGTCGATCAAACGATAGACGGGAGCTGCTTGATATGTCCGCGATGGGCCAGCCGTCCGCCTCGTGGGCGCCTTACGCGCTTTTAACACGCTCACGGCGGGCCTGGGCCGAAAGCCGCGGCTCTGCTGCCCCGCCTGTCCCCTCCGTTCCCTACGTTACCAAAGGTAGTACAGCGGGGGGTGGAAAAAATCCAGAGGCCTTCCTCAAGGTAAGTGCGCCTTGCGTAGAGGGGCGCCTCCTCGCGTTGGAGGAACTCCCGCGGGCCGAGACCCCCCGATCGAGGGGGCGAGACGAACGAGAGCAATGCGCCAGAAAGCGGACCGAGGCTGAACGCGCAGGTCGCGCAAAACAGCCGACGTTCAATTGCTCGCGTCCACGTGGGAGCCCTGGAGCGGGGATGGCGACGCGGCCCCGCCGGACCGGCGCTCCGCCGGGCGCCGCCGGTGGTGTATGGTTGACCGGATGACGAGAGACCGGGGACGAATCCTATGATCGCGGACTGGCGGAGCGCTGCTCCGACGGCGGATGTCGCATTCCTGCTCGCCTTCTCGTCGCTGTTCTCGATCATCAACCCGATCGGCGGGGCGCTCATCTTCGACGCCGTCACCGCCAGCTTCAGTCACGCCGATCGCGTCAGGGTCGCCGCGCGCGTCGGCTTCTACTCCCTGCTCATCATGTTCGGCGCGTTATGGGGCGGCGCCTATGTGCTGAGCTTTTTCGGCGTCTCGATCGATGCGGTGCGGATCGCGGGCGGGACGGTGGTCGCGCTGAGCGGCTGGCAGCTGCTGACCTCCGTCGATCAATATGCCGACCGCAAGAACCGGGACCGGCAAGCCGCAGCGGACGACTCCGAACGCGATCCGCTGCAGATGGCGTTTTTTCCGCTGACCCTGCCCTTCACCACCGGACCGGGCACGATCGCGGTCGCGATCACGCTCGGCGCCGAACGGCCGCCAGACGGCATCGGCCTGCTGGCGTTCTTCGTCGGCGTCAGCCTCGCCGCCGTCGCCAACGCGGCGGTCATCTGGATCGCCTATCGTTTTGCCGACCGCGTCACCGATCTCATCGGGGCCACGGCGCGCCTGGTGGTCGTGCGGCTGACGGCGTTTCTCTTGATGTGCATCGGCGTGCAGATCCTCCTGTCCGCCCTGGGCGATCTGGTTATGAAGTGGCGAGCCTAAGGCGTTCTGCGGTCGGTGAGCTCGGTTGGCGCCTCAGCGCACCCGCCCCACTTGTTGGGGGCGGGCGGGGTGGGGGTCGCGCGAAGCTGAAATCGCGTGGGTCAGCCCGTCACTTGCCGCCGTCGACCTCGATGTAGACGTCGATCGGGTCAATCACGGTGTCGGCAGCCTTCGCCTTTGCGGTTTCCGGGGCGCCCATCGCCGCCTGCATTTTGGCAAGGTCGACATCCTCGCAGAGGATAGAAACGCGATTTACCTCGGCGTGTTTGAAAATCCGATGGTTCGAGCAAAACTTCGAGAACACGGCCTTGCGATGTTCACTGCCCTTGAGCCAAGTGTCCATGTCGCCCACCGCATGGGTTATGACCACCATCGTCATCGCGCTTCTCCCTTTCTGTCGTTGAGCCGGGAGGCGGAAATCGCCTCGACTCTGCACGCTAACACGCATAAGCACAAACAAGAACCCGGGTTCCGTGCGCCAATCTCGCGTCCTACCCGGATTCCCTGCTCAAGCGGTTCGCGCGGCCTTCTCGGCCTGATAGAGCGCGCGATAGCGCCTGAGGCGCGGCGCATACCTCGCGGCGCGCTTGGCGTCAGGTTCGAATGCGCGCTCAGTCGGCGGGCGCGTGCAGACGGCTTCGACGCTTCCGGCGCCGGCCGCGAGCATGCCGAGCCGGGCGGCGCCGAGAGCTGCGCCGGCTTCCGCCCCTTGCGCGAGATCGATGGTGAGGCCCGTCACGTCGGCGATCATCTGGCCCCAGAATTCCGAGCGCGCGCCGCCGCCGACCAGCAGCGGCCTGACTGGACGTGCGCCCGCCGCGTCGAGAACGTCAACCCCGTCGGCGAAGGAGAAGGCGACGCCCTCCATCACCGCGAAGACGAGCGCGTCCGCGCCATGCTCGGCGCGAAGCCCCGCGAACATGCCGGTCGCCTCCGCGTCGTTATAGGGCGTCCGCTCGCCGCTGAGATAGGGCAGGAAGACAGGCGCGGAGGCCTCAGCCCTTGCCGACTGCGCGAAAGCTTCAGCGCCGGCGACGAGGTCGCCGAGGTCGCGCTCGCGGCCCAGAACGCCGGCGATCCACGACAGCGATGATGCAGCTGACAGCATCACCGACATGCCGTGCCAGCGATGGGGGAGCGCGTGGCAGAAAGCGTGCAGCGTGCGCTCGGGCAGGCTGACGTACCGGTCGGTGACGGAAAAGAAGACGCCCGACGTTCCAAGCGACACGAAGCCTGCGCCGGGCGCGGTCGCGCCGACGCCGATCGCCGAGGCCGCGTTGTCGCCGCCCCCGCCCGCGATCGGAATTCTGCGTCCCTCGAGGCCCCAGCCTTTCGCGATCTCCGGCGAGAGATGCGCCGAGACCTCCGAGCCCTCGACGAGCCTCGGCATGGCGGCAAGCGAAAGGCCGGTCGCAGCGAGCAGGTCATCGTCCCAGCGGCGCTGCGCGACGTCGAGCCAAGACGTCCCTGAAGCGTCCGACATATCCGACACAGCTTCTCCCGAGAGCCGCAGGCGCACGTAGTCTTTCGGCAAGAGCACGCGCCTCGTGGCTTTGGCGATGGCGGGCTCGTGCGCGGCGACCCACAGCATCTTCGGCGCGGTGAAGCCGGGCATGACGAGATTGCCGGTCCGCTTTTCGACGTCGGGAACGCGGCGCTTGAACTCGAGACACTCCGCGAACGAGCGGCCGTCGTTCCAGAGGATCGCGGGCCTCAGCGGCCTGTCGGCGGCGCCGAGCAAGGTCGCGCCGTGCATCTGGCCGGAAAGGCCAATCCCCGCCAGCTCAGCGAAGGCGAATGGCGCATTGCGGCGGATCGTCGCCGTCGCCGCCTCGACCCCGGCAAACCAGTCGTCCGGGTCCTGCTCGCTCCACAACGGGTGAGGGCGCGACACGCTCAAGGGGGCTGTCGCTTCGCTCACGACCCGCTGGTCGGCGCCGATGAGCAGCGCCTTCACCGAAGAGGTGCCGACATCGAGCCCGAGATAGGTCTGCTGGCCTTGCTGCGTCATCGGCGCCCTCCTTAAAAGGGCGCCACCTTAAACAAAAAGCCCCGGCTTTGTCGCCGGGGCTTCAACCGCGCGTGACGCGCGAGCACTAAGGTTTCTCAGGCGACTTTCAGATTGCCCGCCGAGGAGCGGCCGGTGCGCTTGTCCGCGACGATCTCGTAAGCGAGCTTCTGGCCTTCGTTGAGTTCGCGCAAACCCGCCCGCTCGACGGCGCTGATATGGACGAACACGTCCTTGCCGCCGTCGTCAGGCTGGATGAAGCCGAATCCCTTTGTCGCATTGAACCACTTGACGGTTCCGGTAGCCATAGATTTGTCCCGTGAGTCGAAGGTTGGTCGAGCGGAGGCGCCACGCCGCGCTCCGCTATCGGTGCGGAAGGTTTCGTCGGCGCGCATCAAAAGATACGAAACCACGTCGTCGGCCGACATCGATGGAAGCGAGCTTGGCGAGCGAAGATGGTGAATTCAAGGCTCTACGACTTTCGTCGAGTCCGCTCCGGTCAGAGCCATCCACCGAGGCCATGCGCGACCTGCGCGCCGGCCTCGTAATAGGCCTCTCTCAGCGTCGGCAGCAGAGGCGCGTCGGGCTCGGTCACGGGCAGCGGCAGGTCCTTTTCCGAGACGCGCCCGAGGATGTGGTCGGCGAGCACGCGGCCGAACGCGGTGCCGGGTCCGATGCCGCGGCCGTTGTAGCCGCACACAGTCACGACGTGGTCGGCCAGGCGATGAAAGCGCGGCAGCGCATTGTCGGTCATGCCGATCATGCCGTACCACTGCGACTCGAATTCGATCCTGCCGATGTTCGGGAAGATTTTCAGCAACGCGCGCTTCGCCCAGGCGCGGTGGATTGCATGGCCGGTTCCGCGCAGCGCCCCGACGCTACCGAAGACGAGCCGTCCGGCGCGATCGAAGCGGAAGGAGCTCAGGATCGTCTTCGTGTCCCAGCAACCTTCGCGCCCCGGCAGGATCGAGGCCTGCAGCTCGACGCTCAACGGGCGCGTGGCGAAGTTGAAATAGGGCAGACGGACCTGCTCCCGGCGCCCCTGAGGCCATGGCGCGCCGCCGTAGGCGTCGGTCGCGACCACCACCCAGTCGGCCTCGAGCGCGCCGCCTGCCGTTGTGAGCCGCCAGGCGCCGCCCGTCCGCTCGGCCGTGCGGACCGGGCTTTGGGTGTAGATCGCGGCGCCCGCGGCGATCGCGGCGCGGGCGAGGCCGCGCGCATAGGCGAGCGGCTGGATGGTTCCGGCGCGCAGGTCGAGGAGCGCGCCGGCGTAAGCCGCGGAGCCGATGCGCTTGGCGGTCTCCGCGGCGGAGAGCACACTGACGGGCGCGCCGCGCTCGCCCCATTGCCGCGTCCGCTCCTCGATCTCGGCGAGGCCTTTGGGGCCGACAGCGCACTGGAGCGTGCCGTTGCGCACGGGATCGCAGTCGATCGCATATGTCTCGACAATGTCCCAGACGAGGCGCGGAGCGCCGCCGAGCAAAGTCAGGGCGCGCTCGCCGTAGTCGGGCCCAAGCGCCTTTGGAAACTCGCGCGGCATCACCCACATGCCGGCGTTGACGAGGCCGACGTTGCGCCCCGCGCCGCCGAAGCCGATCTCGACCGCCTCGAGCGCCGCGACCCTCGCGCCCGATTCGGCAAGCCGCAGCGCCGTCGACAATCCGGTATAGCCGCAGCCGACGACGGCGACGTCGGCCCTGATCCGGCCGCTCAAAGGCGGGGTCGGGGGCGCCGGCGGGGCTGTCGTCTCCCACAGGCCATGCGAAAGCGGATCGTTCTGCATTGATTTTCAAATCCTCGTCGCGGCGGTCGCGAGCGATGATAGGCTCTGGACCGCCCGCCTGCCACGGGCGGCGCCGCCGGGAACCGCGAGATTCGACGCCCCGCAAAACGCTGAATATAGATCGGGACGCCTTTCGCCCGAACGCAGACAGAAAGATCAACGCGATGACCGGTCATCATGGCCCAGGCCTGGGCCCCTTCCAGTGGGACGACCCGCTGCTCCTCGAAAGCCAGCTCGCCGAAGACGAGCGGATGATCCGCGACTCGGCGCGCGAGTTCGCGGCCAAGGAACTGAGGCCCCGGGTCGAGAAAGCCTATCTCGAGGAAAAGACCGATCCCAAGCTCTTTCGCCTCATGGGCGAGGCGGGCCTGATCGGGGTGACGCTGCCGGAGGAGTTCGGCTGCGCCAACGCGGGCTATGTCGCTTATGGACTCGTCGCGCGCGAAATCGAGCGGGTCGACTCGGGTTTCCGCTCGATGGTGAGCGTGCAAAGCTCGCTCGTCATGTATCCGATCTATGCCTATGGCGACCACGCGCAGCGGAAGAAATACCTGCCGGGTCTTGCGCGCGGTGAGCTCATCGGCTGCTTCGGCCTCACCGAGCCGGACGCTGGCTCCGACCCCGGCGGCATGAAAACGCACGCCGAGAAGAGCGCGGACGGTTACCGTCTCGTCGGCGCGAAGACCTGGATCAGCAACGCGCCGATCGCCGACGTCTTCGTCGTCTGGGCGAAGTCGGCGGCGCACGGCGGCGAAATCCGCGGGTTCATTCTCGAAAAGGGCATGAAGGGCCTGAGCGCGCCGAAGATCGAGGGCAAGCTCAGTCTGCGCGCCTCCGTCACCGGCGAGATTGTGCTCGACAATGTCGAAGTTCCGGAGGCGGCGCTTCTGCCGAACGTCTCCGGCCTGAAAGGGCCCTTCGGTTGCCTCAACCGCGCGCGCTACGGCATCTCCTGGGGCGCGATGGGCGCGGCCGAGGACTGCTGGATGCGCGCCCGACAGTATGGCCTCGACCGCAAGCAGTTCGGTCGGCCGCTCGCGGCGACCCAACTCTTCCAGAAGAAGCTCGCCGACATGCAGACCAAGATCGCGCTCGGACTTCAGGGCGCATTGCGGGTCGGGCGGCTGATGGACGAAGGCCGGGCGGCGCCGGAGATGATTTCGATGATGAAGCGCAACAATTGCGGCGAGGCGCTCGAGATCGCGAGAGCCGCGCGCGACATGCACGGCGGCAACGGCATCCAGATCGAATACCAGGTCATGCGCCATCTCGCCAATCTGGAGACAGTCAACACCTACGAAGGCACGCACGACGTCCACGCGCTGATCCTAGGTCGGGCTCAGACGGGCATGCCGGCGTTCTTCTGAGAATGAGCGCGCTTGCCGGCGTCCGCGTCGTCGAACTCGCGCGCATCCTCGCCGGGCCCTGGATCGGGCAGACGCTGGCCGATCTCGGCGCCGACGTCGTCAAGGTCGAGAGCCCGGAGGGCGACGACACGCGCCGCTGGGGTCCGCCGTTCATCGAGACGGAGGGAGAACAGGCCGCCGCCTATTTTCACGGCTGCAACCGCGGCAAGCGGTCGATCGTCGCCGATTTCGCGACCGAGCGCGGACGCGAGGTCGTGCGCCGCCTCGCGGCGCGCTCGGATGTGCTGATCGAGAATTTCAAGGTCGGCGGCCTCAAGAGGTTCGGCCTCGACTACGAGAGCGTGAAGCCCCTCAATCCGCGCCTCATCTATTGCTCGGTCACCGGCTTCGGCCAGAGCGGCCCCTACGCCGAGCGCGCGGGCTATGATTTTCTCATCCAGGGCATGTCCGGCTATATGGACATCACTGGCGAACCGGAGGGCGAGCCGCAGAAGGTCGGGGTCGCAATCAGCGACCTCTTCACCGGGCTTTACGGGGCAATCGCGATCGAAGCGGCGCTGATCGAGCGCGAGCGCAGCGGGCGCGGCCAGCAGATCGACCTCGCTCTCCTCGACACGATGGGCGCGATGCTGGCCAATCAGGCGATGAACTATCTGGCGTCCGGCGTCGCGCCGCGCCGCATGGGCAACGCCCATCCCAATATCGCGCCCTATCGGACGTTCCCCGTTTCAGACGGCTATCTGATCGTGGCGGTCGGCAACGACGGACAGTTCGCGCGCCTCTGCGCGACCCTCGGCCTCGAGGCGCTCGCCGACGACCCACGCTTCGCGACCAACCCCGCGCGTGTCGCCAACCGCTCCGAACTCGAGGGCGAACTCACGGCGAAAACCCGCGGCTGGCGCCGGGATGAGCTGCTCGCAGCCCTCGAGAAGGCGGTCGTACCCAGCGGGCCGATCAATAGCGTCGCCGACCTTTTCGCCGACCCGCAGTTCGTCGCGCGCGGCATGCGGATCGATCCTCAAGGGACGCCCGGCGTTCGCAGCCCTATCGTCATGAGCGAAAGCCCGCTCGCGCTCGCGCGCCGATCGCCGAGGCTCGGCGAGCATCAGGCGGAGATCCTGCGCGAGATCGGGCTCGGCTGAGCCCCGCGAGCCCCGGCGTCCTGACGCTCGACTTGGTCGCTTGACGGCGTTCCGACGGGAGCGGCAAATCGAAGGCTTGAAAGAGGCCTCCATGAACTCCATCCGGAACGTTTGCGTCTATTGCGGGTCGAGCGATGGCAACGACGCGCGCTTCGGCGAGGCCGCGGCGGAGTTCGGGCGCATTTTGGCCGAGGAGGGAATCGGTCTCATCTACGGCGGCGGCGGGGACGGCCTCATGGGGCGCCTCGCGCGTTCGACGCTCGCCTCGGGCGGCTACGTGACGGGAATTATCCCCAGCTTTCTCGTCCGCAAGGAGCATGCGTTGACCGCCGCCCAGGAGATGCTCGTTGTCGAGGACATGCACGAGCGCAAGCAGGCGATGTTCGACCGCGCCGACGCGTTCGTCGCGCTTCCGGGCGGCGTCGGGACGCTCGAGGAGCTTGTCGAACAGATGACCTGGGCGCAGCTCGACCGCCACAGTAAGCCCGTCCTCCTCGCCAATCTCAACGGGTTCTGGAGGCCGCTGCTGGCCCTCTTCGCGCATATGAACGGCGAGGGCTTCATTCGCCGCGGCTTCGAGCTGCGCTATCTCGTGGCGGAGAAGATCGAGGACGTCGTGCCGATGCTGCGCGCCGCCGAACGAAAGGCCGCGATCGCGCGGTAACCGAAGCCGATCGAGAAAAATACGGCGCCGTTTGGGAGCGAGCTGTGGGAGAAGAACCTCGGATGAAAGCACAGGACTGGATGACAGCTCTTGCGGCGGGAGCGTTCTGCGCTCTGATCGGCGGGGGCGGAACGCTTGCGCAGACCGTCGCTCCCGCGGCGGAAGCCCCGGCTCAGGCCGCGCCGGCTGCGAAGAAGGCCAAAGCCAAGCCCAAAGATCAGCCCGAGCCCACCGTCGAGGTGACGGTCGTTAATTCCCGTGCTGCCGGACTCGTTGAGTTGCAGGCGACGGAGAGCGGGTTCCCGACATGGAAAAAGATCGCCGGCCCGCTCAAGGCCGGCCAGAAGGCCGCGGCGCGCGTTCCGCGCGGCAAGGACTGCAAGGTCGATCTGCACGGTACGTTCGCAGACGGTCAGTCCATGGACGCCGAAGGCGTCGACGTCTGCGCCAGCAAGATGCTCAATCTGAAGGATTGATCCCGTGATCCCGACGCCCTCTGGAAAAGATCCGGAGGGCGTCGCTTGTCCTATTTCTGACCGAACAATTCGGCGACGTATTCCCAGTTGACCAGGTGATCGACCCAGGCCTTGAGATAGTCCGGCCGGCGGTTGCGGTAGTCGATGTAATAGGAATGCTCCCACACGTCGATGCCGAGGATCGGTTTGCCGCCATGGACCAGCGGGTTCTCGCCATTCTGCGTCTTCGTCGCCTGAACCTTGCCATCCTTCAGCGTGAGCCAACACCAGCCCGACCCGAACTGGGTCACGCCCGCCTGGATGAGATCCTCCTTGGCCTTGTCGACCGAGCCGAAGGACTCGACCAGCGCCTTCTCGACCTCGCCCGGAATCTTGCCCCCGCCGCCGGGCTTCATCCATTTCCAGAAATGGATGTGGTTATAATGCTGGCCGGCGTTGTTGAAGACCGCGGCGTTCTTGCCAAACGATCCCTTGACGATGTCTTCGAGGGACTTGCCCTCCCATTCGGCGCCTTTGAGCGCATTGTTCCCGTTGTTGACGTAAGCCAGATGATGCTTGTCGTGATGGTATTCCAGCGTTTCGCGCGACATGTAGGGCTGAAGCGCGTCGTAAGCGTAGGGCAGATTGGGCAGCGTGAAACTCATGGCGCGGCTCCTTGGGACTGAAGGGAAACTGTGGAAGCCGAGAGGACAAACCATCCTGCCGGGGCGGAAATTTTAGCCGTCCGACGTCGCCGTCGCAACTCTGCCGCAGATTTGGGCGGTCCGCGGCCGGCTTACGGGCGGATTGACGCAGCCCATGGCGCGCATTGACGCGTTGCCCTAACTTTGCGCCAAATCATTGAGGAGGGCGCCATGTTCAAGCATATCCTGATCCCGACCGACGGTTCGGATCTCTCGCGCAAAGCGGTTCTCTACGGGGTGCAACTGGCGAAGGAGTGCAAATCGAAGGTGACCGCCCTGACCCTGGCGGAGCCTTATCACGTAGCCGCCGTGGACGCGATGCTCGTGTCGGTCGGCGAAGACGAATACGAGGAGGAGTCGCGACGCATCGCCGAACAGGCGCTGGAGCAGGTCAGGGTCGCGGCCGACGCCGCAGGCGTGCCGTGCGACACGATCCGCGAAGTTCACGACCAGCCCTACCGGGCGATCATCGATGCGGCGCACGCCAAGGGATGCGACCTCATCGTGATGGCCTCGCACGGCCGGCGCGGCGTCACCGCCCTCTTGCTCGGCAGCGAGACGGTCAAGGTTCTCACCCATTCGACCATCCCGGTGCTCGTCTACCGCTGAACGCCTGGTGCGCGGGGAAGAAACTAGACGCGCTCCACCCGCAGAACCGAGCCGTCCTCGACCGCGACCACGCGGACCTTGGCGCCCGAGGGACAGTCGTCGCCCGCGACCCGCCAGGAACTGTCGCCGACCCGAATGCGGCCAAAGCCACGCACGATTGCTTCGTCGAGAAAGAAATCCGCGCCGATCAGCGCATGCGCCCGGCTTTGCGGCAGCGGACCCGGACTCGTGTCGAGCGAACCATAGACGCGCCGGCCGATCAGGACGAGCGCCACGACCAGCGCGCCGAAGAGCAGCGTCTGCGCGGTGACGCTCATCGCGACGAAATAGCTGATTGCCCCTACGACTGCGGCCGCCGCGCCGATCCAGACGAAGAAGGCGCCGGGCGCGAGCGCTTCGGCCGCGCAAAGCGCGGCGCCGCCAATGAGCCAAGCCAGCGCGGAGAGATGGCCGTATGTCAGCAAAAAGCCGGCCACATCGCCTCCTTTTCAATGGCCCTGGGAAGGACGCTCGGCCTCTGCGGGTTCAGCCGGCGCAGTGGTGTCGGGCGCGCTTGGCGCTGTTCTGCGAGCGCCGAGCGCCGCCCCGCTCACCGCAGTCTCTCCGAATGCGCTTGCCGCAATCTGGCTGACGCCTGCGAGCGTCCCGGCAAGCGAAGCCAGCTCCATCGGCACAATGAAAACTCTCTGGTTCGAGGACTGGGCGAAGGCCTGAAGGGCGTGAACGTATTTGTCGGCGATGAGATCGTTGATGGCGGCGGGATCGCCGGCCGCGGTCGCTTCGCTGAGACGCCTCGCGGTCGCCTCGGCCTCGGCGGAGCGCTCGCGGACCTCCGCGGCGCGGAAAGCAGCCTCGCGCCGACCCTCGGCTTCGAACACACTCACCCCTTCAAACATGGACCGATCTCCACTGCGCGAAAACGCCCGCCGCCGCTGCGAACTTCACGCAAACGCTAAGGGCGAACCTGCTCTTCCGCCACGCGTGCGAGCGCTGTTCACCCCGTCCGTATAGACACTGCCCTGAGGGAGGCATAGGCTTTTGGCGGCCTGCCCTAACGCAGAGGTTCAGGGGGATAACCATGAACTCGCCATTGTTGCGCGCGCTCATCCTGGCCGCGGTGACGGTCGTCACCGTTTCGATTGGCGCCGATGCCGCCGTTACCACGTACGATCAGCCCAATTACACGTTTCCTGACGGAGCGGCCGGTTTCAAGCTCGACACGTCCGGCGGCCCGATTAATCCGGGGGTGCTCGTCGGGTTCAATCCGCAGCCCGACCCGCCGGGCGCCCCGCCGGCGCTGCTCGATCTCGCCGATAAAGCCAGTCCCAAAATCTTTGATTCGACCGGCCTGACGTTCTATCTGGAACTGGCGTTTACCGGTCTTCCGGGAGTCGACGGTCTCTTGTTGCCGGCCGTCCAAAAGCCGAACGCCGGCGTCACCGATTTTCAGATCGTCCTCGCCGACGGAAGCGTCCTTAAAGCAACGCTCGACTTCTCCGGTCCGGGCGGGGTCTTTTCCTGGATCGCGGTAAATCCGCAGCCGTTGCCTCCCGGCGGTTTCATCGCTTACAAGGTCGGCTTCGCGGGCGACGCTTCGTTCAGCCTGCAACTGGCGGAAAACGGAAGCGCGTTGAACTTTGCTTTGGCGCCGGAGCCGTCGACCTGGGCCTTGATGGGACTCGGCTTCGCGGCGCTCGGCGCCATCGGCTATCGCCGGGCCGCACGGTCGGCCGCTTTGATCTCCCGGGCGTAGCCTCGGCGCGATAGGGGCTTGCTTTGTTGCGAGGCCACCGCACTTTGCGGCATCTCGATGGTGGTCGGTCCCGCTACTCCCGAGCCGGCGGTCTGGGCGATGATGGCGCTCGGCTTCGACCTGATCAGGGGCTTTCCAACGAGCGAAGGCAGTGCGCAACCGTCGGCGTGACTAGACTCACTCAGCGAGCGTCACACCGACGCCGCCTGCCCCCAAGACGCGGCCTGCTGCCTTCGCGTCCTCGACCCGATCGAGCCGCAGCAGTGCGAGCGCCTCGCGACCGGACGACGAACCGAGCGTCCCAATCGTCAGTTGCCCGTCGAGGATCGGCGTTCCCGGCGGCGGCGGGTCGGCCGCGACCTTGACGCGGGCCACGCGCTTGCGCGCTGTCCCGCGGTGCCTCATGCGCGACACGACCTCCTGCCCGACATAGCAGCCCTTGTCGAAATCGACGCCGTTGAGACTGTCGAGATTGGCGTCGTGCGGAAAGGCGTCGCCGTAGGCAAAGTCGACGCCGCCTTTGGGAACCGCAAGCGCGATGCGAAGCCCCTCGTATTCGTGGACGTAGCCGGCGCCGACCGCCATCGCCTGGTCCCGCGGCAGAATGGCGCGCCACCCAAGCGGGGCGCGCGGATCGCGGTAGGCGACCCCGCCGACCGCATTCTGCGGCTCGTCTCCCCATTCTGCGACCACGCCATGGTCCGCGCTCTCGTCGGCTACCGCGACCTTGGCGCGGAGCTTGTAGAAGCTCAGCCGTTTGGCGAGATCGGCCGCCTGCGCGGCCGCGCAGTCGATCAGATAGGCCGCGCCATCCTCCGCGGGAATGCGCACGACGAGCATGTCGAACAGGATCTTTCCCTGCGGCGACAAGAGCGCCGCGTAGCGCGCCTCGCCGGCCTCGAGCCGCTCGACGTCGTTGGTCAGGAGACCCTGCAGGAATTTCGACGCCTCCTCGCCGCTGATCCGGATGACGCCGCGATCCTCGAGCCATGCGGATTTCTTTGCCATGGAGCACCGTCTCCGGCCGCGCTTGCAATGCCGGCCCCTGTTAATTAGGCCGATCCGATCCTCGCACAAGGAATCGCATGGCTCCGCCGGTCTTCGATCTCGTTCTCGCGAATGGCGTCGTGGTCAACCAGGACGGCGAGGGCGCCCGCGACATCGGCGTGCGCAACGGGCGCATCGCAGAGATCGGGGCGCTCGGAACCGCCTCCGCAGGCGAGCGGATCGACTGCAAAGGGTTGCATGTCCTGCCCGGCGTCATCGACAGCCAGGTGCATTTTCGCGAGCCGGGCCTGGTTCACAAGGAGGATCTGGAGACCGGCTCGCGCTCGGCGGCGCTCGGCGGCGTGACCGCCGTGTTCGAAATGCCCAACACCGATCCGACCACGACGACGGCGCATGCGCTCGCCGACAAGCTCCGCCGCGCGAAGGGCCGGATGCACTGCGATTTTGCCTTCT
The DNA here is from genome assembly GCA_019237205.1 of Hyphomicrobiales bacterium. GTDB lineage: Bacteria > Pseudomonadota > Alphaproteobacteria > Rhizobiales > Beijerinckiaceae > Roseiarcus. The sequence goes on from JAFAHO010000070.1 coordinate 56,684, forward strand.
GGGTCGGCGGGACGCATGACAACGTCGCCGAGCTTGCCGAACTCGAGCGCCTGCCTGGGGCCGCCGGGATCAAGGTGTTCATGGGATCCTCGACGGGAAAGCTGCTCGTCCCCGACGACAGGGGCGTGCTGGCGATCCTTAAGGCAATCCGGCGGCGTGCGGCGTTTCACAGCGAGGACGAGGCCCGCCTCAACGAGCGCAAGGCGCTGCGCGTCCCCGGCGATCCCTCGTCGCATCCGGTCTGGCGCGACGAGACCGCCGCGCTGCGATCCACCGAGCGCCTTGTCAAGCTCGCCCGCGACGCTCGTGCGCAGGTGCATGTGCTGCATATTTCGACGCGCGAGGAGATGGCGTTTCTCGAGGGGGCCAAGGACGTCGCGAGCTGCGAGGCCACGCCCCATCACCTGACCTTGAGCGCCGAGGACTATGAGCGCCTCGGGACGAAGCTGCAGATGAACCCGCCGGTCCGAGGCGCCGAGCATCGCGACGCGATCTGGCGGGGTCTTCAACAGGGCGTCGTCGACGTGCTCGGCTCCGATCATGCGCCGCATACGCTGGCGGAGAAAGCAAAGCCCTATCCCGAGAGCCCCTCCGGCATGCCGGGCGTGCAGACGCTCGTTCCAGTCATGCTCGACCATGTCAATGTCGGGCGGCTGACTTTGCAGCGCTTGGTCGATCTGACCAGTGCGGGCCCGGCCCGCATCTTCAACATCGTCGGCAAGGGCCGCATCGCCGCCGGCTACGACGCCGACCTCACCGTGGTCGACATGAAGCGGGTCGAGACGATCCGCGATTCCTGGATCGCCTCGCGCTGCGGCTGGAGCCCTTATGACGGCAAGACGGTGACCGGCTGGCCGGTCGGAACTTTCGTTCGCGGCCGCCGCGTGATGTGGGACGGCGAGCTGACGGCGCCTTCCACAGGCGAGGCGGTGAGGTTCTGGTGAGCGGGACGGCCAAGCTCGCTATCGCCCCAGTGTCGGCTGCCTTCGCCGCACTGGAGAGGATTGTATGATCGACGTGTTGGTCTGGGCGAACGGCAGCAATTTGTCGATGACGCGCTCGAGGTCGTCGATGCGCGGGACAAAGACTTTTGCCACGAAGCAATCTTCGCCGGTTACGCGGTCGCATTCGATAATTTCCGGGATGTCGACCAGGAGCTGACTGACGCGTTGCAATTCGCCCATCGCCGGTCGAATGCGGATGTAGGCGCCGATTCCCAGCCCAAGCACGGCCGGGTCGAGTCGCACCGTGAATCCGATGATGACGCCTAAGTCTTCAAGGCGCTTCACCCGATCGGAAGTGCTCTGCGGCGACAAGCCGATCAACCTGGCGAGATCGGCGATCGAAGTGCGCGCATTCCGGTCCAGCGTCTCGATCAGGCGCCGGTCGGCTTCATCGAGCGCAACGCTCTCTATTCTGCGGTGATTTGGCATCTCTGCCTCCGAAACATCGATCAACCGATCCTATCACTGGAGAATCGCAGTCGCCATCCTCAACTGGGCTGGCACTATCCAAGCATGTCCGAACTCGTTCGTCCGACGCACGCCAACTTGGCCGATCGTGTGCCGCCTCACGCGTTCTTCATGGTCAGCGCGTTGTTTCACTACCTCGGGCCCTCATTCGCGGTGCTGCTCTTCACTCATGTCGGGGTGCTCGGCGTCGCTTGGCTGAGAATCGCGTCGGCCGCGGCGATTTTCGCGGCCTGGCGACGTCCCTGGCGCGTAGTGGTCGACGGCGACCGGGGCTCGCGCCGGCTGGTCGTTGCGCTCGGGATCACGCTGGCTCTCATGAACTCGGCGTTTTACCTGGCGATCGACCGCATGCCGCTCGCGACTGTCGCTGCGATCGAGTTTGTCGCCGCAATCGTCGTCGCGCTTGTCGGCGTGCGGTCGTTCCGCAATGTGGTCGCCCTTATCATCGCGGTCGCGGGCGTTTTCCTGCTCATCGGCTTTCACTGGTCTGGGGACAGGCTCGGTGTTCTTCTTGCGATCGCCAACGCCGCACTCTTTGGAGTCTACATCGTGATCGGCCACGCCATATCGCGCGCCGGCGGCGCGAGCGGGATCGATCGGCTTGGAGCGGCCATGCTCGTCGCCGGTATCGCCGTCATGCCGTTCGGCGTCGCCGAAGTCGTCCCTGTGCTTTCGAGACCCGAATTGATCCTGGCTGGGATTGGGGTCGGCGTGTCGTCTTCGGTCATCCCCTACGTCTGCGATCAACTCGCGATGGCGCGGTTGCCGCGCGCCACCTTCGCGCTCATGCTTACTCTATTGCCCGCGACGGCGGCCGTCGTCGGGGCGGTGGTTCTCGCCCAAGTGCCGACGCCGGCGGAAATCGCCGGCATCCTCCTTGTGGCGACGGGCGTCGGCGTCCACAAGCCTGCGCAATGAAGTCGGACCGCCTTCCGCGGCGAGAGAACCCGCCGTTTCCTTCGTGACGATCGCAGGTCTTTGCCACCTCCCTTCTTTCGGGCTAGTTTTCCTTTGCGTGCGAGGGCATAGCGTGCTTGGCGGCGTCTTCATTTGCTATCGGCGAGAGGATTCCGGCGGGTTCGCCGGGAGGATCTACGATCGTCTGACCAGCAGCCTTGGGCGCGAGAACGTCTTTTTCGATGTCGACAGCATCGCGCCCGGCCTCGATTTCGTCGACACGCTCTCCGAACGCGTCGGCCGGTGCGACGCGCTCGTCGCCGTCATCGGAAAAACCTGGCTTTCGAGCGCCGACGCGGACAAGAAGCGCCGTCTCGACGATCCGAACGACTTCGTGCGCATCGAGATCGAGGCCGCGCTCAACCGCGGCGTTCGCGTGATTCCCGTCCTGGTCGACGGCGCGATCCTGCCGAAGCGCGAGGATTTGCCGGCAAGCATCGACAAACTCACTCGCCGGCAGGGAATCGAGATCTCCCACGCCCGTTTTGATTCCGATGTCGAGAATCTCATCCGCGCGCTTTCCGAGCTCGAGGACGAGGTCCGCCAGAGGGCGCCCGCAGGCGGCAATCGCGCCTCGCGCGAGACGATTGCGAAGCCGCCGGACGGCGAAGCGGCGGATCATCCGGATCGGAAAGAGCCGGTCCCAGCGGGGACCCCAGGGGAGACTGCGAGCGCCGCCGGTTCGCCGGTCGATGGGCTGCTTGGGCCCAAGCCCCAGAGCGGCGCGAGACCCTGGGGCGTCGCCGTCCCGGTCGCAGGCGCGATCGTCGCCACAGCCGCCATCGCGGGGCTGCTCTATGCGGCTTTCGGCTCGCGACAAGTCGAGCATACGTGGCGCCCGAGCTTCGATTGCCGGCTTGCGCAATTCAAGGCGGAATTCGTGATCTGCGATAACGAGGAGCTCTCGCAACTCGACGACGCATTGGCCGCAACCTATCGACTGGTCAGAGGATCAATGACCGGGGACGATCAGAAGCGCCTCGACAATGAGGAAGCTTTATGGGTCGCCGAGCGGAATACCTGTTCAACCGTTGACTGCGTCAAGCAGAAGTTGGACGAACGTATCTCGGCGCTCAAAGCGGCGATGAGCAAGAAGCCGTAATTTTGCTCGGCGACGCTCGGCGACGCAACCGCGTGCACCTATCCAGCCGTCGCAATCGTGAGTTTCGAGCGGGCAGACCTGTGCGCGGCTTCGATGAGCGGCTGACGGTCAGCCGTTGACATCGCCCGAACGTGTTTCGGCGGCCGCGCGCGCCTTGTCGTCGAGGCGACAGGACCCTGCGTGGCGGCGTGATGTTGACAATGAGGCCGAGGCGGCGTCGATCGTCGTGGATCAGACTGTCGCCTGCCCTGTCTTTCCCTTCCTTGCCCGCCAGTATCCCGCGTAGCCGAGCCCAGCGAAGCCGAGCAGCATCATCGCCCAGGTGGAGGGTTCAGGGGCAGGAGGGGAGGGAAAAATGCTGTATCCCACCGCCTGCCCAGCGTCGTTAATGCCCAGGGCATCGCTAAAAAAGCTGCCCGGCAGACCTCCCAGGTTGATGACGTTGCCGCCGCTCCACTCGGTGGCGTCGTCGCTGCCAACACCGCTGTATCCCACCGTCTGCCCGGCGTCGTTGATGCCTGTGGCAGCGCTACTCGTGCTGCCCGGCAGAGCTCCCAGGTTGATGACGCCGCCGCCGCTCCACTCGGTGGCGGCGCCGACGCCGCCAACACCACTCACTCCCACCGTCTGTCCGGCGTCGTTAATGCCCAGGGCAAAGCTGTACGTGCTGCCCGGCAGAGCTCCCAGGTTGATGACGCTGCCGCCGCTCCACTCAGTGGCATACTCAACGCCGCCGACAAAGCTGTATCCCACCGCCTGCCCGGCGTCGTTGATGCCCGTGGCAAAGCTGTACGTGCTGCCCGGCAGACCTCCCAGCTTGATGACGTTGCCGCCGCTCCACTCAGTGGCATACTCAACGCCGCCGCCGACAACGCTGTATCCCACCGCCTGCCCGGCGTCGTTGATGCCCATGGCAAAGCTAACCGTGCTGCCCGGCAGAGCTCCCAGGTTGATGACGCTGCCGCCGCTCCACTCGGTGGCGTGGATGGCGCCGCCGACACCGCTGTCTCCCACCGCCTGCCCGGCGTCGTTGATGCCCGCGGCAGCGCTAACCGTGCTGCCCGGCAGACCTCCCAGGTTGATGATGTTGCCGCCGCTCCACTCGGTGGCGTGGAAGGCGTTGCCGTCAAAGCTGTATCCCACCGCCCGCCCGCCGTCGTTGATGCCCGTGGCAAAGCTGTACGTGCTGCCCGGCAGAGCTCCCAGGTTGATGACGCTGCCGCCGCTCCACTCGGTGGCGCACTCGACGCATTGGGCGCACGCCGAACCGGTGGCCCCGACAACCAACAGAGAGACGGCGAAAACAGCAAGTCTGGACGAGTTGCACAGCGACATCTTGAAGCAGCCCCCACTCGAAAGTCTTTCGGTGGACGTTCAAAATATCGTACCCAATATTCATTGTCCAGCGCACTGAACTACCCGCCCCGCCTCAGAATGTCGGCGATTTGAGTTGCAGCCCACTTCCCGCCGCGTTCTGTCGCAATCCCGCTTGTGTTGAGCGCATCGGCTATTTGTGGAGGCTCGCGCCGTTAGCTGCATGTAATGAGACTGTACGCACGATAAGGCTGCTGCTACGCCGTCACCTGCATCGTGAGCCACGTCGCCGCCAGCGCGGGTTTATGCGCGCCTTCGATCTCGACGCTGACGTCGTAGGTGAGCTGCCATTCGCGCTCCGACCGCTGGGTCACAGCGACGAGCGTGAAGCGCGCCCGCACGCGGCTGCCCGAGCGCACCGGATGGAGAAAGCGAATCCGTTCGAAACCATAATTCACCCCCATCGCGACGCCTTCGATCTGGGGGAGCGCGCTATAAGCCATCGGCGAGAGCAGCGAGAGGGTCAGGAACCCATGCGCTACCGTGCCGCCGAACGGCGTCGCGCTCGCCCTTTCGGGATCGACGTGGATGAACTGTTCGTCCTCGGTAACGGTCGCGAACGCGTCGATCCGCCCCTGGTCGACGACGAACCAGTGCGAATGGAAGACCTGGCCGACATGCTGCGCGAGTTCGCCTGCGGCGATTGTCTGCCTTTCCATCCACACGCTCATCATTCGTCTGCAAACATCGGCGCGGGCGCCGCGGCCGCCACGCCGCCGTCGACCGGCACAATCGCGCCGGTCGTGTAGGCGCCGCCCCGCCCGGTCAGGAACAGGAGCGCGCCCGCTATGTCCTCGCGGCGTCCGAGCCGGCCCATCGGCACGGCCTTCGCGCCCCGCGCCGCGCCGGCCTCGTCGCCGATCGCAAAGCGCGTCATGTTGGTCGGAAACGGCCCGGGCGCGATGGCGTTGATCGTCACCTGCCGCCCGGCGAATTCCGCGGCGAGAATGCGCGTCAGGTGATGCACCGCGGCTTTCGAGGCCGCGTAGGAATAGGCATGCTCGGACTGGGTGACGCTGCCCATCACCGAGCCGATGTTGACGACGGTCGAGGGCCGGTCGGCGGTCGCGGACGCCGCGAGCATCGGCGCAAGGTCGCGCGTCAGCGAAAAAAGGCCGGCTACATTGACGCTCATCACCCGCTCCCAGGCCTTCCAGGGGAAGGTCTCGAACGGCTCGCCCCAGTTCATCCCGGCGTTGTTGACGAGGATATGCAAAGCGTGCGCGCGCTTCTGCGTCTCCGCCGCGAGCGCAGCGACGCCCGCCTCGTTCGCGACGGTGCTGCCGAAGCCTTCGCAGGGACCGATGGCCGAAAGCTCCGCCGCAGCCGCCTCGCAAGCCTCCGCCTTGCGCGAGGCGATCAGCACCCGGGCGCCTGCGGCGAGCAGCGCCTCGGCGCAGACGCGCCCGAGGCCCGTGGCGCCGCCCGTGACCAGCGCGGTGCGGCCGCGGACGGAAAAGAGGTCGGATGGCGCGAGCATGGCGTCCTTGACAGGGCTGGATCGAGGCAAGACCATATCGCCTCCGTCGGCAAGGCCAAACTCCAACCGCTGGACGGCGTCACGGGGCGCTGCCATCCCGTCGGCAATCGAAGGACCCTCGATGGCTGAGGACAAACCGCTTCGCTTCGCCGTCATGGTCGGCAGCCTGCGCCGCGCCTCCTACAACGCCGCCATCGCGCGCGCACTCCCCGCTCTCGCGCCCGACGGCGTTTTGATCGAGGCCCTGGGTTCGGTCGGCGACTTTCCGCTCTACAACCAGGACGTTCAGGAGAAGGGGTTTCCGGCGGCGGCGACCGCGATGGCGGAGGCGATCGTCTCGGCCGATGGCCTCATCATCGTAACGCCTGAGTACAACTATTCGATGCCCGGCGTGCTGAAAAACGCGATCGACTGGCTCTCGCGCGTGCCGAAGCAGCCGTTCGCCAACAAGCCCGTCCTGATCCAAAGCGCCTCCCAGGGCGCGTACGGCGGCGTGCGCGCGCAGCTCCATCTGCGCCACACGCTGGTCTTCGTCGAGGCGCGCACGTTCAACCGGCCCGAGGTCATCATACCGGCGGTGCAGACGAAGGTTGACGCTGCGACAGGCGAATTGACCGATCCGGCGACCCGCGGCTTCATCGCCGATCAACTCAAGGCCTTCGCCGCATTCGTGAGGCGTTGACGCGCGGCGACGCGGCGCCCAGATTAGCGTCGTTTCCGGAGCCGCCGATGAAAGTCTCGATCATCCAGATGAATTCGATCAGCGACAAGGGCGCCAATATTGCGAGCGCAGAGGCGCTGATCGAGCGCGCGGTTGCGGAGGAAGGCCCTGACTG
>JAFAHO010000129.1 GCA_019237205.1 Hyphomicrobiales bacterium
CCTGACGCCATCGCCCGGCGCCCCGTCGATGCCGCGCATCTGATAGACGTCGCCCTTGCCCTTCAACTGATCGAACAGCCACTTGGCGCCGACCTTCGCATACGTCACCTGGTCGCCGGTCACGATATACGCTTCCGGAGCGCTGACTGGTTGGTCCGCTGCAACGACCACGATCCCTTTGTCCGACGCTTGCTTGATGACGCCGTTGAGCGCCTTCTCGTCCGACGGGTTTATGATGATGGCGTTGACGCCCGCCGAAATCAGCGTGCGGAGATCGGCGATCTGCTCGGAAGGCCCGGCTTCGCGATTCGCGAGGATGATCTTGGAAACGAGGCCAGACGCGAGGGCTTCGGCCTTGATCGAGCAAACGAACTCCTCGCGCCAGCTATTGCCGATATGAGTGTTCGAGACCCCAATCACGAACTGCTGCGCAGCGCCGGCGCCGCCGACGGGCGCGCTCGCCCCCAAAGCCGCAAACAAGGAAAACGCCGCAATTCCGCTAACGCGTCTCATTTTTTCCTCCCATTAGCGCAGCTGAGATGCTGCAGTCCTTGGTAGCCAGCAGCCCAGGCCTCCAGCACATATTGTGATGCCGAAGGCTGTTGAACGGCGGCTTGTCGCATCGGCGGGCCGTCCGATCAGCAGACCGGCATTGTGGCGCGAATAGGCCACCATTGCAATTGCGCGGTTGAGGGACACCGTTCGCCAGTGTCGAGATCGGGCACGAACGGCTTCTGCGATAGCGTGTGCACTGCGCCGGCCTTGCGCCGCCGCCGACCATGCCGACGCGCAAGCGCCTGCCCTCGACGGCTGGCCCGCTGTGGCGTGGACCATGCGCTTTTAGGCCCCAACGCCGAGGAGCTTCAGATTGGCTGCGCGGTCCGCGCCGGTCGCGGCGAAGTCGTCGAAGGCGTAATCGGTCACCTCGATGATGTGATCGGCGATGAACTTCGCCCCCTCGCGCGCTGCGACTTCCGGGTGCTGCAGGCAGCACTCCCACTCGTAGACGGCCCAGCCCGTGAAATCATAGGCCGCGAGCTTCGAGAAGATCGCTTTGAAATCCACCTGCCCGTGGCCGAGCGAGCGGTCGCGGCCCGCGCGCTCGAGCCATCCCTTGTAGCCGCCGTAGACGCCCTGCTTGGTGGTCGGATTGAACTCGGCGTCCTTCACATGAAACATCTTGATGCGTTCGTGATAGACGTCGATGAAGCCGAGATAATCCATACACTGTTTGATGAAGTGGCTGGCGTCGTAGTTGATGTTGCAACGCTTGTGGCCCCCGACCGCCGTCAGGAACATGTCGAACGTGTCGCCGTCGAAAACGTCCTCGGTCGGATGAATCTCGAAACAGAGATTCACGCCGTTTTCGTCGAAGACATCGAGGATCGGCTTCCACCGGCGCGCCTGTTCGGCGAAACATTCCTCGATGAGGCCGGCGGGACGCTGCGGATAGGGATAGAAATAGGGCCAGGCGAGCGAGCCGGTGAAGGTCACGTGTTCGGTCAGCCCAAAGCGCCGGCTGACGAGCGCCGCCTTTCGCACCTGATCCGCCGCCCAATGGCGGCGCTTCCCGGGATTGCCGCGCAGATGCTTCGGGCATTGCCCATCGAACATTACGTCATAGGCCGGGTGGACCGAAACCATCTGACCCTGGAAATGGGTCGAGAGTTCGCTGATCGCGATGCCGATATCGGCAAGCTTGCCTTTCATCTCGTCGCAATAGGCGGCGCTTTCATAGGCGCGGTCGAGATCGAAGAAACGGGCGTCCGCGGTCGGAATCTGGATGGCCTTGTACCCAAAGCCCTTGGCCCATCGCGCAATGCCCTCGAGGGTGTTGTGCGGCGGCGTGTCACGCGCAAATTGCGCCAATAATAGCCCCGGTCCCTTGATGGTGCGCATGACGCTTTCTCCCGACTGTGCTCTTGTCTCTCCCCGAGGCGCGCGAGAGCCCAAGGAAGGAAAATTCTGACCATTTGGAGCGCTGATCGCAAGAAAATTCCATTCTGGAAGTTGTCGAAGACGACTATTCTGGCTTCAAGTCGCTTTCGGCGACGCTGGCGGTCGTGATCGCCTTCGCGTCGCGGGTCGCGCAATTGCGAGGGCCGCGGGCCAAGGCGGCGGAGCCGAGCCCTAGCGACTGAGCCAAAATGCGATAGGTCGGCTGCGGCGACTCGCCGAAAAAGACAGGGAGGGAGGACATGCGAAAGCAGCGCATCGTGGGCATCAGTTTCGAGCACATCCATATGGGCGACCTCCTGCGCGAGGCGCACGAACATCCGAACGCGGAAATCGTCGGCGTTTGCGATCCCGACGGCGCGCGCATGGCGGACGCAATCAAGACCTTCGCGATTTCCTCGGATCGCGTGTTTCACGATATCGAGCGATGCGTGCGGCAGACAAAGCCTGACCTCGCCATACTATGCCCGGCGACCGCGCGCCATGCCGATTGCGTCGAGGCGGTCGCTCCGCTCGGCGTCGACATTCTCTTGGAGAAACCTTTCGCCGCCTCGCTCGCGGACGCCGACCGGATTCTCGCGGCCGTCGGAAAGGCCGGCGTTCGGCTCGCCGTCAACTGGCCGCTGCGCTGGTATGCGCCCCATGTCACCGCCAAGCGCATGATCGACGAGAGCGCAATCGGCGACCTGATCGAAGTGCATTTCTACGACGGCAACAGGGGACCGCTCTATCACCGCGCCGACAAGGTCGTTGTCTCGGAGGAGGAGGTGCGGCGCGAAAAGCCGATCTCCTGGTGGTACAAGAAGTCCGCCGGGGGCGGCAGCCTGCTCGACTATCTCGGCTATGGCGCAACGCTCGGCACGTGGTTCATGAAGGGCGAGGCGCCGCTCGAAGTGACCTCGGTCGTCGATCAGCCCGAGGGCCTCGAAGTGGACGAACATTCGATCACGATCTGCCGCTACCGCGGAGGCTTGTCGAAACTCGAGACGCGTTGGGGCGCCTTCACCGATCCCTGGATCACCCAGCCGCAGCCCAAATGCGGCTTCGTGATGGTCGGAACCGAAGGGACGATTTCGAGCTACGATTTTGAACTCCATGTCGCAATTCAGACGCGCGCTCAACCGGAGATCCGCAGCCTGCCAGTCGACGTGCTCGAAGCGCCGTTTCGCAAGCCAGTCGAATATGTGCTGCATTGCCGGGAAAAGGGCGTCGCGTTCGAAGGGCCGCTCGATCCCGCCCTCTGCCGAACCGCTCAGCGGATCGTCGACACCGCCGCTCTTTCGGCCAGGGAGCGGCGCACATTGGCGTTGCTGCCATGACCGAAGTGAAAGCGAAGTTCGAGCCTTCGGTCAGCGACTACGCACTGACGACTCATGCGGTCGCCGAAGCGCCAGGGCCCGATCTGCCCTATCTCCCGCCGATGCCAAAGGACCGCTCGATCGGCATCGCACTCGTCGGCGCGGGCGGGATCAGCGCAGCACACCTCGACGCCTACCGCGCCTATGGACTGAACGTTCTCATGATTTGCTCGCGTGATTTGGGGCGCGCGCTGGCGCGCCGCGACGCTTTCTTTCCGAAGGCCGACGCGACAGACGACTTCGAAAAGGCGCTCGGGGATCCCCGGATCAAAGTCGTCGACTTGACGAGCCACCCTGACGTGCGAGCAGGCCTGATGCGGCGCGCCTTTGCGGCCGGCAAGCATGTCCTATCGCAGAAGCCCTTCGTCGAGGATCTCGCGACCGGCCGCGCGCTCGTCGAAGAGGCCGAACGACTCGGAGTCAAACTTGCGGTCAATCAGAATGGCCGCTGGGCGCCGCATCTGGCCTATATGCGCGAGGCGGTCGCCGCCGGGCTGATCGGCGAGGTGATCGGCGCGCAGGTGGCGATCCGCTGGAACCACGGATGGATCGCCGACACGGCGTTCGAGGCGGTCGACGATCTTCTGCTGTGGGACTTCGGCATCCACTGGTTCGATTTCCTGTCGAGCGTGATTGGCGAACGCCCGCTCAATGTTCGCGCCGCCGCCGCCCGGGCCGCCTCGCAGGCCGTGCGTCCGCCCATGCTCGCCGAGGTTCTCATTGCTTTCGACGGCGGCCAGGCGTCGCTCATCCTGAACGGCGCTGCGCGATATGGAGCGTGCGATACGACGGCGATCATCGGAACCGAGGGAACGGTCTCGAGCAGAGGTCCGGACCTCGGCGTTCAGTCCGTCGAACTGCATACCGCAGCCGGCGTCGCCCGGCCGGCGCTCAAGGGGACCTGGTTCAACGACGGGTTCGCGGGGACGATGGGCGAACTCCTGTGCGCGATCGAGGAGCGTCGCGAGCCGATGAATTCGGCGCGCGGCAATCTCGCCTCGCTCCGTCTTTGCCTTGCCGCGGCGAGAGCGAGCCGGACCGGCGAGACTGTTTCGATCTAAGTCGTGACGTCCCTCGAGAGGGTGTTGTCGATCCCCAGGAACTCTGGCTATCTGCCGATTGACGACATTTGGGCCAGTTGCGCCCGCGGGCCCAGCCGGTCGCGAGCCATCTCTGCCTTGCCCCTCTCGCGCCGATGTGCGACGCTCGGCCGACGCTATGACCCGAGCGAACCGGCGTCGATCGCCACAGGGAGGACGCCATGACCAGGACGCTTGCGCGACTGTTTTTTCTCGCGCTCTTCGCGCTCATTTTGCCGTTCGGCGCCGAAGCGAAAACATTCTACTGGATCTCGCACGGATCCCCAGCCGATCCGGTGTGGACCTATTTCCTCGCTGGAGCGAACATGTGGGCGAAGGATACCGGCCAGACCGTCAAGACCTCGTTCCATAACGGCGACGTCCCTTCGCAGCAAGAAGCGATCCGCGCCGCAATCGCCGCCAAGGCCGACGCCATCGTCACGACCAGCCCGGATCCGGGCAGCCTCGTCGACGTCGTCAAGGAAGCGCGCGCGGCCGGGATCCCGGTCATCAATTTCAACACGCCGGACGCGAAAGTGAACTTCAACGCCTATGTCGGCGTCGATCTCGCGGTGGTCGGCAAGGCCTGGGCGCAGTATCTGGTCGACCACGGCCTGGTGAAGTCGGGCGATTTCGTCTGGATGCCGGTCGAGGTTCCGGGCGCGAGCTACGGCGTCGAGGAGGAAAAGGCGATCGCGACGGTATTCAAGCCGCTCAACATCACCTGGGAGGTGACAAACGCGACGCTCGATCAGGCCAACGTCATTTCTCACATGAGCGACTATCTGACCGCCAACCGCAAGAAGATCAAGGCGATCATCGGTCTCGGCGATCTCGTCACCGGTTCGATCAAGCGCGTCTTCGATCAGGTCGGCGTCAAGCCGGGCGAAATTCCGGTCGTCGGCTGGGGCAACTCGCGCGACACAACTGGCGAAGTGCTCGACGGCTATGTCAGCGCCGGCATGTGGCAGGACCCGCAGGCGACGAGCTATATGGCGCTGTCGGTCGCCAATATGGCGACGGACGGCATTCCGCCCGGATTCAACATCACGACAGGCGCGCTGTACGGCAAGGACACCGCCTCGATCTACGACAAGATCCTGTCGGGCAAATAGGCGCGCGGCGCCGTTCGTCCGTATACCCTTATCCTTCGAGATGCGAGCTTCACTCGCTCCGCGGGATGAGGGGTTCGTCGACGCCGGCCGAACGCTTCTCCCGAGACGAAGCGTGGCGCGCCGCGACGGAGGTCCGATCGCAGCCCCCGGGCGCGCCCCTTCCTTCCATCGGTGACCGCACGTGCAGAAGGCCTCGTTACTGCGAACCACGATCTCCGCGCCGGAGTTTGGCCCGTTCGTGCTGCTCGTTCTCGAGCTCGCGGTCTTCTATGTGATCAATCCCGAGTTCCTCTCGGTCCTCAACATCGGCAACACGCTGACCTTCACGGTCGAGCTCGGGCTCATCGCGCTGGCGATGACGCTGCTCATGACCGCGGGCGAATTCGATCTCTCGGTCGGCTCGCTGTTCGGATTCGCGCCCGTCGTGATGTGGACGCTCTTTAATGCCGGCTGGACCTCGCTCGCCGTCGCCTTTGTCATCAGCCTCGTCATCGCGGCGTTGATCGGTCTCGTCAACGGGCTCTTCGTGACGCGGCTCAAGATCCCCTCCTTCCTTGTCACCCTCGGCATGCTGCTCGTCGCGCGCGGTACGGCCCTCTTCGTCACCGACGGGTTTCCACAGCGCACTTGGAGCGCCGGTGGGCAATGGATCGCCAATCTGCTGGTCGGCGACTTCTATATCGGGCCGCTCCGGGTCTACGCGTCGCTATTCTGGTTCGTCGCCGCGGCCGTCATTCTCGGCTACGTCCTGACGCAATCGAAATACGGCAACTGGATCCAGGCGACCGGCGGCAATCCGGTCGCAGCGCAGGCGCGCGGCGTGCACGTGTCCACCGTCAAGGTCGCGCTGTTCATCCTCACCGCGGTGATGTCGTCCTTCGCCGGGATCATCAGTTCGATCCGCACCTCGGCCGCCAATCCGAACAGCGGATCCGGCTACGAGCTCGAGGTGATCGCGATGGTCGTGATCGGCGGCACGGCGTTGACCGGCGGGCGTGGCACGATCCTGGGGACAGTGCTCGGCATCTTGATCCTCCGGGTGATGCGCAACGGCATCGTGCTGATCGGGGTGCCCGGGCTTGCCTACAACATTTTCATCGGCGCCATTATCCTCGGCATGATGGCGCTGCATTCCTGGCTCGAACGCCGGCACCAGGCGGGGACGTGACCGCGATGGCCGAAGACCTGATTCGCATGGAGCACATCAACAAGTTCTTCGGCCGGGTGCAGGCGCTCGACGACGTGAACTTCAGGGTCAGGCGTCAGGAGATCGTCGGGCTGCTCGGCGACAACGGCGCGGGAAAGTCGACGCTGATCAAAGTGCTTTCGGGCGCCCTCCACGCGACCAGCGGCGACATCTATGTGCGCGGCAAGCGGGTGGAGATGCGCAGCACGACGGACGCGATCGCAGAAGGCATCGAGACGATCTACCAGGATTCTGCGCTGGTCACTCAATTGTCGATCGCGCGCAACCTCTTCCTTGGCCGCGAACCGATCAGGGGACCGCACTTTCTCAATCGGATGGATTCGGCGCGAATGGATGGGGTGGCCGGCGATCTCCTCCGGCGAGTAGGCATCGGCAAGGCCATTCCGGCTTCGACGCCGATCAGCTCGCTGTCGGGCGGCGAGCGTCAGGCCGTGGCGATCGCCCGCGCGATGTATTTCGACAGCGACCTCATCATCCTCGACGAGCCGACCAACAATCTCGGCGTCGCGGAAACGCAAGGCGTGCTGCGGTTCGTCCGCAACGCGCGCGATTCCGGCCATTCCTGCATCTTCATCGCCCACAATATCCATCATGTGTTTCAGGTGGTCGACCGTATCGTCGTGATGCGGCGCGGAAAAATCGTGGCCGACGACATCGATCCGAAGGCGACTTCCGTCGCAGAGGTCGAACGCGTCATCACCGGCGACTTCAGCGGCCCGCCGCATTGAGACGACGCGATGGTCATTTTTCGGGATGGAGGGCGCCACGGAACCATGTATATCGTCCTCAACGGCCCGGTCGAATTTATTTGGCTCGACTCTTTGCGGCTTGGCGGAAGGACGCATGCGTATCGTAGAAGTTCCGCCAAGCGATGAGATTCGCGCTTGGTCCACCTAGACGATCGCCGAGGTCGACGTCTAGGATTGCCCGGGCTTAAGGCGGCCACCTACGCTGCCAACATGGCGCGGATGACCTTCTTGGTCGCGCCCTAACGCCGGCCTTACCGATAGGGCCACTTGGGCGGCTCCGCGCGCCTCACGAGTTTGCAGGCGCTAGCGCGCGCCGTGAACGGCGCGAGGTTGTGGGGGTGCAGAGAATGGAGCCAAAGCCAGTCGCTCCAGGTCCCGATTACCTTGCACTCGTCAGGATCGTCCCCGAAACGAACGGTGTCGCCTTCTTGGTGGAGTTGGCCGCAGGCCGTGTCGTCATATCTCGCAGCCGTCGCGGCTGTTGCGCCATACGTAGCAGCAGACATCATGGTCCTGTTCCTGCTTCAGGCGTTGGCCCAAAATGCTGGAGCCACGCCTTGGGGGTCACCTCGCCCAGTGCTTACGAGGCCCCGCACCGGCCGCAACCGATGCGGCCAGCCGCGGCCGATGCGGGGCGAGACCGAGCGCGCGATGGCTAGCGTTGCGCACGGCATCGTGATGATGCCGGCGCTCCCAGCGTGAGGTCAATTCGGCAAAAATCGGTACGGGGCTTATCCCTTCGTGGTAGCCTTAAACGGTCGTTGCATTGCCGCCGCTCATGCCCTCTTCCGCAAATCGATTGCAATTGTCAGGTCAAGTCTATAGGTCTTTCGATTGTTGCTTGCCGACAGGCAGCGCGAAGTGAAAGATCGGCGTCATCAGTGCTGTCGCTGGTGAGCAAGCTCCAGGCGATCCGCGCATTCTTCATCCTTGTTGGCGAGCACGACGGCGAGGATGTTGGGGCGTCGCTGACGCATCTTGCCGACAGCGCCGCGCGGGTCCCGTCTGATGAAACCGAAAGACGAGCCAAAAAAGATGAGCTCATAGGATAGATAGCTTAGTAAAGCGTGTGGGAAGCAAGATCGAAGTATATCCAGTAGGGCCAAAATCCTGGCACTGTCGGTCGACCGGCACCGTCCTCAGCGCCATCGCAAGGGAACCTGGCGTGGGTCGGCCGTTTCGGCGAAAGAGCGCCAATAGTCGTGGTAGAGCCATGTGTCGGCGAACTCCTTGGAGAACGGATCGCCGAAGAAGAGATAAGCGCGGTAAGCGCGGACCTACATCGTCGGGGACCGACCGCTATTTGCGCGAAGCTGACGACTTGAATCGACGGTAAAGGGCTATTGGACCACGGAACCAATAGAATCGTCAGCCTTTGACAGCGCCGGTCGTGAGCCCTTCCATCAGAAAGCGCTGCAAGTAGACGAAGAAGACCGCAACAGGCACGACCGCCAGAACGGCGGCCGCCATCAGGGCGCCCCAGTCGGTCAGATGCGGCCCCTTGAACACCATGATGCCGGGCGTCAGCGTCCGGCGCGCCTCGTCGTTGATCAAAACATAGCCGAACAGGAACTCGTTCCATGCGGTGACGAAGCAGAAGAGAGCCGTCGCCAGGATGCCTGGCGCGGCGAGCGGCAGCAGGATGCGGTAGATGAATCCGAACCGCGAGCAACCGTCCATTTCGGCCGCGTCCTCGAGCTCGCCCGGAACGCCGTCAAAGAAGCCTTTCAGCATGAAGGAGCATAGCGGGATGGCGAACGTGCAATAGACGATGATGAGCGCGCGATAGGTGGACAGCAGGCCGAGCTCGCGCATGAGAATGTAGATCGGCGCGAGAAGGAGCACGCCGGGGATCATCTGCGACATCAGGAGGGCGCCGCCGACCGTCCGCGTGATCGGCTCCCGCGGAAACCGGCTCAGCGCGTAGCCGCAGAAGATCGCGATCATCAGCGAGAGCGCCGTCGCGCCGCCGGCGACGATGACGCTGTTGCGGAAGTAGGCGAGGAAATTTCCGTCCGTCAGCACGTGACGGAAGTTCTCTAGCGTCGGGTTGACGATCCAGAAGGTCGGATTGAGGCTGCGCACTTCGCCCGGCGGCTTCAGCGCCGTGTCCACCATCCATAGGAACGGAAAGAGGCAATAAACGGCGAACAGCGCGAGCGTGGCGTAGGTCGCCCCCGCTCGCGTCCGGCGCTCGAAACCGCTGGTCACCATGTTGCGCTCTCCCTCGAGCTGGACCTCGCGCCGTACCAGTAGATGAAGAAGACGGCGAGCATGAATCCCATCGTCATCATCGCAAGCGCGCTGGCTGCACCGACGTCGAAGTCCTCCATCGCGTAGCGATAGATCATGATCGGCAACGTTTCCGACGCGTTGTATGGGCCGCCCTGGGTCATCACCCAGATGAAATCGAAGTTGATCGCGGTCCAGATGACATGGATGAAAATAAGCGTGAGCGAAACGATCTTGAGCTCAGGCATCGTTATGTAGACGAAGCGCCGGATTGGCCCGGCGGCGTCCATGGCGGCGGATTCGAGGATTTCGCGCGGCACGGACAGAAGCGCCGCCAAGAGACTGATCGTATAGAAGGGAAAGCTGCGCCAGATGTTGACGAACGAGACAGTCAGCAGCGCCGAATTGAGGTTGCCGAGCCAATAATATGGCTTCGCCATGAGCCCAAGCTTGACCATCCAGATGTTGAGGACGCCGTAGTCGGGCGTCAGCATCCAGGTCCAGTTGAGCCCAGCGACGACGATCGGAATGACCCAAGGGATGATGACGATCGCGCGAAAGACGCTCCGCGCCCGGATCGGCTGGGCGAGCGCTACGGCGGAGGCGAGGCCAAGGGCGTATTCGCCGACGACCGACACGACGGTCCATTCGCACGTGCGCCAGAGCGAGGGCCAGAAATGCTCGTCCTCGAAGACGGTGGTGAAATTGTCGAGGCGAGCGAAGCCGCTGACGGTCGGGTTGGTGAGATTGACGTAGTGAAAGGCGCTCCAGAACACCCGCGACAGCGGATAAGCGATCAGGACGAGCAGGAACACGGCCGCAGGCGCAACGCAGACCGCGGCGGCCTTGCCCAGCGCCGCGCGGCGCGCGCCCCGATCGCGGCGCGCGGCTGCTTCGAGGCGCGTCGCAACCGGGGTGTCGACCAGGGCTTTCACGAGATTTCGCTCTCACCCCGACTTGGGCGAAACGACGCTCAGTTGCCGCTGAGTTCGCCCGCCTGTTTCAAATCCTTGTTGATCGACGCCGCCAGCCACCTAGCGACCGCCTCCGGCTCCTCGTTCTTGAGCAGCGTTTGGCCGAGCGTTTCGATCATGTCCCGGGTGACGGCGCCAAGCGGCACGGGCGGGAACACGACACCTGTCGGGGCCAGCACGGTGAAGCCCCTGCCCCACTTGCTGTCGGTCGTCACATCTGAACGTGGCGAATTGTTGGGATGGACGGCCTCCTGGAACTCCTTGCCGTTCATGAAGGCGACGAAGTCCCAGGTCTCCTTTGGGTGCTTGCCGGCCTTGTACACATAGAACGGATTGATCTCGAAGAACGTGGCGGGCTTCTCCTTGTAGGGCGGCGCGGAAATTGTCACGTCTTTCATCGCCTCGGGGTTCTGCGTCTCGCGCGACTCCATCCACGCGCCGTCGATCACCATGGCGTACTGCCCGAGGCCGAAATTGGTGTCCTCCTCTTCCCAGCCCCAGCTCGCCCCGTCGGGATTGATCACACCCTTGTCGAGGAGGTTCTTGTAAAAGGCGAATACGTCAGTGGCGTTGGCGAGCTTGGCCTTGTCGTCGAGCCAGGTGTTTCTGTACTTGCCGTCGGGCTGTCGTTCGGCGAGCGAAACGCCGTTCTGCGCAAGATACATTATCAGTTCCTGGGGCGAGCGCACGCCGGTCCCGGCGATGCCGAAGCCGAACTTGCCGGTCTTCTGCTTGATCGCCTGCGAGTCGGCGATGAGTTCGTCCCAGGTCTTCGGCGGCGAAGCGACGCCGGCCGCCTTGAGCATATCCTCATGAACGAGGAGGGCGCGGATGCCGAGGTAGTGGGGCATGGCGAGCAGGTGGCCGTCGATCGTCAGCGCGTCGATCACATTGGGATAAATCGCGCTCCTGTCCGGCCAAGTCTTGGCCTCCTCGGTCATATCGCGCAAGGCGCCCATCCGCGACAGCTCGCCAAGCCATTCCGGCAGTCCCCAGCTGAGGTCAGGGGCGTCTCCGCCGGCAAGCGCGGTCAAAAGCTTGTCGTGCAGCGCATCGTAGGTGATGTTCTGCACGTCAATCTTGACGTCCGGATGCGCCTGCTCGTAAGCGGCGATCTCCTTCTTGGCGCCGACGGCGTCCGCCTGCTGCGGGGACCAGGCCACCCAGAAGTGCAATGTCACGGGATCGGCGAGCGCGGGTGCGCCGAAGCCGCAAACGGCAAGCGCCGCCGCGGCGAGCCCAATCGTCAACCTCTTCATCGGAACGTCCTCCTCCACTTTTCTGTCGAACCCGCGCCGCCGCAGCGGACCGCGCAAGTCCCTCGTCAGGCGACCGCCGGATTTCCGGCGCTCGATTTGCGCTTCCCGATGCGCGCGGCGCGCAACTCCTCGACGGAGCGGACAGGGCGACGCGCGGCGCCTTGCCGCTCGGTCCTGCGTGCCGGAGCGGAGGACAGCCGCTTGCCGGCCCCCTCGATCGCATGAGCGTATTGCGGCAGCCAGCGGGCCTGCGCCACCAGCATCTCATCGACCATCCGCCAAACCTCGTCGGGCGAGCAGATCGCGCCGACCAGCGGATCATGCAGCACCGCGAGTTTGAGGAGATCTACGTCGCCCGTTACGGCGGCTTCGACCGACATCCGCTGCACGTTGATCGACGCCGTGCAGGTGGCGGCGCACGCCATCGGCAAGGACAGGCCGGCGCTCATGTTGAGTCCGAGGCGATCGACGAATCCGGGCGTCTCGACGATTGCGTCGGAGGCCAGATTGGTCACCAGCCCCTTGTTCTTCACATTGAAGTGGCCTCGATAGGGTCGGCCAGTCTCCAACGCTTCGAGGATGTGGCTCGCGTGTTCGTCGGTTCGCGCGGCGCGGTCGATCGGCTTTTTGGCCTCCTCCAGAAACACAGGAAAATCGGTCTCGAACCAATTGCGCGTCTCGCGACAATAGCGAAGGTAGCCCCCGGTCTCGCCGTGGATCCACTCCGACATATCTATCCATCGACCGATCTCGTCGGGCCGCTTGCGATACCAAGGCAGATATTCCGAGAGGTGCCCGTTGCTTTCCGTCGAATAGAGGCCGAACCGCTTGAGAACGTCGATCCGAACCTTTTCCTGCCGCGAATAGACGGGGTGGCGCTCGAAGGCAGCGACTAGTTCGTCGCGATCAATGCGGCGACCGCGCAGACGGACATCGATGTACCATGTTTGATGATTGATCCCGCAGCAGATGTATTCGACCTCGCGCGGGTCGTCGGCTCCGAGCGCATCCGCGATCTGCCGCCAGCCGTGCTGGACGCCGTGGCACAGGCCGATCGTCTCAACATTGCCGTGGTCGATCGCCGCCCAGGTGTTCATCGCCATGGGGTTGGCGTAGTTGAGGAGCTTCGCCTCCGGCTCGCAAACCGAGCGAATGTCTGCGCAGAAATCGAGAATCGCCGGGATCGACCGTTGGCCGTAGAGTATGCCGCCGGCGCAGATGGTGTCGCCGACACACTGATCGACGCCGTATTGCAGGGGGATGCGGATGTCGTCGGCAAAGGCCTCGAGACCGCCGATGCGCGCGCAATTGATCACGTATCGCGCGCCTTCGAGCGCCCGCCGCCGGTCGGGGGAGGCGGCAATCCGCGTCGGCAGTCGGTTGACAGACACGATGGTCTCCAGAATTTGACGCACCATCCCGAGGTTGCGCTCGTCGATGTCGGTCAACGCAATGTCGACGTCCTGGAGCTCCGGCACGCAAAGCACGTCGGTGACGAGTTTCCTCGTGAAACCGACGCTGCCCGCGCCGATGATCGCGATCTTCACGCCTGGCATGTCTACTGCTCGCTCCTCCTTGCAAGCGGCGGCGGATCGTTTGCTCCTTCGGGATTCAGCGGTTCCGTTGTCCGAATCTGCCCGGAGGGGTAAAATTTGCTCGTCCGCAACGCTCGTTTCTATGCGATTATGGCGCAGCTCCGCCGCCACGAAAGAGGACACTTGTGCTGTGACGGGTGATTTTGTGCTGGAGACGCTGAGGGCGCGGGGGCCAGGCCGCTGCGCCATCTCGCTCGCCCGCGGCCGCGATCGCCTGCACGTCATGCCGACCAGCACGGGATACGAGATCGCCGGCGACTCCTCCTACCGTTGGAATGGGCGCGAGCGGGGCCAGACGCCGTTCGCGGTGGTCCAGCATACGTTGGCCGGCGCGGGGCGCTTGCAGTACGAAGGTCATCAGCGAACCGTCAGACCGGGCGAGACGATGCTCGTCCTCGTCCCCCATAACCACCAATATTGGGTCGAGAACGGCGAGCGTTGGGAATTCTTCTGGCTGGCGACCACCGGCCAGGAGGCGCTGCGGCTCTGTCGCGCGATTCTCGCCGATGTTGGCCCGGTGTTTCGATTGCAGCAGAACACGATTGCGCGGCTGGCCTCCATCAGCCTCGACTTGCGCGACGGCAAGGCGAAGTCTGCGGGCGAGGCCTCCGCCACGGCTTATGCCGCGATGATGACGCTTTACGACGATCTTCTCGGCGGCGAGGGCGGGCCGCGAAACGCGCGTCCCCGATCGATCGACCGCGTTCTCGCGCATGTGCGCCGGCGCCTGCACGAGCCGCTCGACGTGCAGGCGCTGGCCGATCTCGCCGGCCTCAGCCGCGCCCATTTCTCGCGGGTGTTCAAGACTTGCGAAGGCGTCTCGCCCGCCGAGTTCGTGCTTGCCGAGCGGATGCGGCGCGCGGCGAGCCTACTCGTCAGCGGCGCGTCCAACGTCAAGGCGGTGTCTCGCGACTGCGGCTTCGACGACCCGAATTATTTCGCCAAGGCTTTTCGCCGCAGGTTCGGCGCCAGTCCGACCGAGTTTCGCACGACCGGCATGTATTCCGATCGCGCTCGGCGCAACGGCGGCTAACCCACGAGGCGAAGCGAAATCAGCTGCACCCCGAACCGGAAATTGCGATCAGCATCGAGGGCCGGCGAAATGATGTGAACCGACCCGACACTGCAGCCATCGAGGCTTCGCGTCAGACCTGAAAGGTCCCCCTCCCGGTCAGCCAGCTCACCGACCCCGCACACCGCCTCAATCGGCGCAATGACGAAGATGACGCCGTGAGGTCCGGCTTGTCGTCGGGTTCGCTGATGAAGAGAGCGTGCAGGTAAGCGCACGCCGTTCCTCAAACAATGCGCCTCGGGCGGCTCGTTATAGTCTGGGTCGAACTTCGTCGGCACAGAGACGCCGACGAAGTCCTGAACTTTTCTGATCTTCCTCCATCGTCGGCTCGATGAGATCAATCCAGATCGCGCTTTGCGGGATCGGCTCGTTCGACGCGAGCTGCCGGCAAACGATCGAGGCGACGCCGGCGGCGTCCTGACCAGCGGGCGGCTTGGCAATCGAATGGACGATGATCAAGTGGCGTACTCCTCAAAGTCTACGCGGGCGCTTGTCGCGATCAGCGCGCGTCGCAGCATTTCGCCGCCAATGCGACGCTACTCTCATTCGACAAAGGGCTGACAGTTTTCGCGACACCGCGTCCTTGTCGCATGGGGGTCGCGCTCCAGCCTATAGGCCTGGAGACACCCTCGGCGCGCGGCCGGCCTGACTACGACAGGCCGCCCTCATCGGATCGCCGCGGCGATCTGCTCTCTGAGGCCGTCGGCGTTCTGCGTCACCATCCCGAGCGCCTTCAGCGCGCGCGCCGCCGACGCCACGAGATCGGCGTTGGAGGCGGCCTGTTCGCCGGTCGGCAGCATCACATTGTTCTCGAAGCCGACGCGCGCGTGACCGCCGAAGAGCGCCGCGGCGGCCGCGCACGCGGCTTCCCGGCGGCCGAACGCGCAGACGCTCCAGAAGGAGAAGCGCGGCATGTCGGGCGCGATGAACGGGAGGAGGTCGACGGGCGCCGCCGTCCGCAGGAGCGAGAACCGTCCAAGGACAAAGAGGACAGCCGGCGTCTCGAAAGGGATCAGGCCGCGCTTCTGCATGGACGCGAAGCGCCTAGCCTCCTCCGGCGTATATAGGATGAACTGCGGCCAGATGCTCATTTGCTTTAGCTTGCCGAGGAAGAGGCCGAAGTCCTTTTCATCCGCTTCGTCCGGAGCCAGCTCGCGCAAAGCCAACGAGACGGCCTCTGGGTTCGTCGCCAGGATGACCGTTCTCTGCTGCGCCGGCGAGTAGCGGCCCATCGCCTCGCTGGTGATCTGGACAACGATCCGATCTCCGACCGTTTGGCAGATGCGGGCTATGACAAAGCGATAGGCCTCGGCGTCGAGCAGTGGCCCGCCGTCCGGACGGCGGACATGCAAATGGATCATCGAGGCGCCCCGTTCGAGGCACTCTGCGGCCGTTCGCGCCAGTTCGTCCGCGCTCGTCGGCAAAGCGGGATGGTCCGCCTTCGTCTTGCGCCCGCCATTCGGGGCGACGGCTACGACGACACGCCTCAGCGCAGGCGCCGCCGGCGTCTGCTCGGTCATTTCTTTGGTCCCCTCAGACCAGTAGGGTGGCCGCGCACCCAACGCGGCTGTTAACTGGACCCTTTATGACGCACATTTTGCATCGCTCTGCAAACGCCGTTTACCCGATCGCGTTCTCCGGTTCGGGCCTCGAGATCGTCGACGCCGAAGGCCGGCGCTATCTGGACGCCTCAGGCGGCGCCGCGGTGTCCTGCCTTGGCCATGGCCATCCCGACGTGATTGCGGCCCTGCACAGGCAGCTCGACGCGCTCGCCTATGCTCACACCGCCTTCTTCACGACCGACGCCGCCGAGCGGCTCGCCGATCGGCTCGCCGAGAATGCGCCTGCGGGCATCGATCACGTCTATCTCGTCAGCGGCGGCTCCGAGGCGATGGAGGCGGCCCTCAAGATGGCCCGCCAGTACTTCGTCGAGACCGGCGAGCCGCAGCGCCGCGCCATCGTGGCGAGGCGTCAAAGCTACCATGGCAACACGCTGGGCGCGCTGGCTGCTGGCGGAAACGCATGGCGGCGCGCCCAGTTCGAGCCGCTCCTGATCGAGACGCATCACATCGATCCCTGCTACGCCTATCGCCTGCAACGTGACGGGGAGAGCGACGCGGATTACGCCGCGCGGGCCGCGCAGGCGCTCGAAGACAAGTTTCTCGAGATCGGGCCTGACCGCGTGATCGCCTTCGTGGCCGAAACCGTTGTCGGCGCCACCGCCGGCGCCGTGCCGCCCGTCGGCGATTATTTCAAGCGGATCCGCGCGATCTGCGACCGCTACGGCGTCTTGCTCATTCTCGACGAGGTCATGTGCGGGATGGGGCGCACCGGAACGCGCCACGCCTGCGAGCAGGAGGGCGTTGCGCCCGACCTCATGACGATCGCCAAGGGATTGGGCGGCGGCTACCAGCCGATCGGAGCGGTGCTCCTCGCCAGGCGGATCTTCGAGGCCTTCGCCGACGGCTCGGGCGCGTTCCAGCACGGCCACACCTACATGGGCCATCCGATGGCAGCGGCAGCCGCGCTCGCCGTTCAGGACGTCATCCGGCGCGACAACCTCATCGCCAACGCCGCCGCGATGGGGCGCCTCCTTCAACGCCGACTCGTCGAGCGCTTCGCCAACCATCCCTTCGTCGGCGACATTCGCGGGCGCGGGCTCTTTCGGGCGCTCGAGCTCGTCGAGGACCGCGCCGGCAAACGCCCTTTCAACCCCGCGCTCAAAGTCCACGCGAGCATCAAGAGCGAGGCGATGGCTCGCGGCCTCATGGTCTATCCGATGGGGGGAACGATCGACGGCGCAGAGGGCGACCATGTGCTTCTGGCCCCGCCCTTCATCGTGAACGCCGGACAGATCGAGACGATCGTCGAGCGGCTCGGCGAAGCGGTCGACGCCGCGCTCGGCCGCCGATGATGATCGTGCGCGGCCCGCGAGAACGCGCCACAGAAAGAGCACAGTGCGCGGTCAGAGGCAGCCCCTCGAACCCATGTGACAATTCCCTCCCCGCCCGGCCTGATTCGGCGGCGCGAGGGTCGAAAGGACCGGCCGATGGCGAAACCGTTGCGATGGCTGACGCTTGCCCTGATGGCGGCGCTTGGATCCGGCGCGTTCGCCCAGAACGAGCCGGTTGAGCTCCACCCGTCGGAGGCGGCCGCAACCGCCAAGCCTTCAAAGAGTGGTCCCGCCGCCTCTCTCTCGGCCGCCGAAGCGGTGGCGCGCGCCAACGCCTGGCTTGACGCGGCCCGCGTCATGACAGCTGATTTCGTTCAGATTGGCCCGGGCGGCAAGCGGTCCGAGGGGCAACTGACCGTCCAGCGGCCGGGCCGAATGCTGTTCAAGTATTCGGCGCCGCCGCGCTTCGAGATCGTTGCGGACGGGCGGAGCGTCGCGATCATCGACCATAAGCTCAACACTCAGGACGAATATTTCATCGCCCAGACGCCGCTCAAATTCCTTCTCTCGGATCACATCGACATCGCGAAGGACACCAGAGTGCTGAGCGTCGCGCAGGACGAAAGCTCGGTCACGATCGAGATCGAGGACAAGGCGACGCTCGGCGGCACGGCGCACCTCGAGCTGATTTTCGATCCCGCGACCTTCGCGCTCAAGCAATGGACGGTCATCGACGCGCAGGGCTTTCAGACGGTGGTGACGCTCTTCAACGTCGACCTCAAGACGAAGCCCGACCCGGCGCTCTTCCACATCGACGAGAGCCTGCCGACGACCCAGCTCGGCCGGGGACGCTGATCGGGAGAGCGTTACGCCGCTGTCTCGCTCGCCGCCTTCTCGCTGACGGCCGCTCGCGCAACGTCCTTCCGCGCCCACACCCTCACATCGTGAAACGCGGCGCCTCCGAACGGAGCGACGCTGTCGGCGCCGGTCAACGTGTTGACGCCGCGTCCGTCGAGGAAGTCGCGATTGTCCCACAGGCCTTCGCTGACGATGACGCCGCGGGTCGCCCCCGCCGACGACCTCACGTGCAGGCGGATCTCGCCGCGCGCATTGCCAAGGCGCACGACGTCGCCCTCGCGCAATCCGAGCTCGACCATGTCCCCGGGATGCATCAGCGCGCTCGGACGACCCTCGCGGGCAAGCGAGGTCGCAGTCTGGTTGAAGCTCGAATTGAGGAAGTTGCGCGCGGGCGAGGTCGCGAGCTTGAAGGGATGGGCTGCGTCCGTCGCTTCGTTGATCGCCCAATGGTCGGGCAGCGAAGGCAAGCCGCGCCAAGGACCGCAGAGGCCGTCGTTGTCATAGGGAACGTTCGCCCAGTCGGCGCGAAAATGAAACTTGCCGTCGCCGTGCGCAAAGCCGCCGAGGAAATGCGCGTCCTCGAATGGAGGCTGGCAGTCGAGCCAGCGTGCGGCTTCGAGCTCGGCCAGCGTTCCCCGCCCCGAGACACGCAAGGTTTCGTCAATGATCTCGCGTGGACTCATCTCGAAGCCGCGATGCTCGGCGCCGAGCCTGCGGGCGAGCGCCGAAATGACCTCGTGATTCGAGCGGCATCCTTCGGGCGGATCGATCGTCTTCGGCGCGAACTGCAGAAACTGATGCGCGCTTGCGGTGTAGATGTCGTCGTGCTCGAGAAACATCGTCGCCGGCAGGACGACGTCGGCGAAGCGCGCGGTGTCCGTCATGAACTGCTCGTGCACGCAGACAAACAGGTCCTCGCGCGCGAATCCTTGCCGCACTTTTTCCTGATCGGGCGCGACCACCATAGGATTGGTGTTCTGAATCAGCATCGCCTTGACGGGGCCGCCCCCTTTGAGGGCGTCACGGTCGCCGGTCAGGATCTCGCCGACGCGCGACTGGTCGAGCCGCCGGACGCTCGCATCGCAAGCGTCGAGGCCCTGGATCAGCGACCGGTCGAGCCTGTAGACGGCGCTCGAGGCATGCAACGCGCCGCCGCCCTCGTGCGCCCATGCCCCCGTGACCGCGGGAATGCAAAGCGCGGCGTGCATGTTGGCCGCGCCGTTCCGCTGGCGCGAGAACCCGTAGCCGAGCCGGAAGAACGTGCGCTTATGTCGCCCGACAAGCGCCGCGAACGCCTCGATCTCCTCGACCTTAAGCCCGGTGATCGCGCTCGCCCATTCGGGCGTCCGGTCGTTGAGATGCGCTTCGAGCGCCGCAGGCGCGTCAGTATAGCGGGCCATGTAGCCGCGGTCGGCGAGACGATCGCGAAAGAGCGCGTGCATCACCGCGCAGGCGAGAGCGCCGTCGGTCCCGGGCTTGAGCTGCAGCGCGAGGTCCGCCTGCCGCAACGTCTCGGTAGGGTAGATGTCGATCGCGACGATCTTGGCGCCGTGCTCCCTCCTGGCGCGCGTCGCGTGGGTCATCAGATTGACCTGGGTCGCGGCCGCATTGGTGCCCCAGATAACAACGACCTCGGACTTCGCCATTTCCGCCGGCGAGATGCCCGACATGCGCCCGGTTCCGGCGATGTAGCCGGGCCAGGCGACGCCGACGCAGATATTGCCGAAAAAGCGGGAATAGCGCTTGACGTGGGTCAGCCGGTCGATTCCGTCGCGCATCACGAGGCCCATCGTGCCGGCGTAGAAGTAGGGCCAGACGCTTTCGGGGCCCCATTCCCGCTCGGCTTTCAGAAAGTCCTCGGCGACCCGGTCGAGCGCGTCGTCCCATGAGATCGAGACAAACTGCGCCGAGCCTTTCGGGCCGACGCGCCGCAAGGGCCTTGTCAGCCGATCGGGGTGATGGATGCGCTCGGAATAGCGCGCCACTTTGGCGCAGACGACCCCTTGCGTATAGGGATGGTCTGCCGCGCCGTGGACGCGCCCGATGCGGCTCCCGTCGATTACCTCGACGTCGAGCGCGCACACCGACGGACAGTCGTGCGGGCAGACGGAGTATTTTCGCGCGATGTCGAGTGGGGCGTTCATCCGATCTCCAGAGAGCCAGTTTGGCGAAGCCGGACGGGTGGCGCAAGGGGACTGGAGTCGACCCAAAAGCAGTCATACATGGGCCAATATTCGACGCTACCGCGTCCCTGGGGGACCATATTGCAGCGTCTGTTGACGTGCCCAGCGGCGACCTCGAACCCGCAATAAGGCATTCGCAATTTCTTAAGAGGAACCGTGGCCCCTTCTCTTCTTGAGCCGAAGACGTGGCCCCTTCTCTTCTTGAGCCGAAGACAATGAATCGCGCGAAGGCAACGCGCAGGGATTTGCTGGCTCTCGCCGCCGCCGCTGCCCTCGGCGCGTGGCCGGCAAGCG
Organism: Hyphomicrobiales bacterium; assembly: GCA_019237205.1. Taxonomy (GTDB): domain Bacteria; phylum Pseudomonadota; class Alphaproteobacteria; order Rhizobiales; family Beijerinckiaceae; genus Roseiarcus. The sequence goes on from JAFAHO010000129.1 coordinate 20,825, forward strand.
CTGAGACAAGGAGACCGCCTGACGCCCCCGCCGGCGCAGCGGATCTGGCGGCCTTCGACGAAGTCTGGGAAACCGTGCGCGACCGTTTCTACGACCCTCGCCTGCACGGCCTCGACTGGCAGGCGGTGGGCGCGCGCTACCGCGGGCAGGCCGCGTCTGCGGGCTCGCGCAACGAAACGGCTGCCATCGTCAATGCGATGCTGGCGGAGCTCCGCGCTTCCCACACGCGCTACTATACCCGGGACGATCCAGCCTACTACCAGCTTGCCGACATCTTCTCGTATGCGCTCCGTCGTCGAGGCCTGGAGCGGGTGTTCCCGACGGGCGACGTGACCTATCCGGGCATCGGCGTGTTCACGCAGGCCGACGATCAGGGCCGAACTTTCGTAACGGGGGTGGTGGAGGGCGCGGCCGCTCACCAGGCGGGCGTTCTGGTGGGCGATGAAATCATCTCTGTGGATGACGGCCCGTTTCGCCCCGTCGACTCCTTTCGCGGCAAGGTTGGCGGTGCGGTTTCGCTATCGATCCGCCGCACCTCTGCTGAAGCGCCGACGGCGATCGCCGTCGCGCCGTCGGAGATCCATCCGAACGCGATGTTTCTCAGCGGCCTCAAAGCCAGCGCACGTGTAATCGCGGCGAGCAATAACGCGCGGATCGGCTATGTGCATGTTTGGTCGTACGCGGGCGACAGGTATCAAGCTGCGCTCGAGGACCTGATCGCCGACGGTCCGCTCAGCGACGCCGATGCGCTGATCTGGGATTTGCGCGACGGATGGGGCGGCGCGCAGCCCGAATATCTCGATCTCTTCAATCCGCGCGCGCCGACCATGCAGGTGACGGACAGGAACGGGAAGACAGGCAAGGTCGATGTGAAGTGGCGAAAGCCAGTCGCGATGCTCATCAACGCGGGCACCCGAAGCGGTAAGGAGGTGCTCGCCTATGGGTTCAAGGAATACCGGCTCGGCGAACTCGTCGGCGTCCGCACGGAAGGCGCCGTGCTCGCGGCCACGGCGTTCCTGATCGGCGACGAAGGCCTGCTTCTGCTCGCGGTCGAGGATGTTCTCGTGGACGGCCAACGCCTTGAAGGCGTCGGCGTCGCGCCGACAGTCGAGGTCCCGTTCGATCCCCGCTTCGCCGCCGGCAGCGATCCGCAACTCGAACGGGCCGTTCAAATCCTCTCGCGCAGTTAGGACTGGCGGACGTCGAGGCGACATTCGCGGCCCGATCACTCTTGGGCGCACGCGTCGGTGACCGAGCACAAGATTTGTTGCGGAAGCGTGATGCGCTCGGTCCCGTAGTCAAGATACGGCAGATTCTCGGACACGAAGCTCTTGAGCTTTCCGACTTCTGCCGCCTCGAAGCTTTCATGCCGGGTTGGAGATGCGACCGGCGCGGGCTGCCAGAAGCGGACCGATCCGTCTCCTGACCCCGAAACAATTGTTCCGTCCGCCGCGACATCGACAGCGAAGACCGGACCGTGGTGCCCGCGCAATTCGGCGGGTTCCATGGCTAAACCCTTGTTTAGCTTGAACAGACGCACAGTTCCATCGTTTGCAGCCGTGACGATAAATTTACCCCCTCGGTCGAACGCCGCCTGTATGACCGTTGCGTGGTTGTGATTGAGAATCTGCTGCTTGCCGGTCTTCGTGTCCCATAACACAGCCCGAGTTTGATATATAGCCAGCAATTGACTGTCATCGACCGGATTGAAGTACATTTGCATCGGGCTCACCTCATCCAGTTTGGACTCGAGAGGCGGCCCAGTCTCTCTGGACTCGGTCGGCATCACAGTAATGGCGCCTTTCGAATCGCCCTCGGCGATGAACTTCCCTGATGCGCTGATCGCAAGGCTGGTGAGCGGCTTCTCGGGCTTTGCGGCGCTCGCCACGATATTCTCGAGAGCAGCGTCGACCTTCCCGGTCGACGCATCCCACACGGTAGGCTGCCCTTGAAAGAAGGCGGTCGTCACAACGTCCTTGCCATCGCCGCTCCAGACGCCAAAGCCCGCTCTCTGGCCGGGGTCCTCCAGGTAGACAATATTGTTGTCCGTCTTGCCCTCGCACCGTTCCAGGTACGGGTGGAGCTTCTCGATCCCGCAAGGCGTAATAATCGCGCCGTTGGTCCCAGCTCCTGCGACATAGATCCGTTCTCCATCCGGGCTCCACCGAGCCATGCCTCGTCCCCATCGGCTGCTCGATACGGGAACCTGCATCTCGGCCAAAGGAGAAATAGTCCTCCCGCCGTCTCGAACCTCGAGGAAGCGCATCACAGGAGGATTGCCCGCCGTCGCGACCAAAAGGAAGGGTTTCTTTGGATTCGCGCTGACGCTGTTGACAGTCGGCTTCGCGCTTGCGTTCTCGCCCGGAGCCGCAAGCGTGGTAATCCGTCGAATCTCCCTGAGCTCCGCAAGCGCTTTGTAAACCTCATTAACGTAGGCGGCGCTCCAGTCGTTGATCTGTGAGCCTACCAATAGGGACAATGCGTCTGCCGCGCCGATCAGTTTTTGCGCAGAAAGGATATTCTCCGCCGCGTTTATAATAAGACTTTGCTTTTTTTCACTCTGCTGAGCAATCTGCCTCTCTTTTTCCAGCAAAAGCATTCTATTGTTATAAAATTTCATCGCAAACGGCGCGGCAAGGGCAACGAGCGCCAAGACCGCGGCCCCAGCGATCTGCGTCATGCGCATTTTCTGAACGTGGACTGCGACCTCTGCGGCGGCGGCTTTGGCTCTTTCCTCCGCGGCGCTCGCGCGAGCGGTTTCGGCCTCCGCTTGAGCCTGCGCCGCGGCCAGCTTCAGTTGTCCCTCTCGAGCCTCGCGCTCGGCCGTAGCCGCAGCCGCGCGCTCGCGCTCGCCTTCCTCGTATTCCTCGCGACTGCGGACCAGCGCCTCGCGGACTTCGGCAAAATAGTCTTTTCCGGCCTTGCTGTAACGTTGCGCCCAGGTTGTGCTCGGCTTTCGCTGCGCAAACCACCGTTCGTAACCCGGAAGTTCCGCGTCGGGGATCGTGCTGTGGGCTCGCGCTACGCGCAGGAGATCGCGATACTTTTCGCCGTCATCCTGCTCCTCGCGAATCCAGTCTGTCTCGCCGCCGCCCTTCAGCTTGCTCCATCGGCGGATCAGCGCTTCGTGGCCGATGTCCACGATGGAATCGTCCTTGAGATCCTCGATTTTCGTTATGCGCAGGAAGCTGCAGTCTGGCGCCGCGAGACGCGTGACGACTGACAAGACCGCTTCTTTCGTTTCGTCCTCGCCCCAATCGGACGACGAAACGTATTTCGCCAAGGCGCCGAACTGCATCGGCCGACGGACGACCCGCCCGTCCGGATCGACCTCCGTCAACGCTTGAAAGATTCTCTTGGCGACCAATTCGCGCGAAACGACGGGCTTTGTCGCTGCGTCCTCCTGCGAGAACTCTTCGAAGATCACGTTTGCGTGCAGGGAAAGAGCGTTTGCGACTCCCCCGATCTTCGCATAGTCATCGGCGTCAGGCCGAATTCGCGCGTTCCCGCCCAGGCGCTCAACGGCCGACTGCCAACACCGCATCATGACGTGCTGAACGATCGGCAGTTGGTCAGGATCCTCGTTCGTATCATTCAGGAGTCGCTGGACGAGCTCCGGATCGATTTCCGCCATTGCCCTTTCGATGGGGCACGTGATCGCCATCGCCCGCTCGTCGCGGGTGAGCCCCGGCACCAAGAATTGACGGCGTGTCAATGCTTCCGGCAACCCATGGAAATGCGCGCAGTCGCCGATGAAGTCGGAGCGCATCGTAATGAGAACATGCACCCGGATGGAATCGATGCTGTCCGCAGCCAGCAAGAGGCGCACGAACGCGGTCGCCTCATCCCGCTTCAATGAAGCCGCGAGCGAGGGACTACTGAAGTCGGTCCTTAGATTTGCGAACCGAAACAATTCCTCGAATTGATCGACGATGATGATGATGTGTCCGGGCCTCGCCGTTTCGGGGAGCAGCGAAATCGCCTCCGGAATGCCGAACTTGGAGTTTCTCAGACAGACTTCGATGCGCTCGTTCCAGGCCTCGGAAAGCTCGTCCTTGCAGTCTCTCAGCGAGGATATTGCGCGCGCGAGGCGGCGAATCGGCGCGTCGCCAGGCTCCATCGTTGCGCAGCGCCACTTCTCATGCGTCCGCGCCTCGAGCCGCGGCAGGAGTCCGGCTCGAATGAGGGACGATTTGCCCGTGCCCGAACGCCCGACCACGGCTGAGAAGCCCGTTTGCGTGGCGAGCGACTCGACGCCTCCAATCGATTCGCTCCGACCGAAAAAGAACGACCGGTCGCGATAGTCGAACGGTCTCAGGCCGATGAACGGCCGCTCCATGGTCGCTGTGTCGTCATCGATGCGCACGGCCCTATTCCAACATTGGGATCAGCTTCGATTGGAGAGCGCCCGGCGCGGACTGCGCGCTCATATCCACGATCTTGTCGATTTCCTCGCCCATGCCGAGTTCATTGACCTCCAATTTCGCGCTCGAACTCGGAGGGCCCATGAACAGGGTGATTGATCGATTCGACGGCTGTTCAGAGCGCCATCGCCCTATGGTCGAGTCGCCGAGTTCCTTCAGGAGCGTCGCCTGGCTAGCGTCGCCCCAGCAAAGGATCACCCGCTGCGCCTTGGCGATCAACGCGAGTTCAGCGGTTTCTCGTTCTTCCGGAGTCCCCGCCGAGAGGTCGGGTCTGACGAGCGGCGAATATCCCGCCTTCTTGAGCGCCTTCGAAACCTCAATCGCGAGCGGCCGATCGTTGTGGACGCAGTGTACATAGACTGTCTTCGTCGCTCTCGTGCACTTGGCGCCGAGGCGCTGAAATACAAACTCATTGAAACGCGTCGCGGTGTCACTATCAATCTGATCGGACGGCAAGGGCGGGCCAAATCGGCTGAGCACCTTGAACGGGTCCCGGGGGGCGGTTTCGCGTGCGTCGCAGTCGCGCGTCGGCAGCGCCTTTGGCGCCCAGATCAGACGCCGGAACGACGGGCGTTTGGCGGTCTCGGACGCCGCGCACTCGAGTTGGAACGGCACGATGTCGGAATCTAACCCGTCGGGACGAATTCCCGTCCGCTCGCCAAGCAGGTGGATGGAGAGTTCGGCCTCCGCCAGGCCGGCAAGGATCTCAGCTTGCGCTTCCTCCCCGGTTTCGGGCAGCTCGGCAGCGGGGTCCGGGAAAACCCGATATCCGCTCCTTGTCAGTTCCGTGGCCAGCGTCTGGTATTCCGCGCTCATGTCGCGAGCTGGCTTCGCAACGAAAACCGTCCTGCCTTTGCTCTCGGCCCGGGGAAAGGCTGGCGGCTGGGACTGTGGCCCCATCGCGACGCCGAGCTCCTCCAGGCGCTTATGGATGGCTTCCGCAAGCTTGCGGACCGCGTCGTAGTATTTGTTGCCTCCTCTCACCTGCCCCCGGTAGAAGAATTCCTCCTCTCGATCTGTTTCCCTATCGTCCTCGAAAAAACGCACAGCCTGCGCGCCCCTCAGGACTACGTGGATATTCTCGTCTGGCACGCGATGCTTGTCGGCTCTAAAAATGCGCCGATGTTGCGCTTCCTTCTCGAAGGTCGCGATGCGAGCGGCCATGGTTGAGAGTTCGGTCGCGCACCATTCGCTCTTGATGTAATTTCTCGACAATAAGGCGATAAACAAATCCGCTTTATTCAATTCCTCCCGCAGCACTTCGCTCCAGATATCGCCGGGCTCGATCTTGTATCGGTCCATCCAGAGAACAGCGTCTGGCACGCCAAGCTGGTTCAGCTCCCACCTCAGCTGCTCGCGTAGGTGCCGAACATATCCTCCGTCAGGGTTCTCCGGGGGAGGTTCGTCATCAATGCTTCGATAGCTCAGAAATATGATTCGCGTCGGCGGCGAATTCTTCGGAAACTGCACTCCAGTATGAATCACTTCGCCCTCCCTTGTGTTTCCTGCAGGCTGGCGATGGACCGCATAACGGTCACGACAACGCTGCATAACTCTAATTGCGCGCAGTGGCTGTGATGGAGCGCACACCTTGTATCAACGGGGCCGCAGTCAGAAAACGCGAAGCTGAACAAGCATTTGGTGGACCCGATGCTCGGCTCGGCGGGGCGCCCGGCTGAACCGAGCGCCGCCGGATTTGGCGCCGACGAATGCTCACGCGGCCAAGCGTCGCCTGTGGGCAACGACCCCGCCGCCCCTTGATTTGAGCTTGGCGCAGGCGTTTCTGGCGCCCTGGACTGTCGAGGCCGCCCTTGGATTTTTCCGTCGCCACCTGGAACATCAATTCGGTTCGACTCAGGATCGATCTCGTCGCCCGCTATCTCGCCCAGCACAAGCCCGATGTCCTGTGCCTGCAGGAAACGAAGTGCCCGGACGCGAACTTCCCGCACGGCGCCTTCCGAGACGCCGGCTATCCGCACATCGCGATCAGCGGACAAAAAGGCTACCACGGCGTCGCCACCGTTTCGCGAAGGCCCTTTTCGGCTCGCTCGGTCCGCGACTTTTGCGCCAAGGGCGACGCCCGGCATCTCCGCGTCGTGATCGACGACGGCGCAGAGGGGCTCGAGGTGCATAACTTCTACGTCCCGGCAGGCGGCGACGACCCCGATCCCGATATCAACCCCAAGTTCGCCCACAAGCTCGCCTTCGTCGACGAGATGGCCGCCTGGGCCGCCGACGGCAAAGCCGCGGCGCGCCGGTCGATCCTCGTCGGCGACCTCAACATCGCGCCGCTTGAGCACGACGTCTGGAGCCATAAGGCGCTCCTCAAAGTGGTCAGCCATACCCCAATCGAGGTCGAGAAACTGAAGCAGGCTCAAGCCGCGGGCCCTTGGGTCGATGCGCTGCGGAAGTTCGTTCCTGACGATCAGAAGCTCTATACGTGGTGGAGCTACCGCTCGCCGGACTGGTCCGCCGCCAACAAGGGAAGACGCCTGGATCACATCTGGGTCAGCCCTGCGCTCGAAGCGTCGGTGAGGTCGATGCAGGTCCTGCGCGAAGCCCGGGGCTGGACCCGCCCCTCCGACCACGCGCCGGTCTTGGCGGCGTTTTCGCTATAGCCGGCGCGTGCGAAAGGTGGACTTCCCCGACCGAGGCAGGTTCACTGCCGGCGAACGGCGCGAGCAAGGATGGGCGAAAATGGCGTGGCGGCTCATCAAGGGGTTGCTGAGGCTCGTCATCGGGCTGGTCGTGGTCGCGACGCTCGCCGGGGGGTACCTGTTCTGGCGCGCGATGCCGACCTACTCCGGATCGGAGAAACTGCCGGGCCTTTCGGCTGATGTTCGGGTCTGGCGCGACGCCTATGGGGTGCCGCACATCTTCGCGGCTTCGATGGACGACGCGGCGCGCACGCTCGGCTATCTGCACGCGAGCGAGCGGCTCTTTGAGATGGAGGCGCAGCGCCGGGGAGGCCAGGGGCGGCTCGCCGAGGTTCTCGGCGCTGATCGGGTCGCTGGCGACAAGTTCGTCCGCACCCTCGGATTCTATCGTGAAGCGGAGAGCAGCTTCTCGGCCCTGTCGCCCATGGCGCAAAAACGGCTGCAGGCCTACGCCGATGGCGTCAATGCCTTCCTTGACAGCCACAAAGATGCGCTGCCGCCCGAGTTCATGCTGATCGGCGACCATCCGGAGCCGTGGAAGCCGGCGGATACGCTGGTCTTCGGCAAACTGCTGGCGCTGGAGCTTTCGAACAACTACGAGTTCGAGATCCTCCGCGCGCGTCTGCGTCAAAAACTCGGTCCAGATCAGGCCGCCTGGTTGTTTCCAGGCATGCAGCCAGGCGCGCCGATTACAACCGAGCCCGCCCTCGGCGTCACGCACGCGAGCGGCAAGAGCCCCAAAGATCAGATCGGCGCCCTGATCGGCGTGACCCACGGAGCGTCGAATGAATGGGTGGTCGCCGGAGCGCGGACCGTCACCGGCAAGCCGATCCTCGCCAACGACCCGCACCTCGGGCTCAGCGCGCCGATCCTTTGGTATCTCGTCCGAATCGTCACGCCCGAAGGCTCGGTCAAGGGAGGGACCGTGCCGGGAACTCCCGTTGTTTTGGTGGGTCAGAACGACTCAATCGCCTGGGGGTTCACGACCGCCGACACGGATACGCAGGACCTTTTTATAGAGACAGTCGATCCGTCTGACCCGTCGAAATACCTCACCCCCAACGGCCCAACGCCGTTCGAGACTCGTGTTGAGACGATCCATGTGAAGGACGGCGCCGACGTCAATCTTATGGTGCGGGCGACACGCCACGGGCCGGTTCTGTCCGACGCCAGCGAAGACCTTAGCAGCCTCGCCGAGCCCGGGAAGGCGATCGCGCTGGCCTTCACTGGACTTGGCGATCACGACACGACCGCGGAAGCGTTCATGCACTTGAACGGCGCACGAAACTGGGGCGAGTTTTTGGACGCGATGCGCCTTTACCAGACGCCGACGCAAAACATCGTCTATGCCGACGTGGCCGGAGACATCGGCTTCTTCAGCCCCGGCCTGTTGCCATTGCGCAAATCCGGGGATGGCCTGGCGCCAGTCGACGGCGCCTCGGGCGAGTTCGACTGGATCGGCACGGTCCCTTTCGAACAGCTGCCGCAGCTCCACAATCCGGCGATCGGCTTCGCCTTCAACGCCAACAACGCCAACGTGCCGAACGACCATCAGCCGACGTTCGGCCAGGACTGGGAGGAGGACTTTCGGGCGCGGCGAATCCAGCAATTCATGGACACGCTCGACAAGCATAGCATCGGCACGTCCGCCGCGATGCAGGCCGACCATCTGTCGCTGGCCGCCAAGGCCCTGCAGCCTTTCGTCGCGACGATTGCGCCTTCCGACGAGCGCGCCCGACAGGCTCAGGCGCTGCTTGCGAGCTGGGACGGGGCGATGGATAAGGACCGGGTCGAGCCGCTGATCTTCACCGCATTTCTGGCGTCGCTCCACCGAATCCTGCTGGAAGAGAAGACCGGCCAAAAGATGGAGGCGCTCGGCCCGTTCGCCGCTGTCGCCCTTATGTCGCTGATACGCGACCACCCGTCTTGGTGCGATGCACCGGAAAAGCCCGATCCGGACTGCCGCAAAGCGCTCGGGCGTGCGCTCGATGAGGGCCTCGCGCTTCTCGTCAAACGCGACGGGCCTGACATGAGCCAATGGCGCTGGGGCAATGAACACGTCGCGCTTCTGCAGCACAAGGTCTTTAGCCAGGCGCCGCTGCTCGACCGGCTCAGCGATCTCAGCACGCCCTCGAGCGGGGGTTTCTACACACTCGACCGCGGCGGCGGGTGGGAACCGTCGCCGGAACAGCCCTTCGCGCGCACCGAAGGGGGCGGGTTTCGGGGTCTCTATGATCTCGATGCCCCGGAGAGGTCGCGCTTCATGATCGCCACAGGCGAATCGGGCCATATCTTCTCGCGCCACTATCGCGATTTCGTCCCGCTCTGGATCGATGGGAAATCCATCACGCTGGCGGGGTCCGAGGACGATCTCAGGAAGGCGGGGGCGGCTGAGCTGACGTTCTCGCCCTGAGCGTTGACTGAACCCGTGCGGTTGTCTGAAAGCTCGAGACCTGTTGGACGTTGCCCCGCGACCGGCGCGGCCGCAGGCTTGCTGTAATGCCGGGCTAGCGGCGGGAGAGCGCAGTCGGTAAAGTGCCGTCATGACCCAGACGCGGCGAATCCTGATTGTGGACGACGACGACGACCTGCGCAACGCGCTGGTCGAGCAGGTCCATCTGCACCCCGAGTTTCAGGTCGAAGCGGTCGCGACCGCGGAGGCGGCCCTCGCGACGATCGCGGACTCTCCGCCCGATCTCGTGATCATGGACGTCGGCCTGCCCGACCTTGATGGGCGCGAAGCGGTCAAGCGCCTGCGCCGCGAGGGCTATCGCCGCCCGATCATCATGCTGACTGCGCATGATTCGGACGCCGACGCGGTGCTTGGCCTTGACTCGGGCGCCAACGACTATGTCGGCAAGCCGTTCCGATTCGTGGTTCTGCTGGCGCGGATCCGATCGCAGCTTCGACAATACGAGGCGAGCGAGGACGCGGAATTCCAGGTCGGTCCCTATACGTTCCGTCCGACGTCGAAGAATCTGGTCAACGCCCATGGCGTGAAGCTCCGGCTGACCGAGAAGGAGGCAGCGATCCTGCGCTACCTGCACCGCGCGGGGCAGCAGCCGGTGGCGCGCGAGACGCTCCTGAAGAATGTCTGGGGCTACAACGCCAACGTGACGACCCATACGCTCGAGACCCACATCTATCGCCTCCGCCAGAAGATCGAGGACAATCCCGCCGAGGCGCAACTCCTCGTCACCGAAGGCGGCGGCTACAAACTCGTCGCCGGGAGTTCGGCCGGAGGGGGATCGGAGTGACGCTCGAGAGCGACGTTGTTCGGCTCGCGCGCACGCGTCCGTTCAGCCTCCTGCCGCGCGAGGCCGTGCAGCTGATCGCGTTCGCCTCCGAGAAGCGGAGGCTCAGTGCAAGCGAAGCGCTTTTCCACCCGGGAGAGACCGGCGACTCGGGCTTTTTCGTCCATTCGGGGACTATCGCGCTGATGGAACTCGGCGCGGATCCGGCGAGCGCCCGTCGGGTCGGCGCGGGCGCGCTCATCGGCGAGATCGCGCTCTATGCGGCGGTCGCCCGCCGGGTCGAGGCGCGCGCGGTTGAGGACGCGCTCGTGACAGAGATCAAGCGCGAGATTTTCCGCCGCGTGCTCACAGAGTTCCCTGAGGCGGCCGACAAGGTTCGCGCGGCGCTCGCCATCCGCACGCGCCAGCTGGTCGACAGTCTCGACGCCGCCCGCACACGGTCGTTCGCCGTCGCGCGCCCCGCCCGGCCAACGCCGTGACCGGCCAAGCGAGCCTGAGCCTCGGCGGCTTGCGCGCCCCGACCCTGGACGACATCGACGCGCTCGCCGAGGCGGCGTTCGCCCGGCTGCCCCCGTCGTTTAGAGCGCGTTGCGAAGGCCTCGTCATTCAGGTCGTCGACTTCCCCGACGACGAGACGCTGGACGAGATGGGCGCGCAGAGCGAGTTCGACCTGCTTGGCCTCTTTCGCGGGCGCGGACTGGCGCAGCGCGGCGCGGTCGAAGAGACCGGCGAACTGCCCAACATGATCTGGCTCTACCGCCGGCCTTTGCTCGATTTCTGGTGCGAAGGAGAGGATACGCTCGCTGCGGTCGTCACCCATGTTTTAGTGCATGAGATCGGCCACCATTTCGGCCTTTCGGACGCGGACATGGAGGCGATCGAGCGCTCGGCCCGCTGAAGCGATTCGGCCCGCATCCGGCCTCGAAGGCCTGCGAGGGTTCCAAAAAAACCAGGGGTTTCCGGCGCCTTCACAAGGGCGTCACGCTCACTGTAGAGTAATGCGGCGGCCGGATTCGGATCTCCCGGCGCGTGCGACGAACGGAGGACGGAGCGTCTTTGTGACGGTTCATGTGCCAGTCACGCCCGGCAACTGCCCGGCTCTCGTTTTGAACGCGGACTTCCGCCCGCTGAGCTATTACCCCTTGTCCATCTGGTGCTGGCAGGATGCGATCAAGGCGGTGTTCCTCGACCGGGTCAACATCCTCTCCGAATACGAGACGCTGGTGCGTAGCCCCTCGTTCGAGATGAGACTGCCCTCGGTCGTCTCGCTCAAGAGCTACGTCAAGCCGACCCGCTTTCCCGCCTTCACCCGGTTCAACGTGTTCTTGCGCGACCGCTTCACCTGCCAGTATTGCGGCGAACGCGAGGACCTCACCTTCGACCACGTCATTCCCCGCTGCAAGGGCGGCGTGACGACCTGGGAGAACGTGGTCGCCGCCTGCTCGTGCTGCAACCTCAAGAAGGCCGACAAGCTGCCCTCGGTCGCCAAGATGTGGCCCGCGACCGAGCCCTACCAGCCGACCGTGCACGACCTCCACCAGAACGGGCGCCTCTTCCCGCCGAACTATCTGCACGAAAGCTGGATGGACTATCTCTACTGGGATAGCGAGCTGGAGGCTTGAACCCGCGACCGTCCTGTCCTGCTCCGCGGTTTTGGATGCGCCGAAGCGTTTTCAGAGGCTTGGGCGCCAAAACCTGTCCCGTTGTCTCGTTTTTCACATTATACTAATCTGATGAGTATATTTATGCGCGTGCTTGTTGCAGCGTGAATTCTAATTTTACGCATTCGATCGTCGGGCGGGCGGGCTTCAGTGCAACGCTTCGCCGCCGCGACCCGCCCATGCTATGGCCCTGACCCATGCGCGCCTCCGACTTCGACATCCTCATCGTGCCCACCATCGGGGGCGCCGCCGAGGGCGACTGGCCGAGCCGCTGGAGGGCAAAACTCTCGACCGCCCGCTTCGTCCATCCGGCCGCCCCGCGCGAGCGGCGGCGCGAGGCCTGGACCGAGGCGGTCGCAGTGGCGGCCCGCAAGGCGACGAGGCCCGCGCTCTTCATCGGCCACGGGACCGGCGCAGCGGCGATCGCGGACGCGGCGAAGGCCCTCGACGGCGCCGATGTCCGCGGCGCCTTCCTGGTCGCGCCGCCGGACGACAAAGGGCTCGAACGCCTGGCGGGCGCCGACTGGACCCCGGCGCGTGTGCCCCTGCCCTGGCCGAGCGTGGTCGTGGCGAGCCGCAACGATCCTTATGCGGCCTATGACGCGGTCGCGGCGCTCGCCTCCGACTGGGGCGCCGACCTGATCGACGCGGGCGAAGCCGGCGGCCTCGACGCGGCAAGCGGCCACGGTCCCTGGCCGGAAGGACTGATGCGGCTCGCGGCGTTCATCAAGGGGATCGGCAAGCGGGCTGGCGCGTAAGGGTAAAATCTGCCTGGCGTCTGCGCTAGATCATGACAGCTGTGGGGATTTCCGGGCGAAAATCGGACGCACTGGACGGCCGCTGCGGAAACTTCCCGGCTCGATGGCCCCACTGATCCAAAGTTCAAGCGCCATCGTAACGGTAAACGCTGTAACGCCGCGACCTTTTGTCGCAGGACCGTTACGTGTTAGGAGGAACTACCCATGCGCAATCAGCTACTTATCGCGGTTAGCGCGTTAGGCCTGACCGTATTCGCGTTCAACGACGCACAAGCCTTAGGACCTAGCGGTCATGGCGTCGGCGTGGCTGGCGTCGGCAGTGTCGGCGTCGGAGTCGGAAGCGGCGGCGTGGCCGGCGTCGGCGTTGGCGTCGGCAGCAACTCGAGCGCGAGCCCGGGTTCGGGCAGCGGCGGCGTGGCCGGCGTCGGCGTCGGGGTGGGCAGCGGCCCAGGCGGCGTCGGAACCGGAAGCGGCGGCGTGGCCGGAATTGGCGTCGGCGTCGGAAGTTCGAACGGCGGCAGCGTCGGCTCAGGTTCTGGCGGCGTTGCCGGAATTGGCGCCGGAGTTGGCTCTTCAAATGGCGGCAGTGTCGGTTCGGGAACTGGCGTGGCCGGCATCGGAGCCGGCGTTGGAAGTTCGAACGGCGGCAGCGTCGGCTCAGGCGTCGGGGGAATAGGCGGCGTCGGCGTTGGCGTTGGAAACTCTAATGGCGGCAGTGTTGGCTCCGGAACGAGCGGCGTGGCTGGCGTTGGCGTTGGCGTCGGAAACTCTAATGGCGGCGGTGTTGGCTCCGGAACGGGCGGCGTGGCCGGCGTTGGCGTTGGCGTCGGTTCGGGAACCAACGGCGTTGGCGCTGGCTCAGGCGGTGTGGGCGGAATTGGCGTTGGCGTTGGAACCGGCGGTGGAGGCGGCGACTCCGCTGGAGGCGCCACAGCTGGCGGCGGCGGGCCAGGCTCCGGCGGCGGAATCGGAGTCGGGTCGACTGGCGGCTCAGGCTCCGGCGGCGGTTCCAGTTCTGGTGTCGGAGTCGCCTCGCTCGGCGGAAGCTCGTCGCCCAGCGTAAGCGCGCCTTCATCGACATCGAACTTTGGCGTGCCGGCTACTGCCGCGCCACTCGGTTCGGCTCTGAGCCCCAACAATGGGCAATATAAGCTTAAGCTGGCCATCAAGCGGATGTGCCCGCAAATTCTCGCCGACCCTGAGTCTTATGACGATAATCTCGTCGCTATGTGCCGTAGACTTGCGGCGAGATGAAGCGTCCGCCCTGACAATAAAAGCCCCCGGCTTTGGCCGGGGGCCGTCCGATCGTTTCAATACGCACCCACGCCCGCGCGCCCGTGCTTCGGCCGGCGCCGACGTCCGCGGCGCCTTCCTGGTCGCGCCGCCGCACGGCAATGGGCGGGGCGCCGACTGGACCCAGGCGCGTGCGCCCTGCCCTGGCCCACGTGGTCGTCGCGAGCCGCAACGATCCTTATGACGCCTTGGACGCCGTCGCCGCGCTCGCCGTCGACTGGGGCGCGGACCTCATCGACGCTCCGAATGTAGATCGGTGTGGAAGTTTATTCACATTCGGGGTCCCCGAAGAGATTGCAGTGATATCACTCAATCAAGCTTTCCAGTAATCGCGCCGCCTGCGGCTTGAGCGCGTCGCACGTCATATCTCGCACGAAGCCTTCCGCCTCGCGTCGGTTGGGGTTCGTGCGAATGCGGTTGAGCTCTTCGGCCTCTCTCCAACATGCGCCGGGAGGATCGGCGGCGAGGTTGAGGCTCTCCAAAAGCAAGCGAACTTGAGGACGCAGCCGTTCGCATTGAAGGTTTCGCCAGAGCTGCTGCGCCGTATCGGCTGAAGGTTGCGCGCGGATGCGGTTCAGGCTGTCCTGCTCGGAAACACAGTCGCTCGCCGCCTTCAGCCCCACGGCGGACCTTCCCTTAACCGAAGGACTTTCGGACGCGGAGGCTGACGGTGAGGCCACGAAACCCTGGCTCTCGAGCAGGCGCAAGAGCTGCGGTCGCAGTGTCTCGCAGCGCAACTCGTCGGCGAAACGCGCAGCCTCTTCGCTCGAGGGGCTGTTGCGCAGGCGCTCCAGGCGTTCCTCGTCACGCTTGCAGATTTCATCGGGCGTGGAAAGCGCGACTTCTGTCGCCGGGGAGGGCGCGGCCGCACGCGCGACCTCACTCGTAGCCTTCGCGTCCGGAGATGCGCCGTTCGAGACCTCCGCACGAGCCGGCCCTGGAGGCGAGGAGCCCAAGGTCTCGATCAGACCCAAGAGCTGAGGACGCAATGTCTCGCAGCGCAACTCGGCGGCGAAGCGCGCAGCTTCTTCACTCGAGGGGCTGCT